>DATBBB010000504.1:0-8308 GCA_036271215.1 Kofleriaceae bacterium | reverse complement strand
GGGCGATTCATCGACGCTTGCACTGCGCATATCGATTCCTAGGCCGCATTCTAAGCATGCGGATTACTGGGCGTGTCAACTCGGTGAGCGCGCTTTACGATAGGTGACGGGCCGGACCCGCGTGATACAACGCAGCCGTGCGCGGAAGCCTGGGTTTCGTCATCGGAACGCTCGTCCTAGCATCGCCCGCGCGGGCCGACCACACGAGCTTGCACTTCACTGCAAGCGGCGACGCGTCGGCCACCGATAACCTGTTCGCCACCGACACGGACCGCCAGGCCGACGTGTTCGTGACGGTCCGGCCCGGCGTGCTGTACGCGTACGACGCGCCCAGGATGATCCACGACTTCACGGCCGAGGTCGAGGCGATCGAGTACCTGCTGCACAGCGATCAGCCGTCGCTCGACGGCCACGCCGGCTGGCGGGCGGTGTTCCTGCCGGGGCCGCGGTCATCGGTGACGATGTCGGTCGACGCCGGCACCGGCAGGGTGACCGCGCTGTCGAGCCAGACCACGGCGGATCAGACCGTGGCGGTCGCGGCACCCTCCGGCAATATCGATA
The DNA here is from genome assembly GCA_036271215.1 of Kofleriaceae bacterium. Taxonomy (GTDB): domain Bacteria; phylum Myxococcota_A; class Polyangia; order Haliangiales; family Haliangiaceae; genus JABFXX01. The sequence goes on along the minus strand of DATBBB010000504.1, from coordinate 7,747 downwards.
CCCAGCAGGCCTCGGTCTCGGAGTCGATGACGTACAGCACGAGTGAACATACCCGGCTGTCCCAGGGTGTGCTCGGGCGCTACGCCACGACCGATGACGGCGCGGGCACCACGAGCGACACCCGCGAGGTCGGCGGCAACCTGGGGTTCGAGCGGACGTTCCACAGCGACTCGCTGCTGCTCAATGCCACGGTGTCGTACCTCCGGCTGGTGCGCGCGGCCCCGGCGGACATGCCCGCCGGCAACGGCACCGATCACCAGCTCAACCCGGGGGCGACCCTGGGGTGGCACCACGACTACGACCAGCGGTGGTCGTCGAGCGCGAACGGCGGGATCGCGATCGTGAACCCGATCGGCAACGATCCGAACGACCCCACGGCGACCCGCAAGGTCTCGACGTTCTGGGTCGCCGGTGCGGGCGTCGCGTACACCGAGGTCTGGGGCCGCGCGTACCTGTCGGCCGACCGCAGCGTGGCGCCGAACTTGCTCCTGGCCGAGAACACGCTCGACGAGAACATCAACCTGCAGGTCGCGATGCCGCTGCCGTGGCTCGACGTCACCAAGCGCAACCCCAAGCTGAGCGGCCAGGCGTCGATCGGCTACTCGCACAGCGAGCTGATCAACTCCGACTCCGGCGATACCGAGGGCTCGGTCAACGTCGGCCACCTCGATCTCAGCGTCGGCTGGACGCCGAAGCCGGGCGAGACGTTCGGGGTGCGCTACGAGTTCGTCTACCAGTCCGCCGGCCAGAGCAGCAGCAGCAGCACCGGGGCGGTGGCGTTCCCGTCGTACTACCGCAACACGCTGTCGTTCACGTTCTCGATCCGGATCCCGGATCGGGTCGCCGGCGAGGTCCCGCGGGCCAACAAGAGCATCCGCTCGGACCGCTCGGACCTGGTGCCGGTCGGCGCCGAGCCGGTGGTGACCGATCCGCTCGAGAACGGCGGCAGCGACGACTCGAAGGAGTAAGCGCACGGGTCAGTCGGCGACCACGACGTCGGCCGGGGCGATGCCGCCGAACCCGGTGTTCCACGCCAGGGCGTAGCCGGTGATGTTGCGCAGGATCGCGCGGGACCCGGCGGCGAACCGCGCCGGCTCGATGGTCCACTCGCCGAGCGCGTCGTCCTCGTAGCACGTCGGGCCGGCGAACAGCGTGGTGCGGCCCTCGCCGGTCCGCGGCGGCGGGGCGACCAGCTCGGGCTGGCTCCACCGCAGGTGGCAGATCCGCGACAGATCGAGCACGCACAGCCGGCGATCGTCGAGCGCGCGGGCGACCTGGACCCGGCCGCACGCGAACCCGGCGCCGTCGGCGATCCGGCGGCCGGGCTCGACGATCAGCTCGATCGCCGGCAGCCCGGCGCGCAGCGCGCCCAAGGTCTGAGCCCAGTCGGCGACGGCGTGCCAGGCGCCGCCGAGGTCGAGGAACCGCGGCGCCACGCCGGCGTCGTGGGCGGCGGCCAGCACCGCCTGCGCGGTGGCGAGGAACCGCTCGCTCGAGGCGGCGGCGACCGGGCCGTGGTGAACGTGGAGCCCGACCGGGCGCCCGGCGGCCGCGCGCGCCAGCTGGCCGATCGCGTCGCGCAGCCGGCCCGGGTCGACGTCGAGCCCGAACCGCGACCGGCGATGACCGCTGCCGTCGAGCACCGCGCCGACCGCCGGATCGCGACCGGTCAGCGAGGCCGAGATCCGGATCGCGATCTCGGCGTGCACCGGCGCCTCTGCGACCTGCTCGACGGTCTCGCAGCTCGCGATCAGCCGGCCCGGCCAGCCCGCCGCCGCGGCCAGCGCCCGGCCGCTCGGATCGGCGACCGACAGGATCGCACCGACCGCCGCCCCCGAGACCCCGGCGACGACCTCGGCGACCTCGGCGACCTCCCCCGGCGACGCGACGTCGAACCCGGCGAGCCGGGCCGCGGCCAGCGCCCGCACCGCCGGATGCGGAAACGACTTCACCGCGAACAGCGCGGTCACCCCGGCGTCGCGCGCGGCGTCGGCCAGCGCCGCGAGGTTGCGGTCGATCCGCGCCAGGTCGAACACCAGGCTCGGCCGGTCACAGCCCGCGATCGCAGCCGCGACCGGGGCCGCCAGGTCCGGCCGCATCGCCTACAGCGCGCCCTTGAGCCGCAGGAAGATCGGCAGGAACACCAGGACGTAGAACGCGCACACCCCGATGATGATGATGATGTCGCGCGCGACCAGCTTGACCTGGAACTCGGGCCGGTGGTGACGGATCGCCGAGCACCAGCCGCCGACCAGCCCGAAGAAGATCCACAGCACCGGGTGATAGAGGAACGACAGCGTGTTGATCTGGAACAGCACGCCCGCCATCGACGCGAACATCGCCATGCCCCACACCGTGGCGACCTCGGCGCCCGGCACGTCGCGCAGCTCGCGCAGCCCGACGATCAGCACCTTCATCGACAGGTAGATCAGCGCGACGAAGATCACCATGCCCGGGAACCCGAGCTCGGAGAACGACAGCACGTAGGTGTTGTGCGCGGTCAGGAAGTGGTGCTCGGTGAACTGCCGCGCGCCGACCCCGAACAGCGGGTTGTGGTGGAGCATCCCCAGGCCGGTGCCCCACGCCTCGTAGCGCAGCTGGGTCGAGATGTCGGCGGCCTCGCCGCTGCGCCCGCCGAGCGCCATCACCGGCAGCCCGACCGCACCGGCCGGGATGATCACCTTGAACCCGAACTTCCGGACCAGGAAGACGCCCGGCACCAGCATGCCGGCGATCAGCCCACCGCGCGACTGGGTCAGCAGCACGGTCCACATCACGATCACCGCGCCGATCCCGTAGAACAGCGTGCCCAGCCCGCTGCGCTTGCGGACCGCGAACCCGATCAGGATCGACAGCGCGCCGGCGCAGATCGCCAGCGAGACCTCGTTGGGATCGTGGAGGTCGCCGCGGTAGCGCACGCGCTCCTCGACCGAGTAGGTCCCGAACAGCCCGACGTGCTCGCAGCGATACTCGAGCCCGGGCTGCGCGTCCGGGCCGCGGCAGTCGTCGTTCATCGTGCAGTCGCGGCCGTCGGCGATGCCCGAGATGTCGCCCTCGTGGCCGTTCTCCTCGCCGCCGACGCACTGCAGCCGCGACAGCCCCTGGTGGAAGCACACCAGGGTCACGAACATGCAGGTCCCCGCGAGCACCCCACACACGATCTGGAACGTTCGAAACCGCTGGATGCCGTGCGCGATCGTGCCGTACAGCGAGAACAGGATCAGCATGTCGACGATCCGGCTCATCGTCTGCTCGGGCACGACCGCCGCCGTCCCGATGATCATCCACAGTATCAGCGCGATCACCCACGGCAGGGTGGGTGCCGCAACCGGTTGCAGCCGGCGCAGCCGGACGTCGATCACCCAGCCGAGCAACGCGAGCGCGGTGAACAGGTGGAGGAACGGCACGCGCTGCAGCAGCGGGAAGAACTCCTGGGGTCTCGCCAGGATGAACACGATCAGAGCGCAGATGCCGGGGATCGCGAACAATGCGGAGCCAACCATAGCACCGGCTGCAAACACAGTTATGATGCGGCCGTATGCGTGAGCGAGTGGCAGGGTGGTTGCACCGAGCGGGAGCGCTCGGCGTGTTCATGCAGCTGCGTCGGTTTGCCCCGGTGCCGACGCTCAGCATTGTCACGTACCACCACATTGCCGATCAGGATGAGTCGTATCCGTACGACCCCAACGTCGCCGACGCGACCCCGGTGCAGTTCCGCCGCCAGATGGAGACCCTGGCGCGCTACGGCACGCCGATCGGGGTCGACGAGCTGATCCGCGCGCTCGGCGGCGCGCCGCTGCCGAAGAACCCGGTGATGGTGACGTTCGACGACGGCTACCGGTCGTGCCACGACGTCGCACTGCCGATCCTGCGCGCGGTCGGCGTGCGGGCCACGTTCTTCATCGCGACCTCGTTCATCACGGATCGCCGGCTGTACTGGTGGGAGCGGATCTCGCTGCTGCTGCGCCAGGCGACCCGGCGCCAGGTCACGCTCCACTATCCGTCGTGGCTCGCGCTCGACGTCGACGATCCCAAGGTCCACGACAAGCTGACCAAGGTCGTCAAGAACACCCGCGAGCTCGACGTCGACCGGTTCCTCGACGAGCTCGGCGAGGCGCTCGGCGTGCCGTGGAGCCGCCAGATCGAGGCCGGCTACGCCGACCAGCTGATCATGACGTGGGACCAGGTCCGCGCGCTCGCCCGCGCCGGGATGGACGTCGAGTCGCACGGCCGGCACCACCGCGTGCTGCAGACGCTCGATGGCGTGGCGCTGACCGACGAGGTCACCGGCGCACGCCTGGACCTCGAGGCCCAGCTCGGCCGGCCGGTCCGCGCGATGGCCTACCCGGTCGGCCGCCGGATCGGCGCCGAGCCCCGGATCCGCGAGGCGCTCGCCGCGGCGGGCTACCAGCTCGGGATGTCCAACCACAGCGGCGTCAACCGGTGGTGGCCACCGTCGCTGCGCAGCTTCGCGCCGATCGATCCGTTCGACATCCGCCGGCTCGCGACCGACCGCACGATGTCCGATGCGATGTTCTTGACCCAGGTCGCGGTGCCCAGGCTCGCGTACTTATCGGTCCACAACCGCTAGCCGCGGGCCGCGGCGTAGAGCGCCAGGTAGGCCTCGACCATGCGGTCGTAGTGGTAGCGCGCGAGCGCGACCTGGCGCCCCGCCGCCCCCATCTTGCGCGCCCGATCGCGGTCGGCCTCGAGCGCGGCGAGCGCCGCTGCGAGCTTGGGCTGATCGACCGGGACCACGAGGCCGGTCGTACCGTCGTCGACCACGCCGGGCAGGCCGCCGACGCCGGTGGTCACGATCGGCAGCCCCGCCGCCATCGCCTCGGGGACCACCAGCGGCAGGCCCTCGGTCTTCGACGACAGCGCGAACACGTCGAACGCGTGGATCAGCTTGGGCACGTCCATCCGGCGGCCGGTCATCACGACCCAGCGCGGATCGGGCAGCGCCGCGATCGCCGCCTCGACGTCGGGCCGGGCGTCGCCCTCGCCGATGATCACCAGCCGGACCCGCGACGACAGGATCGGCGCCATCGCGCGGACCAGCAGCGACTGGTTCTTCATCTGGTCGAGCCGCCCGACCGTGCCGACCACCCAGGCGTCGCCCAGGCCGAGCTCGACCCGCGCCGCCGCGCGCGCCTCGGGATCGGGGGTGTAGCGGTCGAGCCGGATCCCGTTGGGGATCGTGTGGAGCTTGCCGGGGGCGGTGTCGTGCTGCGCGCGCGCCTGGGCCGCGGTGGTGTCGCTGACCGCGACGAACGCGTGGGTGAACCGCGCCGCGGTCCGCCGCAGCAGGCGCTGGCCGCGGCCGCCCGGGTTGAGCCCGTGCTTGGTGTGGATCGCCGCCGCACCGACCAGCCGGGCCGCCGGTGCGCCGTAGATCAGCGGCAACGGGTTGTGGGTGTGCACGATATCAGCCCGGCGGTCGCGCAGCGCCAGGGCGAGCCGCGGCACCAGCGTCGGGTCCAGCCCGCCGCGCTTCTCGACCCGGCCGACCGCGATCCCGGCGGCGGCGAACTCGGCGGCCATCGCGCCGTCGGGCGGTGGCGCCAGCGAGATCACGCTGACCCGGTGGCCGCGCGCGCTCTGGCCGATCGCCAGGTCGAGCGCCACGCGCTCCTGGCCTCCCACTCCATACGACGACAGCACGTGGACGATCGACCACACGATCACCTGGGTACCCCGCGAGCCGGCATCCCGGCAAGCGCGCCCCTTACCTACTTGCGCTAAGCTTCCATCACGTGTCGATCGCAAGCTTCGCGCGCAAGCTCGGGCGGCTGGTGTCCCGCAAGCCGTCGCCGGCGATCATCCAGCCGTCGCCGGCCGCGGACTCCGACGACGCCGTGCTGACCTCGCTCGGCATCGACGTCGACAACGGCGAGGTCAAGGCCGCGTGCGCCCGCGTCGCCCGCCGGCTCCACGCCGACCGGATCCGCGTGATCGGCTTCGTGCCGTCCGAGGATCGGGTCGCCGTGCCGCCGATCTTGATCCAGCTCGGCATCGCGCTGACCGAGCTGACCGGCGCGACGATCGCGGTGGTCGACGCCAACGTACGCTACCCCGGCCTCGGGACGCTCAACGCAGGCAAGCAGACCGACTCCGACGAATCGGTGTTCTCGACCCGCTGGCTGCGCGGCTCGCTGGCGCTGCTGTCGGCGCCCGAGGTCGAGCGCGCCGGCCAGGTCGTGCCCCAGCTCGCCCGGGTGCTGCTCGACGGCTCGGAGCTGTTCGCCCACGTGCTCGTCGACCTGACCGGGTTCGAGCTGCTCGGCGAGCACGCGTCGGCCGCGGCGTGCATGGATGCGGTCGCGCTCGTCGCCCGCGCGCACCACAGCCACGAGCGGGAGCTGGTCGAGCTGGCGCAGCTGATGCCGCACGGCCGGTTCCTGGGCGTGCTGCTGGTGGGGTGAAGCGACCCGATCGCGTGCAGTGCGCGCGCGGGTGCGGTGTGTGGCCGTGCGCAGGAGCGCACTCGCGCCGGACCAAACGCCTGTCAAACGCGCAAAGCGATCGGGCTCTGCATCCGATCGCTTGAAACGTTGTTGGCGATCGTGGTCATCTCTACAACGATGCGCCATTTGGAGGAGGAGAAGATTGCAGTCATCGGCCTCGGCTACGTCGGGTTGCCGGTGGCGATCGCCTTCGGCAAGAAGCTCCCGACGATCGGGTTCGACATCCGGCAGCGCCGCGTCGACGAGCTCAAGAAGGGCCACGACGACACGCTCGAGGTCTCGGACGACCAGCTGACGTCGGCCAAGCAGCTCGAGATGACGGCCGATCCGGCCAAGCTCGCCGATTGCACGTTCTACATCGTCGCGGTGCCGACCCCGATCGACAGCAACAACCGTCCGGATCTCGGACCGATGATCTCGGCGAGCAAGACGATCGGGCCGCACCTCAAGAAGGGCGACGTCGTGGTCTACGAGTCCACGGTGTACCCCGGCGTGACCGAGGAGATCTGTGGCCCGATCCTCGACGAGAAGAGTGGGCTCAAGAACGGCACCGACTACTTCCTCGGCTACTCGCCCGAGCGGATCAACCCCGGCGACAAGGAGCACACGTTCGACAAGATCCTCAAGGTCGTGTCGGGCCAGGACCCCGAGACCCTCGACCGCGTGGCCCGGGTCTACGGCTCGGTGGTCACCGCCGGCGTCCACAAGGCGGCGTCGATCAAGGTCGCCGAGGCCGCCAAGGTCATCGAGAACACCCAGCGCGACCTCAACATCGCGCTGATGAACGAGCTCGCGCTGATCTTCGACCGCATGGGGATCCGCACCGCCGATGTCCTCGAGGCGGCCGGCACCAAGTGGAACTTCCTCAAGTTCAGCCCGGGCCTGGTCGGCGGCCACTGCATCGGCGTCGACCCGTACTACCTGACGACCAAGGCCCAGGAGCTCGGCTACCTGCCCGAGGTCATCCTCGCCGGCCGCCGGATCAACAACAACGTCGGGCCGTTCCTCGCGCAGAAGTGCGTCAAGATGCTGACCCACTCCGACGTGCCGCTCAAGAAGGCCAAGGTCGGCATCCTCGGCCTGACGTTCAAGGAGAACGTCCCCGACCTGCGCAACTCCAAGATCCCCGACATCATCAAGGAGCTGGCCGAATACGGCATCGAGACCATGGTCTCCGACCCGCTCGGCGATCCGCACCAGGCGAAAGAGGAGTACGGCATCGAGCTCGCCGCGCTCGACCGGCTGACCGGGCTCGACGCGCTGATCCTCGCCGTCGCGCA
>DATBBB010000503.1:0-13526 GCA_036271215.1 Kofleriaceae bacterium | reverse complement strand
CCGGGTCAGCGGGTTGGCGTTGTTCCACCCCCACGAGCCGGTGGCGCCGGAGGCCATCACGCCGGTCGACCACGACGAGTCCGCGGCGGTCGCCAGCGCGAGCTGGACATCGCCCTGGCACGCGATCGAGCCGACGTTCTTGATCGTGAAGTGGAACTCGCGCTCGCCAGTCGGCTGCTGGACGTACCAGCTGCGCGTCACTTCGAGCTGGCAGGTGGCGGTGGAGGTCGAGCCGGTCGGCGAGATGCCGACGAAGTGCGAGGCGGTGAGCGGGTTGGCGTTGTTCCAGGTCCAGCTCTGGCTCGCACCCGCGTTGATCCCACCCGTCGACCAGGTGTTGGACCGCGTCGCCGACGCCAGCAGGATGTCGGCGCCGCAGGTGATCGAGCCCGTGTTCTGGATGTCGAAGTGGAACTCGCGCTCACCGGTGTTCTGCTGAACATCCCACGCATGCGTGACCTGGAACTGGCAAACACTCGTGGTGCTCGCACCGATCGGCGACAGGCCAACCTTGTACGCCGAGGTCAGGCTGGCGTTGTTCCACACCCAGTGCTGGACGCCACCGGGCGCGACCGAGCCCGAGAACCAGGTCGAATCCAGGCTGCTGAGCGGGCTGATCACGTGCGCGCTGAGCCCCTTGTCGCCGGCCGCCGCGGCCGCCACGGCCGCCCGGCCGTCGAGGATCGCCGAGGAGTCCGTGACCGCGGGCGCGCTCGCAACGGTCTGGCTATCATTGTCTTCGTCGGACTGGTCATCTGGCCCCTGCATGGCGCAGCCAGTGATCAATACGGTTCCGAGCACAGGGATCATCGTGAGACTGACGTTTTTCATTGTGAACACTTTCTCTGTTGCCGCATGAAGAATGACACCCGTGCATGCCGGATCCGGCGACCGACCGCCCGGGTAAAACTGTCGAGTGTGACAGTCTCTTTCCAATGCCTATTGCAGCGCCGGCGCGCCCACCATGGTGAGCCGTCGAGGACCCCCGTGACCGGCGCTACGGGCTGGACAGCCCGCGATCACGGTACTCGTATACATATTATTATTTCTGATAAATGTCAATTATTGGATCGCCTGCTCGGCGCGAACCAGATCATCGCCGCTGTGGCGCGGCTCTGCAGGTACGCGGTCCGGCAGATGGCCCGGCCATCGCGGGAACAGCAAGGCAGACCGACTGTGTCCCTGCAGTGACTGACTGATTTGCTCCCCATCCGTGCTCCTGTAACGACACCCCTCAGCGATCTTCCCTCGCGATTTCTCGAGGTCCCTCGGCTCACCCTCTCGATCGGTGCAAGTGCCTGATAAGACGCTGATACATACGACGAGCTACACGACTCGCCCGCACGGCGGGGTCAAACCCGACCGCGATGCGGCGCTCGTGGTGCTCGAGACCCACCGTTCCCGTCACCGGCAAGCCCTGGAGCGGGCGTGCTATGGGCGCGGGGCGGCGGCGAACCGCTGATCGACGCGGTGATAGACGAATGACACGCCGATCATGACCACGCCGGCGACGAGGAACGACACCACGCGGTAGAGCTGGTCGACCGCGGCGAGATCGAGCACCGGGAGCTTGAGCGCGGTGACGCCGAGGATCGCGAGGCCGGCGAGCCGGAGCTCGCGGCGCGAGACGACGAATCCGGCGACGATCAGCGCGCAGGCGTAGACCGCCCACACGATCGATAGCGCCATCTGGTCGGCCGCCGGGAACTGCTGGTAGGCCTCGATCCCGAGGACCACGAACAGCACGCCGAGCGCGACGTACGCCACCGGCCAGCCGAGCCCTGCCTCGGTGCCCTGCGATCGGTGCAGCACGCGGGCGAGCGCGAGGGCGAGCGCGATCACGGTGGCCGCGGTCGCGAACCGCGGATTCAGAAACGCCAGCGCGCCGGGCGGGTCCTGGAACGCGAACAGCGCGCACAGCGCGGCCATGCCGGTGCTCGCGGTGGCGGATAGCCGCAGCACCCGGCCCGCAAAGCGGTGGCCGACGATCGCGAGCGCGGCGCCATACGCGGCCCAGGTCAGCGCGAGCGCGCGCAGCGGCTCGCCGGGCCATTGCTCGCCGGCCTCGATGCCGAGCACGAGCCACACGCCGCCGAGCGCGACGACCACGGCGGTGATCCCGAGCGCGGGTTCGGGCTCGGCCGCGGGGATCATGGCACGCCCGACCCACAGCGCGGGCAGCGCGACGGCCGCGGCGGTGACCAGCCGCAGGTTGACGAACGCCACCGCGCCGGGCGGCAGCGCCTGGAGCTCCAGCGACGCGAGGACCACGGCGATCGCGACGCAGCTCGCGGCGGCCAGGCGCGCCGCGCGCGCGGCGGCGACCCGGCGGCTGGCGGCGAGGAACCCGGACGCACCGACCACCCAGACCCAGACCACGCTGGTCCGCGCCGCGAGCTGCTGCGCCGGATCGGCGAACGTCTCGACCAGCTCGCCGTGGGTCACCACCAGCACGAGCGCGCCGGTCCCGATCGCGGCGCCGACCATCAGCGCACGATCGAGCGGCGTCGGATCGGGCCGGCGGTGGTGCAGCACCGCGTACGCGGCGAGCGCGACCGCGACCGCGAGGCCGGTGGCGACCTGGCTGTTGAGGAACGGCGTGAGCTCGCCGGGGTGCGCCGGCCAGCCGGATGCGAAGTAGCGCCCGGTGGCGAGCACGAGCGCGAGCATCCCGGTGAGCCGCGCCGGCCGGTAGTCGTAGCGATCGGCGAGCGCGAGCAGCACGGGCCCCTCGATCGCCCACGCGATCGTCGTCGCGTGGCCGCCCAGGATCAGCGCCGCGGCGAGGGTCACGAACCCGGTGACCAGGGCGAGGAACGCGAAGATCGCGCGGCGATCGGACGGGATCGCGCGGCGAACCAGGATGCCCATCACCAGGTACGAGGCCGCGAGCCCGAGCGCCACGCCGCCGAGCGCGCGCGGCTGATCGGCCAGCATGTGCGCCGAGTAGCCGAACCCGACGCCCGCGCCCGACAGCGCCGCGAGGAACCGCGAGATCTCGAGCGGCTGGCGGCGCCGGATGTGGTGGATGAACGGCAGGATCACGAAGATCGCGTGGAACACGAACAGCCACGCCAGCGTCGGCGCCGGCGCGCTCGTGGCGCCGTGGAGGGCATACCAGCCGCTGTACAGGCTCCACGTCCCGATCAGCGCCAGCACCTCGACGACCCGCCACTGGCGCGCGAACGCGACGGCGAGCACGCCGAGGTCGAGGATCGTCAGGTACACGCACAGCGCGTCGCGGTGATCCTCACCCGACGAGATCAGCACCGGCGCCAGGAAGCCACCGAGCACGGCGAGCACGGCGATGACCTTGGCGTCGTGGCGCAGCGCCAGGGCCATGCCGGCGACCGTGATCGCCAGCAGCGACACGAAGCCCAGGCCACGCCCGTACAGCTCGTAGTGCGCGAACCCGGCGAACGCGGCGACATAGAGGATCGCGACCCCGGCGCCGATCAGGCCCTGCGACAGCGCGCGCATCGCTCGCCAGCGCTCGCCGGCGCCGATCAGCGCAACGCCAAGGCCGGCCGCGAGCGCGGTCCGTGCGGCCGGCCCAAGCCAGTCGCGATCGACGGCGACGTTGATGAACAGCGCGGCCGCGATGATCAGCGCGACCGCGCCGATCCAGGTCATCCAGCGCTTGCCGATCAGCTCCTCGAACGACAGCCGCGCCGGCGGCGGGGCCGGCCTCATCGCCGGGGCAGCTGCCGCGACCGGCCGCGCGCGCTCCACCGGCGGAGCCGCACCGGCGGCGACCGGCGGCAGCGCCTCATCCACGCGAGACAACGGCGGTGCCGCCAGCAATCCACCGTCTGCGGGCGGCGGAGGCGGCGACGGCACCAACCCATCGGACACCAGCGACGACGGCGGCGCCGGCCGCCAGAAATCGTCCGCCGAGGCAACGCTCGCCGACGCCGGACTCGCAGCGGCGGGCGGCAACGGCGGCGCCGCCGCGAGCAACCCATCATCCGCGCGCAACACCACCGACGCTGGGCTCGCTGTCTCGGCCACCGGCGCTGGCCCCCAGAAATCGTCCGCTGGAGCTGCGACCTCAGGGGTCACCACCGGCGCAGCTGCCACTGGCCGCGCCGCGGCACCGGCCGCCCTGCCCTGGTCCGCTTGCGGCATCGACTGCGCTCCGGCGGCACGCAACGCACCGGCCGCCGGGCTCACCGGATTGGTGTTCCACTCGAGCAGCGCGAGCCGGGTCTCCAGCAAGCGGATCCTCGCGTCGCGCGCGGCCTGCTTGGGCACCGACAGCGCGTCCGCGTCGACATCGCGCAGCGCGGCCTCGAGCTGCTTGACCTTCGCCTGCAAGCCGCCGATCCGGAACACCGCGACCAGCCCCGCGCCGAGTCCGAACAAGGCCATCCAGAACAACCCAGCCTCCATTCTCCCCGGACAGTAACAGCGAGCTCCCGGCGAAACCCACAGGCACCGGCATGGATCGTTCCGGACCTAGCGGCGAGGAGCTCGTTCAGGCCTTCGCCGGCGACGGGACCCGCATCCTTGGCTACGCACGTTGTGGGGCCACTTGTGCGCCGAAGATACGGGTCCACGGCGCGGGCTCCCAGTTGGGAACCACGGTCGAGAGCAGCCAATCGAGGGCATCGGCCGGCGCCACGGCTGGCAGCGGAACGCGAACCTTGGGCTCGTGCTCGAGCGTCAACCCGACGTGACAGTGAAACGCCGCATGACCGCACGCGCCGCCGCCCTTGCGTTCGAGCAGTGCGGCCCAGTATGCGCGGGCAAAGCCCTCGCCATCGCGGGGAATCGCGCCGGCGCGCCAATCGGACAGCCAGGCTTCCACGCGCTTGCCGGTCTCGGCCTCGAATCGGCTGCGATCCGCGGTTGCGTCGACCTCGGCCTTGGCGTCCGGATCGACATCGTTGCCGCGGACCCAGCTCGACAGGCTGGGCGCCTTCGCCAGCGCCACTCGGCCATCGCCGTCGCGCAACAAGAACAAGATGACCGGCTGTGTCCGGGCAGGCTCCGAGAGTAACTGATCGCGACGCCCTTCGAGCTCCTCGACGGCCAGCCGCTCGTCATCCGGGACCAACAGCGCCATGCGCGCTGGTGTCTTGATCGCCTCATCTACGGACGCGGTGCGTAACGGCGCCGCACTGACGGCGGCGAGACCTTCCACCTCATCCACGAGCCAATCACGGAGTCCGAAATCCGGACACCAGACCACAGCGACCCCGTCAGGATCTCGCTCGATCGCTGACATCAATGCTTGGGTAGGGTTCATGCCCGTGTATTTTGCTTGGGTAGGTTCATGCCCGTGTATTTTCGAGGACGGGGGCCGCCAGTGGGTGGACCTCGAGCACCACCGTTCCATTGCGAGCTCGCTCCAGCAAGATCCCCTGTGCCATCAGGCGAATGCGTCGTTCGAGGTCGAGCTCCCGGCCATCGGTCCCTATCACCGCCCTGATCGATTGGGTATCTCCAGGCAGCAGCGCACGCCGAAAACTGTCCTGCTGATCGGCGATGGCCTCTTGCAGATCGGACTCATCTGGCCACGCTGCCGCGCGTTTCACGCGCGCGTACGTGCCAGCGTCGGCCATGAGCTGCAAGAAGACGCGGGGGATTCCGCCACTACTTTGGAATGCTCTGCCCATCAACAACGCAAAGGAATCCGATAATGGAGCTGCACATCGCAATCTACTCGCGAGGACCCGCCCCATAAACCTAGCCGCAGCGATGCCCGTTTCGCCCTCGATATCGAGCACTGGGACGCGATGCAAGCGTTCTCCAGCCCGAAGGATCGGCTCGCCCCCGCCACCAAAAGCAGCATGCCAGGGGATGACCAGAATCAGGTCGATTGACTCGGGAAGCTGTGAGAGTGCATCGAAGATCTCGCGCGCATCCATACCCGAGCGCAATTTCTCCAAGCCGTCGACAAGCAGGGCAACTCGTCCTTGTTGAGAGATTCGAGCAACTTCCGCCACAGCGGCGCGAACAGCGCTCAGACCGCTTGTGCTAGCCATCACCACTGCGCGGAGATCATCTGTTACGGGCACAACGGTATTGGCAAGATCGGACGAGATCGCAAGCTTCAATTCGTCACGTGCGTAGCCGACGAGCTCCCAGGCGAGAAGGTGCAGGAGCGTGTCGGAGCTCAACTGATGTATGTTGGTCATGCGATCGACTTGCACCAAGCAAGCGACTCGTGTTGACGCCAACGCTGGCACCACTTGTGCTAACTCGGTGCTCTTCCCGACGCCGGTGGGCCCGCTAATCAAAACGGTGCTGCCCCCAGCAACAACCCAAGAGGCGATCGCGTCAGCGCCGCCGATCGGACGAGCTACATATGCGTCGTCACCTGGCGGAACCGGTCGGTGTGGCGCGAGCAGACGCCAATCGGGTCTCGGATCATCCGCCATGGTTACCTCGACATCCTACCTACGCCCCCATCACTCTGCAAACTCGCCGACGCCAGGTGAGCGCGGTCAGGCCTGGGAAGCTACGGCCGGGCGGCGGTCAGAACCGCGAGCGGAGCCAGTTGGCGACGGTCTCGATCGCGGTGATCCGCGTGGTCCGGTGGGAGAACATCTTGTGGCCGGTGTCGTGCAGCAAGGTGAACGTGACGTCCGGCGAGCTGGTGAACAGCGCGGTGTCGTTCTCGGGGACGAACAGGTGGTCATCCTCGGCCTGGAGCAGGAACACCGGGACGTCGATCGCGGCGCGGAACGGGGCCGACTCGCCGCCGAGCGCGGACATGATCTCGGCGCGCGGGACCAGCGAGCGGGTGGCGTTGTCGAGCGCGACGATCCGCGGGTCGGCGAACTGCAGCGCGTAGAAGAACTGGGTCCGGAACTCGACGCCGAAGTCGAAGTACGGGCCCTGGGCGAACAGCGCGCCGATGTCGACCTGGAACAGCGCCGGCTGGAGCTGGTCGGTGTTGGCGCAGATCACCACGCCGTCGACGTCGTGGTAGGTGCCGGCCTCGACGAGGGTGATGTCGGCGCCGACCGACGGCCCCAGCACGATGATCGCCGGCGGCCGGAACCCGAGGGCGCCGCCGCGGACGGCGTGGATCACGTCGTGGAGCTGGTGCGCGGCGGTCGCGAACGACAGCGAGTCGCCGTCGGGATGGCTCGACGCGCCGTAGCCGACGCGATCGACGGTCATCACGCCGTAGCCGCGGTCGGCGAGCAGGCGCGCGGCGCGATAGCCGGGCGCGAAGTCGAACACGGTGTGCGTGTCCGAGGCGCCGTGGACCATGATCACGAACGGCGCGTGGCGCTCCTCGCGATAGACGTAGCCGGCCATCGTGTTGCCGTCCGACAGCCGGAACGCGACGCGCTCCGGGCCCCGGTCGTGGTCGCCACCGCCACGACCATGATCATCGCCGCGATCATCGTCGCCGCCCCGATCTACGTCGGCACGCAGCCGACCGGGCGCCACGACCATTGCGACCACCACCACCGCGAGGCTGTACAGCCAGGTTCGATTCCACTTCGACATGCAACCCTCCCACACCGCGGACCCATTCCGCGTCACTGCGCGGGATGCTAGCTCGGCAGCAGCGTGTCGATCACCCGGATCAGGTCGGTGCCCTGGAACGGTTTTTTCAGCAGCATGTCGGACTCGCTCGCACGTTCGTCCGCGCGCAGCACTTCCGGATCCCAGCCTGTCATCAGCACGATTTTTCCACGGAACCCGGATTCGCGAAGCACCTGACAGACCTCGAGACCACTGCGCTTCGGCATGCCGATGTCGCACAGCACGAGATCGAACGGTTCGTTCGCGGCCTTCTCGATCGCCTGGTCGGCGTTGAGCACGGTCACGACGTGGTGACCGAGTGGCTCGAGGTAGGCGCAGATGATGAAAGCGACGTCGGCGTCGTCGTCGACCGCCAGGATGCGACGGCCGCGCGGGGCGGCCAGCGGTGCGGGGGCCGGCGCAACCGGCTGCGCGGAGGCGGGCGCGGCGCGCAGCGTGACCTCGAAGATCGCGCCGCCACCGGGCGCGTTGCGGCCCTCGAGCTCGCCGCCGAGGTGCTTGAGCGAGGCGTGCGCGGCGGCGAGCCCGAGGCCGAGGTGCGGGCTCGGCTTCGACGTGATGAACGGCTGGAACAGCCGCGCGAGGATCTCGGGCGCGATGCCGGGGCCGGTGTCCGAGACCGTGAGCCGGACGGCCGCGCCCTCGCCGCGCAACCCGACCCGCAGGGAGCGCTGCTCGGCGGAGACCCCGGCGAGCGCGTCGTGCGCGTTGATGATCAGGTTCAACACCAGCCGGTGGATCATCACCGGATCGCACCGCACGAGCGGGACCTCGGGCAGCTCGGCCTCGAGCCGGATCACCCGCTCGCGCAGCAGCGGCGCCACCATGATCAGGATGTCTTCGACGATCTGGCGCAGGTCCGTGGCCTCGCCGTCGATCGCCGACGGCCGCGCGACCCGCTGCAGCCGGGCGACCAGATCGCCGATCGCGCGGTTCGCACGCTCGATCCGCGGCAGCGCATCCACCGCGGCCGCCGCCGACCGCATCCCGACGCTGACCGACATCAGCGCGATCCCCGAGAGGTTATTGAGGTCGTGGGCGACCGCCGCCGCGAGCTCGCCGACTGCCTTGATCCGCGCATCGCCGGTGATCGCGGCCTGGGCGCGGACCAGGTTGGCGTTGAGCTGCTCGAGCCGCGCGAGGTCCATCGCGCGCTCCATCGCGATCCCGAGATGATCCATGAACGCGCGCAACAGGCCGTGCGTGAATAGCTGATCGGGGATCGGCCGCTTCCCGAGGTACGACGACAGGCCGAGCGCCCCGACCGGCTGGCCGCGGCTGCCGAGCAGCGGTCCGCACGCGAACGGATGGCCGCGCATGTGCTCGAAGATCACGCGGGGCAGCGCGAGCTTGCCCTCGGGCACCGGATCGCCGTCGCGCTCGATGATGTGCAGCGCGTCCGGCGCCGCGATGTTGATCATCTTCCGCTCGCGAAAGCCGTGGCCGATCGGCTGGCGCATGTCGAGCATGAAGATCTTGGGCATCTCGTGGGTGGTGTCGACCCCGTCGATCACCTCCTTGAGGGTCAGCAAGTTGCCGGTCGGCTCGTCGAGCACGGCCATCCAGACCGCGCCGAACCCGAGCGTGACGATCTCGCTGAGCACGGTATCGACGATCTCGTCGAGCCGCGCGGTCGACGCGAGCCGCGCGGTCAAGCTGGCGAGCAACTCGAACGCCGCGGACCCACTCCTGTCATCCAGCTGCATCTCCCTATCCTGGGAGCAGCGGCGCGCGAGAGCAACTGTGCGATGCAAACCTCAGGGAGCGATCGCTCAGCCGGTGGGCTCGCCGGCGGCCGCGACGATCGCGTTCTGCGAAACTTCCGGATCGACCGACGCTGTCCGCCCGGACGGCCGCGCGGTCATGGCCGCTTCGCGATCGACCGGCCGGTGTGGCCCTGCTCGGGGTGGATCAGCGTGGTGCCGCTCGGCCCGATGCCGACGATCTGCACGATGACCTCGCCGTCCTTGGCGCCGTCGTAGTGATGCGCCTTGCCCGGGTGCATCATGAAGCTACCGGCCGGCAGCGGCACGGTCTTGTCGGGTTCGAACGCATCGCCCTCGCCGGTGTACCAGGTGCCCGACACCACGATCACGAAGCGGTCCTCGGGGTGCCAGTGCGGCCGGGTCATCGTGCCCGGCGAGAACTTGGCGCGGATGACGTAGAGCCCGGGCCTGGACGGATCGCCCTCGCCGGCATCCCCGACGCCTGAGCGCTCCCGCGCAGCGTTGAGCACAGGCGAGACGCGATGGCGCAGTGGCTTCGCTGCGACACCGCTGGCTGATCGGCTCAGCCAGATGGTGCCGCGGGTGGGAGCGCAGCTGCCCACACGTCCAGCTACCGTCGTGACGTGCGATTCTCACAATGAGCCGCGGCGCATTGCCGCGCGTCTCTCATGTAATCTATGATTACACCAGGGTGGCTGGTCCAAAGTTAGCGTCGATCGCGCTGAAATGCGCGAAAGAAGCGATCACGGCCGGCCGATTCATTCCGTCGGTACATTTTGGTCGCCGACTTGGTGAGCGTGCGATCGACATGATCGACATCCACACGGCGATCGACAGATCGAACCGGGCTGAACCGTATAAAGATGGGGTTCCCGTGAACGGTGGCACCTGCTGGCGGATTATTGGACCCGACTGCGACGGTTCCAGGATCATCGGGGTAGGCATCGAAGTGTTTGCTGGAGTTGACAGGCGTCCGTGGATCACACTTTGCACCGTGGTGATTGTATGACCGCGAAGACCAAGCCCAAGAAACACGCGGCGGTTGCGCGCTGCGAATGTGGCGGCAAGCTTCGCTCGGTAACGCTCAAGAACTTCGACTTCACGAACTGGGCTGG
The DNA here is from genome assembly GCA_036271215.1 of Kofleriaceae bacterium. Classification (GTDB taxonomy): domain Bacteria; phylum Myxococcota_A; class Polyangia; order Haliangiales; family Haliangiaceae; genus JABFXX01. Next base: position 3,175 of record DATBBB010000503.1, on the reverse strand, counting down.
CGTTCCATCGAAGCTCGAGGCGGTGCCCGGCTACCGGTGCGACTCGTGCGGCGGGGAGACGCTGCCCGGCGTCGTCGTCAACACACTCCTGCGCGTCATGAGCCTCTGCGTGATCCGCTTGCCGCATCGGCTTCCCGCAGAGCTTGCACGCTTCATTCGAAGAGTCCTTCAGATCACGCAGCAGGAGCTCGCGGACCGCATGGGGATCGCTCGCGAGACGGTCGCGCAATGGGAGTGCGGCGAGAAAGACATCTCGCCGCAGCATGATCTCATCCTGAGGATCCTCCTGCTGGAACGCCAGTTCGGCGAACACTTCATGCCGACCGCGTTGCTCACCGCGACCATGACAAGCCTTGCCGCGGTCAAGGCAGCCCCGCCGCCGAAGCGCCGCACTCCGTTACGAGTCAGTGCCTCGGACTATCGACAGGTGACCAAGCACCAGCAGCTGCAATCGCTGAACTGATCGACGGCTACGGCCGGCGGCGTGCGCGTCGCGATGTGACCGCGCACCGGATCTCACAGCGCGGGGCACGCGCGCGGTGGCTACCGCGGTAGCGCCGGCACGCCCGGGGTGGCTACCGCGGTAGCGCGGACACCGCGGTCACCGGCAAGCCGCGTGGCCGGCTCGTCGTCAAACGCAACGCGGCGTGCATGAGGCGTGCGCATCGCGGGGCAATCTGCGCCGGTCGCGTCGCGCGACAAAGCGTTGCTGCGCGCGCGTGCGTGAATGGTTCCGCGGCTGTCGCGCACCCGCCGCGCGCGGATTCCATTGGTCGGGCCGGGGATCGGCGTTGCGAGGATCGACGCGCCCGGAGCGCCGCACTGGCACGGAGATTGGGTTGCATGAGCCTCCAGAGGATCCCATGTGCCCACGCTCGCGTGCTTCGTTCGTCGTTGCTGTACTGGCCGTCAGTGCCCTGGGCGCCTGCGCGCAGGGCAGCCACGGCGATGATCCCTCCGAGGATGCGCTGCAGGTCGGCCACCCGGCGAGCGGCGCGTTCTCCGCGGTCAACAGCAGCGGCTGGGCGACGGCGACCTGGGCTCCCGGCGCGAGCTTCGTCGCCGGCGAGGGCTCGAACCTGCAGGTCGGCGTGTACGCCGCGCACGCCACCCGGGTGCTGCTCGAGATCTACTCGGTCGCGACCGGCGCGAGCGCCGAGTACGACTACGTGATGGCCGAGGGCTCGGACAGCATCTGGCGCGCCCAGCTCGCCACGGTGCCGGGCAAGACGCTGTACGCGTTCCGCGCGTGGGGCCCGAACTGGACGTTCTCGTCGAGCTGGACCCCCGGCTCGGCCGCGGGCTTCGTGTCGGACGTCGACGCCGCCGGCAACCGCTACAACCCCAACAAGGTCCTGATCGATCCGTACGCGCGCGAGCTGTCGCACGACAAGACGTCGGTGGCGCTGCTCGGCGCCGGGCTCGACGGCGGGATCTACGGCACCGGCGCGACGACCTATCACGGCGCGGCCAAGCGCCAGTTCGACACCGGCCCGTGGGTCCCCAAGTCGGTCGCGCTCGCCGATGCGTCCAGCACCGGGACCAAGCCGAACATCGCCGCGCAGGACTCGGTGGTGTACGAGGCCCACGTCCGCGGCCTGACCGCGCACCCGTCGACGATGAACCTGACGACCCTGCTCGCCGGCATCCCCGGGTTCTCCGGCGTGGTCAACATCCCCGCGAGCTGCCGCGGCACCTACCAGGCGGCGGGCCTCATGGCGCCGTACCTCCAGGGCCTGGGGATCAACGTGATCGAGTTCCTGCCGGTCCACGAGTCGGACAACGACACGATCCCGACGACGATGTCGGGCGGTAACTACTGGGGCTACATGACCGACGGCTACTTCGCGCCGGATCGCCACTACGCGTGCAACCGCGCGCCGGGCGGCGCGACCGCCGAGTGGAAGGCGATGGTCAAGGCGTTCCACGATCACGGCATCGAGGTCTGGATGGACGTGGTCTACAACCATACCGGCGAGGGCGGCAACGCCGACTCGACCAAGCAGGACGCCAGCCACACCAGCTTCCGCGGGCTCGACAACATCGACTACTACGCGCTGACCAGCACCGACAAGGCGTCGTACTTCGACACCACCGGGGTCGGCAACAACTTCAACCTCGCCAACGCGGTCGGCCGCAAGCTGGTGCTCGACAGCCTGACCTACTGGACGACCCAGATGGGCGCCGACGGGTTCCGGTTCGATCTCGCCGTCGAGCTCGGCCGCGACGCGGCGCCGAGCTACAACTACAACCCGAGCGCGCAGCTCTACGTCGACATCGCGGCGCTCGCGGCGACCAACCACATCGAGGTCGTGGCCGAGCCGTGGGACATCGGCGCGTACGGCGTCGGCCAGTTCCCCAACGGCTGGAACGAGTGGAACGGCAAGTACCGCGACGCGTCGCGCCTGTTCTTCAACGGCGATCTCAGCGGCTCGAACGGCGCGACCTACGCCGACGTGTTCTACGGCGACTTCAACGACTACAACGATCAGGGCGGCGCCGGGAAGTCGGTCAACCTGCTCGACGCCCACGACGGCTTCACGCTCGCCGACCTGGTGAGCTACGGCGCCAAGACCAACGCGAGCCGGGCGTGGCCGTTCGGTCCGTCGGACGGCGGCAGCGACGGCAACGACAGCTGGGACTCGGGCGGCGACCAGGCGCTGCGCCGCCAGCGGCTGCGCAGCCTCATGACCTGGCAGATGTTCAGCCGCGGCGTGCCGATGATCGTCGCCGGCGACGAGTTCGCGCGGACCCAGAACGGCAACAACAACCCGTACAACCTCGACGCGCCGGGGACCTGGAACAACTACGGCATGATCCCGACCGACAGCCCGCACCTGGTGTCGACCGGGGTGACCGGCGAGGCCTACAACAACAACTTCGGCACCGACACCCACGCCGACGGCAAGAACACGGTGTTCCAGTTCGCCCGCCAGCTGATCAACCTGCGGCGGTCGGCCAAGGCGCTGCGCCAGAGCAGCTACGCGATGGCGATCTCGTTCAGCAAGAACGACGGCTCGGCCGGGTTCGATTCACACTCCGACCGCGCGGTGCGAATCCAGCTCGATGGGTCCTCGGTCGGCGACACCGACTATGTGCTGTTCGTCAACAACTGGACCGCTACGGTGACATTCGCAACGCCGGCGTCTGATGCCGGCACCCACTGGGTCCGGGT
>DATBBB010000502.1:0-5484 GCA_036271215.1 Kofleriaceae bacterium | reverse complement strand
CCGCGCCACATGCGCAGCCGGCGGTGCCGCACGCGCACGCGGCGAACGACGGTGCCGGCACGACGCCGGCCCCCGCGCCGGTGCCCTCGCCCAAGGCGATCGAGACGGTGAAGCAGCACGTGCCGGCCGAGCAAGCGCCGCACGCAGCACCGGCACATGCACCAACGCCGGCCCCTGCACCAACGCCTGCACCCGCGCATGCGCCGACGCCGGCTCCCGCCCCGGCGCCAACGCCAGCTCCCGCCCCGACGCCGGCTCCCGCCCCGGCGCATGTTGCATCGGCACCGGCACCCGCGGCGCAATTTGCCGCCAAGCCCGATCATCGCGCGCAGCTGCAGGCGGAGTCCGACGCGATCGTCCGCGACTTCGACGCCGGCCACATCGATCAGGGCGAGGGCATCCGCCGGTTCATCGCGTTCGACCAGCAGGGATCGCACGGCTTGACCGCCGACGGCATGGCGCTGCTCGGGCCGCTGATGAGTGCGCTCGCAACGCACGAGGTCGCCCGGCAGCGCGCGCTCGCACAGGCCGGCCACGGCCAGGCCGCGGCCCCGGTGGCCAACGCGCCGCACGCCGCGCCCGCCGGCAAGGAGGCCACCGCCGGCACGCAGCTGTGGACGCCGCCCGCCGCGGCCAAGCTCAACGATCCGGGGCTCGAGGGCCTCGCCGCCAACGTCCACGACCCGAAGATCGGCCAGCTGATGGCCGACCTCGCCGGCGTGGTGACCTTGCACGACGCGCTCTACAAGCACCGCACGGCGAAGGAGTTCACCGGCACCGATCGCGAGAACCTGGTCGCCGGCATCGCGGTGGTCCACGCCGAGCTCGCCGTGCTCGACGGCGGCAACGACCCGGCGCACCTCGCGGCGTTCAAGGTCGCGGTCAACCACAAGCTCGAGGAGGTCTCGCCGTACCACTCGCAGATCAACATCCGCACGATCGAGACCGGCCAGTACACGACGTGCAACGTGACGTCGCTCGCGATGGCGCTCGAGGCGACCGGCCGCAACGCCGATAGCTACAAGGCCGCGAAGCTGCCGATCCTGCTCGCGGTCGCCAAGCAGTTCAACGCCGACGTCGCCAAGGCGACGATGACCAGCCACGGCAACGACACCGGGTTCGCGGCGCTGCGCGGCATGCGGCTGCCCGACTTCATGGAGCTCGCGGCGATCGCCTATCACGTCCACAAGCCGGACCCGACGCCCGAGGAGATCCAGGCCGCGGCGATCGCGGCGGCCGGCGACAAGACCCACATCGACATCCTCGCCGGGATCGCCGGCGACTTCGGCGCGACCGCGACCGGCGAGTACATGTCGTTCGGCGGCGCCGAGGGCAACAAGGCGCTGTCGAAGTACGCCGACGCGCACCACGCGCAGGCCGACCAGATCGCCGACGCGCGCAACTCCGGCGACAAGGCGGCCTACGCCAAGCTCAGCGCCGAGACCCCGCTCGAGGGCGGCGACATCGAGAACCAGGTCCCGCTCGCGGCCTACAAGGCCAAGGTGCTATCGACGATCAAGCCGCTGATCGACAGCGGCGCCGGCATCATCTCCGGCACGTATAATCACTTCACGCGGTGCTACGCGGTCACCGACAGCCACATCAGCGTGCAGGATCCGGGACAGTTCAGCCGTAGTGAGCGGCTGTTGCTGTGGCCCGAGGCCCGCGCCCTGCGCTATTTCTGGAACTACGTGGTGATCAAATGAAGCAGCTGATTTGGGTGATCCTGCTCGCGGTCGGCTGTCACAAGGAAGGCACCGGCGCCCCCGGCCCGGGCGGCCAGGCGAGCGGCGCATCACCGGCGAGCGCGACGGTTGCCCAGCCGAACGGTGCGGCTCCGGCGAGCCCCGCGGCCCCCACACAGGCCGCGCCGGCGACCGGCGATGCGATCGCCGCGCTCGACGACTTCGACCGCTGGCTCGCGCCGATCTGGAAGCTCGAGGGCGCCGCGCGGATCCAGGCGACGTGCCGGGCGCAGCATGGCCTCGTGGCTCGCGCGACCACGCTGCAGCACGCGCCCGCGCCGGCGCACGCGGCGGCCGATCGCTGGCAGGAGGAGACCACGCGGCTGGCCACCACGACCGGCACGCTCGACCTGTGCTGCCGGACCCGCGACAACAGCTGCCTGTCCGATCTGCACGAAGTCTTCGTCGGCCTGGTCGCGCTCGCCTCCGGCGTGCCCCCCGCCGACCGCCACAAGGACGACCCGGCCCAGACCGACGACGCACCGGCCGCCCAGGCCCAGCCTCCGGCCACCGCCGGCAAGGCGCTCGCCGCCCTGCAGGCCGCCGCGGCCGTGCTGTCTGACGCCTTGGGCTCGAACGCGACCACGCCGGCAGCGCTGTGCAAGACCGGCCACGACGCGGTCGCCGCGGCCGAGCGGATGCTCAACGCGCCCGGCCTCGACGTCCCGCCGAGCATCGCCGCGGAGTGGAGCGCGCTGCTGATGAACGTCGGCGCGTTCGACAGTCAGGTCTGCGCCCCGGGCAAGCCAGCCGCCTTGAAGGACATCCGCAATGCGCTGATGGATCTATGCGACCGTGCCACCCAGGTGATCGAGATCGCCCGCAAGGCAGCGCAGCCCGCCAAGGCCCCGACGAAATAGCCTCCGCGCGCCCGCCCCGGTTGCGCTACTCGGCCGGCTTGGTCGCCGCCGACACGCCGGCCTGGCTGGCCGCGGCCTCGTCGAGCACGATGTCGACCAGGTCTTCCTGCGGGCGCACCATCGGCTCGGCCGGCGTGCGCTTGGGGAACAGCGGCGGCGGGTACAGCGCGCGCGCGGTCGTCGACGTCTGGCCCCAGATCAGGAACATCACGCTCCACACCGTCGGCATCCAGAAGCAGATCTCCGGATAGCGCATCGTGAAGCCGCAGACGTAGCCGATCGTGATCAACACCATCAGGATGGCGCTGATCGGCTTGTTCTTGGTCATCCCGACCTTGGGCATCGGCAGCCGCGACGCCATCAGGTAGCCGAGCACGACCACCGCGATCGGGAAGTACTTCCAGATCACGGCCGGGGTGTGGAGCTCGTCGCCGAACAGCTTGGCACCGCCGAACGGTGCCTCTTGCGGATCGTACTTGAGCAGCAGCAGGATCCAGATCGTCATCATCCCGCCGGCCAGGGTCGTCGGGAATCCAAAGAACATCTTGGTCGGGATCTGGTCGTCGCTGAGCACGTTGTAGCGGGCGAGCCGGAACACCGCACACAGCATGTAAGCACCGCACGCCGCGAACAGCAGCGTGTGCAGCGTGCTGTCGGGATCCGAGTACGGCAGGTCAGCCCGGCCCGACAGGTAGCTCAGCACCAGGAATGCCGGCGCGATGCCGAAGTTCAGGAAGTCGGCGAACGAGTCGAGCTGCATGCCGAGCTCGCTCGTACCCTTGACCGCCCGGGCGACGATGCCGTCCATGCGATCGGTCAGCACAGCGTAGATGATCAACCACGCCGCGAGCGGGTAATGGGTCTTGTGGGTCGACCACAGGGACACCAGGCCGAAGATCATCGACGACAGCGTGATGACGTTCGGCGCGAGGTAACGAAGGAACCGAACAGATGCCATTAGCCCCGCCGCTTGTGCGCGTGATCCATGAGCCTTGCGTAGAGCCTTGGACCGAGGCTCTCCGTCATCATGCCTTCGACGACCCGCGCGATCTCGGCCTGTGGGTCGCCCTCACGATAAACGAACTTGATCGCCATACCGGCATCCTCGTGCGCGCTCTCATCAATGATGCGCTGGACCTCGCCGTGGATGGTGAGCGGGGCGTCGCGGCCGGGCACGAACAGCTTGAACAGGAATTCGGTGCCCACCGGTAGCGGTCTCGTTGTCTTGATGAACGTGCCGCCTCGCGAGATGTTCTTGGTGTAGTCAGCGAAGAACGTGTTGAGCCGCTTGTATTCGACCTTGAGCTCGATCGGACCGCGCGCTTCGGCGCGTCGTTCGCGATCGGGGTCCTCGGCCACGCCCAACCATACCAGGAACGCCCGATGAGCGTGGGTCAGCCAGGCGCGGCGATTCGCCCGATCCAGCAGATGCGGCGCCGCGTCCGGTGGTGGATCTGGGTCACCCTGGCCGTGGTGCTCGGCGTGGGCCTGGGCTGGATGCCGCTGTTCGGCGTGCTCGGCTTCGAGCTGGCGACCGCGGCGGCGCTGTTCGCCGCGGTGATGGGGCTCGACCTCGGCAGCGCGTTCGCCCGCGAGATCCAGCGCGCGGCCGCCGCCGCCCCCGGTGCCACCGGTGCCACCGCCGCCGCCGGTGCCACCGGCCGGACGATGGCGCGCGCCACGCTCGAGGCGGCCGGGCTCGCGGCCCTGATCATGGCCATCCCGGCGGCGATCGCGGCGGTCCGCGGGATCTGGACGCCGACCTGCGACTGGGGGTTCGGGATCGAGACCTACCTGGCGATGCCGATCGTCACCGCGGGGCTCGCCGCGGCGGTCGGCCACGCGCTCGGCGTGGTGTGCGGTCCGCGGCGGTTCGCCGGCGCGGCGGTCGCGCAGCTGCCGCTGATCGGCGTGGTGCTCGGCGCGCTGTGGCGGTTCTACAGCGAGCCGCCGGTGTTCACCTACAACGCGATCCTCGGCTACTTCCCGGGCAACCTGTACGACGAGAACATCCAGCTGCGGTGGCCGCTGGTGTGGTCGCGGCTCGAGGATCTCGCGTGGGCGGTCGCGCTGATCGCGGTGGTCGCGGCGCGGCTCGATCCGGTGCGGCACCGCGTGCGCTGGCGCGGTGCGCTGCCCGGCGGCCGGCGGGTCCTGGCCCTGGCGGTCGCGGCGGTCGCGGTCGCCGGCGGCGCGGCGCTCCACCACGCGGCCGGCGCGCTCGGCTACGCCCCGACCGCCGGCGACATCGAGCACGTGCTCGACGGCCGGATCGAGACCGCGCACTTCATCATCCACTACGCGCACACCAGGGACATCGACGCCGATATCCAGCTGATCGCCGAGGATCACGAGCTGCGCTACGCCGAGGTCGTCGCCCAGCTCGGCGTCGCGCCCGCCGGCAAGCTGCGCTCGTTCTACTTCGCCGATCACGACCAGAAGGCGCGGTGGTTCGGCGCGCGCGACGTCGAGATGGCCAAGCCGTGGCGGCGCGAGATCTACCTCGATCACCGCGGGTTCCCCCACGGCTCGCTGCGCCACGAGATCGCGCACGCGGTGGCGAGCGCGTTCGGCGATCCGCCGTTCGACGTGGCGGCCAGGCATGGCGTGTTCGTCAACCCCGGGCTGATCGAGGGCCTCGCGGTCGCGATCGACTGGCCGGGGAGCTACGACCGGCCGACGCCGCACGAGGCGGTGCGCGCGATGCAGGACCTCGGCGTCCAGCCGGCGATCGGCCGGCTGCTGTCGCTCGAGTTCTTCTCGGTGTCGTCGGCGCGCGGCTACACCACCGCCGGCTCGTTCCTCCGCTACCTGCTCGACACCTACGGCGCGGCCAAGCTGCGCGTGCTGTACGGCAGCGGCGGCGACTTCGAAGCCGC
>DATBBB010000501.1:0-12111 GCA_036271215.1 Kofleriaceae bacterium | reverse complement strand
ACCGCACGGGTCAGCGTGAAGCTGGTCAGCGAGCTCGGGGTCGGCACGATCGCCGCGGGCGTGGCCAAGACCCGCGCCGGCTGCGTGGTGATCGCCGGGACCGAGGGCGGCACCGGCGCGGCGCCGCTGTCGAGCCTCAAGCACGCCGGGCTGCCGTGGGAGCTCGGGCTCGCCGAGACCCAGCAGGTGCTGGTCGCCAACCGGCTGCGCGATCGGGTCCGGGTCCAGGTCGACGGCGGGCTGCGGACGTCGCGCGACGTGATCGTCGCGGCGCTGCTCGGCGCCGAGGAGTTCGGCATGGCGACCGCGTCGCTGGTCGCGACCGGCTGCGTGATGCTGCGCAAGTGCCACCTGAACACGTGCTCGGTCGGCATCGCGACCCAGGATCCGGCGCTGCGCGCGCAGTTCACCGGGCGCCCCGAGCACGTGATCGCGTACTTCACGTTCATCGCCGAGCGCGTCCGCGAGCGGCTCGCCGCGCTCGGCGCGCGCTCGCTCGACGATGTCGTCGGCCAGGTCGAGCTGCTGCGCGCCCGCACGCTCGACGCCGCGGCGTTCCCCAAGGCGCGGCGGCTCGATCTGTCCGCGATCCTCGCGGCCCCGGCGCCCGGGCCGCGCCGGTTCGCGCGCGCCCAGCCGTGGGACCTCGCCGATCACGTCGACCACGATCTGATCCGCCGCGCCGGCGCCGCGCTCGCCGGCGGCCGGCCGGTCGAGCTCGCGCTACCGATCGACAACGCGCGGCGCGCGGTCGGCACCCTGCTGTCGGGCGAGATCGCGCGGCAGCACGGCGCGCGCGGCCTGCCCGACGGCGCGATCAAGGTCCGGCTCAGCGGCAGCGCGGGCCAGAGCTTCGGCGCGTTCCTCGCGCCCGGCGTGACGCTCGAGCTGTGCGGCGACGCCAACGACTACATCGGCAAGGGGATGTCCGGCGGCCGGATCATCGTGGCTCCGCCGGCGAGCGCGCGGTTCGCGCCCGAGCACAACGTGATCATCGGCAACGTGGCGCTGTACGGCGCCACCGCCGGCGACCTGTTCGCGTGCGGGCTCGCCGGCGAGCGGTTCGCGGTGCGCAACTCCGGCGCGCGCGCCGTGGTCGAGGGCGTGGGCGATCACGGCTGCGAGTACATGACCGGCGGCGTGGTGGTCGTGCTCGGCGCGGTCGGCCGCAACTTCGCGGCCGGGATGACCGGCGGCACCGCCTACGTGTTCGATCAGGCCCAGTCGCTGCGCGCGCGCACCAACCTCGAGCTGGTCGAGCTCGAGGCCGTGGTCGAGGAGAGCGACCTGTGGCTGCTCGCCAGCCTGATCGAGGACCACGTGCGGTTCACCGCGAGCCCGCTCGGCCGCCGGGTGCTCGACAACTGGGAGCACCTGGTCGCGCGGTTCGTCAAGGTCATGCCGATCGACTACAAGCGGGTGCTGCAGCGCCGCCGCGCCGCGTCGCGTCCGCGGCCCGGACAGCTCGTCCTGGTCGGAGGTCAGCGCTGATGGGCAAGCCGACCGGGTTCCTCGAGGACGCGCGGCTGTTGCCCCGCAAGCGCCCCGTCGCCGAGCGGCTGCGCGACTGGCGCGAGCTCGAGCTCGAGCCGCTGGGCGGGCTGCTCGAGCGCGACGCGCTGCGCACCCAGGCCGGGCGCTGCATGGACTGCGGCGTGCCGTTCTGCCACCAGGGCTGCCCGCTCGGCAACCAGATCCCCGAGTTCGCCGACCTGGTGTGGAAGGACCGCTGGCGCGACGCGCACCGCAGCCTCGCCGCGACCAACAACTTCCCCGAGTTCACCGGCCGGCTGTGCCCGGCGCCGTGCGAGGCCGCGTGCGTGCTGGCGATCGAGGGCCCCGGGAGCGCCGGGCCAGCCGGGAGCGCCGGGCCAGCCGGGAGCGCCGGTCAGCCGGTCGCGATCGAATCGATCGAGAAGGCGATCGCCGAGCGCGCGTTCGCCGAGGGCTGGATCGCGCCGCAGCCGCCCCGCGCGCGCACCGGCCAGCGGGTCGCCGTGGTCGGCGCAGGCCCCGCCGGGCTCGCCGCCGCCGCGCAGCTCAACCGCGCCGGCCACGGCGTGACGGTGTACGAGGCCGCGCCGCGCGCGGGTGGCCTGCTGCGTTACGGGATCCCCGACTTCAAGCTCGAGAAGCACGTGATCGACCGCCGGCTCGCGGTGCTCGAGGCCGAGGGCGTCGCGATCGCGTGCGGGGTCACCGTCGGCCGCGATCCGACGTGGACCGCGCTGCGCGCCGCGCATGACGCGGTCGTGATCGCGATCGGCGCCAGCCGGGCGCGCGACCTCGACGTCCCCGGGCGCGAGCTCGACGGCGTGGTGCTCGCGATGGACTACCTCACCGACCAGAACCAGGTGGTCGGCGGCGAGCGCGCGCAGGCCCGCCACGACGTGCGCGGCCGGCGCGTGGTGATCCTCGGCGGCGGCGATACCGGTTCGGACTGCCTCGGCACCGCGCTGCGTCAGGGTGCGGCCCAGGTCACCCAGATCGAGCTGTGCCCGGCGCCGCCGGCGAGCCGCGCGGGCGACAACCCGTGGCCGAGCTGGCCGCTGGTGTTCCGTACGTCGAGCTCGCAGGACGAGGGCGGCGAGCGGACGTACGCGTTCCGTACCACGCGGCTCGAGGGCGAGTCCGGCCGGCTGGTCGCGCTGCACGGCGAGCGGCTCGACGCCCCGGGCGCCGGCGTGCGGATCGCGGTCGACACCCTGCTCCTCGCGCTCGGCTTCACCGGGCCGGACGCGGCACCGCTCGTCGAGCAACTCGGGGTCGCGCTCGACGGCCGGGGCAACCTCGCCGTCGACGCGCGCTACGCGACCAGCGTCCCCGGCGTGTACTGCGCCGGCGATGCGCACCGCGGTGCGTCGCTGATCGTGTGGGCGATCGCGGAGGGCCGCGAGCTGGCGCGTCATGTCGACGAGGCACTCCGCCGCGAACGCTCGGCCCTGCCGGCGCGCGGCCAGGACCTCGCGTTCTAGCCCGGATCATTCACCAGATCGCCGAGCGAGACCGAGCAGCGCGAGGCAAATCGGGGCGCACGCCCGGGCCTCGCAACATCTGCTTTGCGAACCGGCTCATCTCAGGCGAGCTCTGGGTCCCGCGACATCACCACCCGTGAGCTCCCGGTCCGTGAGATCACAGCCGCGAGTTCGCAGTCCGTGAGATCGCAGTTCGTGAGACCGCAGTCCGTGAGATCGCAGTCTGTGAGACTGCAGTCCGTGAGGCTGCAGTCCGTGAGATCGCAGTCCGTGAGATCGCAGTCCGCGAGGCCCCAGTCCGTGAGGCCCCAGTCCGTGAGGCCCCAGTCCGTGAGGCCAGTCCATGAGACCGGTTCGTGAGACCACAGATCGATGGGGCGCGATCTCGTCGGAGAACACGCATAAATGACGCGACCGGTCGCGTGATGGTTCCGGCCCTCTCACGAAGTCGAGACGTGGCGCGCGTTACGCGACCTGCAAAACACTCTGAGTCAGTGCGCCAATTGCAACAATCGGGAACTTCCCACCTAAATTCTCACTGACGAACATCGAGCTCGATGAGGGTTTTGGCACATCGACTGTGTTAATATGGAAGCAATCGTCAAGCGCGGGTTGTTCGAGGCAAGCTCGCGGTATCTGTCGTTTGGCGTCGTTTGGTGTCGTCTGGCGTCGTTTGTCCGGGCGACGCCGCGTCTCGCGGCAATCTCATTGTCACGATCGAGCGACAATTGATCGCATCGAGCGACAATTGATCGCTATGAATACTCAGATCCATCACCCGTCTGATTGGCTGCGTGGATCGTAGATCGTCAGGGCTCCGCGCCCGAATCACCCTCGACTCTCCAAGGTATCCAGATGAACAAGAAGAAGATGAAGCAACCACTCAAGCTCAACCGCGAGACCATCGTGCAGCTGTCAGCACAGCGCTTGGTGCAGGCGGTCGGCGGGCTCGCCGGGCTCGCGCTCTCCCTGCCCGGTAATCCATGCGGCGAATCGCACCAGGGAACCTGCGACAACTAACTCCGAGCTGACCATGCAGAGTCTGCATGATGCCCGATTCGATTACATGTGACATGACTCGCACAAATTATAGATAGCCACTGAAATTTTCGCGTGCTACTGTGCGGGCCACCTCCACAAGGTACAAGGTGATCAAATGAAGAAGATCTCGCGCAAGAACCTCGAGCTTCACAGACTCACCCTCCGCAAGGAGACCATTGTCTATCTCGTCGAGGACCGTCTGAAGCAGGTCGCCGGTGCGAGCATCACAGAATGCGCGCACTGCGTGACGACAAAAGAGCTTCCGAGCTCGACATGCCCCTGATCCAGAGCTCGCCTGAGTTGATATCGCGGGCACAGTTACATATCCAAGCCAATCGCGCACTGGCTCCGCAGTTAGACTCTCACCCTCGACTCCTCAAAGGATCCAGATGAACAAGAAGACGAAGAAACCACTCAAGCTCAACCGCGAGACCATCGTGCAGCTGTCGTCACAGCGCCTGGTGCAGGTGGTCGGCGGCGGGCCCGTCGGGCTCGGGCTCTCTCTGCCCGGTAATCCATGCGGTCAGTCGCACCCAACGACCTGCGCCAACTAACTCCGGCCTGACCATGCAGAGTCTGCATGAGGCCCCGATTCGATTACACGTGACGTGATTCGCATAACTATAGACAATCGCTAAATTTCAGCGTGCTACGGTGCGTCCACCTCCACAAGGTACAAGGTGATCAAATGAAGAAGATCTCGCGCAAGAACCTCGAGCTTCACAGACTCACCCTCCGCAAGGAGACCATTGTCTATCTCGTCGAGGACCGCCTGAAGCAAGTCGCCGGTGCGAGCATCACGGAATGTGCGCACTGCGTGACAACGAACGACACTACTCCGAGTACGACTGTGCTATGCGGCTAGTCCGCACGCTCCGCCGCCGATCGAGATTGCATATCTGAGCCAACCACGCACTGGCTCCACATCTGGACTCGCAAGCTGCTCTCGAGCAGTGGGCCGAGGTCGCTGCCACGCATCCTGCGCTGATCCATCCGCTCGTCGTTCCGGGTGAATTCGCCCGGAACGCCGGGACCGGCTGGCGCAGCGCCGGCGCCGCGCCGGCCGGCGGGCGGATCGCGCGCGGCCGATCGCGCGACGTGACCGCCACGCCGTACGCTCACGACGTTTCGTGGTAGGAGCGAAGCGGCCTGATGTGGGATGCAGTGATCATCGGTAGCGGCTTCGGAGGCGCGATGGTCGCGCACCGGCTGATCGCCGCCGGCGCGCGCGTCCTCATGCTCGAACGCGGCGACTGGGTGCCCCGCGGCGACGCGGCCTGGCTGCCCGGCGCGTCGCTCGAGCTGACCCCAGCGTACGCCAAGGATATTCCCTACCGCTGCGAGACCGGCGGCCACGGCAAGCAGATCGGCGGCTACGCGTGCGTCGGCGGGCCGTCGGTGTACTACGGCTGCGTCGCGCTGCGGTTCCGCGAGCGCGACTTCGCCGGCGATCCCGGCGTGGTCGGCGACTCGGGCGCCGCGTGGCCGTACCGCTACGACGAGCTCGAGCCGTACTACGGCCGGGCCGAGCGGCTGCTGCGGATCGCGGGCGACGACACCGGCGACCCAACGGCGCCGCGCCGCACCGCGCCCTACCCGTTCGTCCCCGCGCCGCTCGCGCGGGTCAGCGAGCACGTGGTCGACAGCGCGGTGGCGCTCGGGCTATCGCCGTTCCGCCTGCCGCTCGCGATCGATCACGCGCGCTGCGTGGCGTGCCGGACCTGCGACACCTACGCGTGCGCGATCGAGGCCAAGAACGACGTCGCGACCACGATGATCCGGCCGCTGATCGCGCGCGGGCTGCGCCTGGTGACCGGCGCGATCGCCACCCGGATCGAGGTCGAGGCCGGCGCCGCGCGCCGGGTCCAGGTCCTCCACAAGGCGACCGGCGAGCGCGAGGCGATCGCGGCGCGCCACGTGATCGTCGCCGCCGGGGCGCTCGGCTCCGCGCACCTGGTGCTCGCGTCCCGGCTCGACGAGCTGTCGCCGGCGCGCGCCGCGGTCGGCCGCTACCTGATGCGCCACGACAACGCGATGATCTTCGGGTTCTACGGCGAGCGCCCGGACCGCGAGCACCGGTTCCACAAGCAGATCGCGATCCACGACTGGTACTTCGGCGCGCCGCCGGGTGAGGACCGCGCCGGCGCCGCCGGCCGCGACGCCGGCGACGAGGACGGCGACGGGCTGACCAAGCTCGGCGGCGTGCAGCAGATGATGACGCCACCGGTCGAGCTGGTGCGCGCTCACCTGCCGCGCCCGCTGCGCATGCTCGCGGCGTTCAGCGAGCACCTCACGGGCCTGCTGTGCATCGCCGAGGATCAGCCGCAGCGCGGCAACGGCTGCGCGGTCGACTGGGCGGTGCGCGATGCGTACGGCCTGCCGCAGCTGGTGATCGACCACGCCTACTCGCCGCGCGACCGCGCGGCGTCGAACGCGCTGGTCCGGCGCGCCAGGCGCGTGCTCGACCACACCGGCGCGGTGGTGTCGTACACCCACCGGGTCAAGACGTTCTCGCACGCGGTCGGCACCTTGCGGATGGGGACCGATCCCGAGACCTCGCCGCTCGACGAGGTGTGCCGGTTCCGCAACGTGGCCAACCTGTGGGTCACCGACGGCAGCGCGCTGCCGATGTCGGCCGGCGTCAACCCGAGCCTGACGATCGCCGCCAACGCGCTGCGCGCCGCCGACGCGATCGTGGAGGCGGCGTGATCGCCGAGGCCGCGTGAGGCTGGTGTTCCTCGGCACCGGCGCGGTCGCCCGCGCCCACGCGCGCCGGCTGCGCCGCTACCGCGACGTCGAGCTCGGGTTCGCCAGCCGCGAGCCCGCGCGCGCCCAGGCGATCGCCCGCGCCACCGGCGGCACGCCGTACCCGAGCTACGCCGCCGCGCTCGCCGCGCCCGAGGTCGACATCGCCGCGATCGTCACCCCGCCCGGCTCGCACACCGAGCTCGCGCTCGCCGCGCTCGCCGCCGGCAAGCACGTCGTGCTCGAGAAGCCCGCGCTCGCCCGCGCCGCGGACGCCGAGCGGGTCGCCGAGGCCGCCGCGCGCGCCGGCCGCCGGGTGTTCGTCGCCGAGAACTATCATTACAAGCCGCTGCTCGCCCGGCTGCGCAGCCTGCTCGCCGCGGGCGCGATCGGCGACGTGCTGTTCATCCACGTCAACGCGATCAAGCGCCAGGTCGCCCCGGGCTGGCGCGGCGACCACGGCGCGCTCTACGAGGGCGGCGTGCACTGGATCGACTTCATGGCCAAGCTCGACGACGTGCGCGCGGTGCACGGCCACGCGCCCGGCCGTCCGCGCGGCCCCGAGCGCTCGATGCTGGTCACGTTCGACTACGCCGGCGGCGCGGTCGGCACCCTCGCGTACTCGTGGGAGGTGCCGTCGACCGCCCGCGGGCTGCGGCTGTCGAAGATCTACGGCCGCGCCGGCACGATCACGTTCGAGACCAACGGGCTGTGGCTGCTGTGCCACGGCAAGGCCACCCGGCTCCACGTGCCCGGCCTGCGCGATCTGGCCGGCTACCGCGCGATGTGGGCCGATTTCGTGCGAGCGTGGCGCGACGACACCGACGCCGCGATGACCCTCGACCACGCCCGGCGCGACCTCGAGCTCGTCGAGCAGGCCTATCGCACCGCGGGACTACCCCAGGACTACACGAGATGATCTCACTGGCGATCTTGATCGGCGCGCTCGCGGGGCTCCACACCTCGACCTGGGGCATGTACAAGGACGCGCCGCACGAGGGCTTCACCTGGCCCAAGTACTTCCGCTCGACCCTGGTCGGCGCGGTGCTCGGCGGCGTCACCCAGGCGATCGTGCACTGGGATCTCTGCGCGCCGGCCAACCGGTTCGTGTTCTGGGGCCTGGTGTACTGCCTCGAGCGCGCCGCGACCGAGTTCTGGAAGTACTTCATCCGCGAGGAGGACCAGGGCAAGTACTTCATCCCGATGCAGTTCGGCGTGATGGGCGTGCCGATGAAGGACGCGCCCAAGCGGATCGCGATCGGCGTGCTCGTCGGGCTCGGCTGCGTCGGCGTGTTCCTCGCGATCCGCGCGCTCGAGGACCGGTTCGGCGGTAGCTGGCCGCGCCTGGTCGTCGTGCTGACCGTCGGCAGTTTTTTCGGCTGGATCTCGGCGTTCGGCGGCGCCTGGAAGGACGCGCCGATCGAGGGCTTCGAGACCTTCAAGTTCTTCCGCAGCCCCGCGGTCGCCGCGAGCTGGGCGCTCGTGGTGTCGCAGTTCACGACGTCGTGGCCGGTGATCGCGATCGCCGCCGAGGGCTTCACCGTGGCATCGATCGAGACCTACAAGACGTTCTTGTTCCCGCACAAGCCGCGCGGCAAGTTCGCCGGCAAGCCGATCCTGCACCCCGAGCACCTCGAGCGCCGCAGCCGGTTCGTCCCGGTCTACGCGACGATCTGGGCGCTGGTGATCGTCCACCTCGCCTGGGCGCTGACCGGCTGACCCGCTGATCCGCCGCGCCGGTCACGCCAGTCAGAGGGCCTGCGCGTCGTCGACGTGCGGGATCGTCAGCTTCTGGATCGCCGGCGAGGCCGTGACGGTCAGCGGCGTGCACGTCTGCTGGTTGGCGCACGTCTGGTAGTGGCCCGGCGCGACGCCGTAGATGTCGGCGACGCCATCGCCGCAGAACGCCATGGCCAGCGTGTCCGGCGCCTCGCCGGTGGTCTTGAGCTCGACCAGGCAGCTCGGGTTACCGGCCTCGATGTGGAGCGTGATCGGATCGCGCGGCATCTCGAACGCCGCCGGGACCCGCGCGCCGGCGACCACGGTCACGATCAGCGCGCCGAGCGCGTTGTCACCCGCGACGCGGAGCAGGTAGCGGTCCGGCGGCAGCGCGTCGAACTGGAACCCACCGGCGGCATCGACCGGCACATCGGCGAGCTTGCGGCCGTCGGACAGCGAGCTCGCGGAGACGCTCTGCTGGCGGCGGATCACGTTTGCGATCGAGCCATCGATCGAGCCGGTCGCCGCGATCATGAGCTCGATCTCGGTGTCGCCGGGCGCCAGCGCGAGGTCGGTCGACATCCCGCGCTCGGGGTGGGTCGCGCGGATCCGCTGGCCGTCGCCGGCCGCGACGCCGCCGATCTCGTAGCGGCCATCGCCGCCGGTGACCGCCGACGGGTGGCCGGCGAACAGCGCGGTCATCCCGTCGCCGAACCCGTCGTCGTGCTCCGAGATCCGCACGGTCGCGCCGGCGATCGGCGCGCCGTCGTCGCCGACCACCCGGCCGCGGACGACCCGCCCGCGCTCGAGCTCGACGTCGCCGAGATCGACCTCGCGCCCGGCGGCGATCTCGATCGGGCCCAGCGTGCGCGGCGCGAACCCGGGCGCGCGGATCACCAGCTTCCACGCCCCGAGCGCGAGATCGTGCAACGCGAACCGCCCGTCCGGCGCGCGAACCGGCGACGGCGAGTCGCCCAGCGATGGCGACGCCGGCGAGCTCAGCGAGTAGCCGAAGCCGACCACCGGCTCGCCGCCGGACGTCACCCGGCCGATCAGCGCGGCGGTCTCCGGCAATACGAGCGCGACCCGGCTCGGGCCCACCGCCACCGTGACCTGGGCCTGCGCCTCCCCGTTGGCCGGCGAATCGCGCTGGACCGACACCGTGTAGTCGCCCGGCGGGGTGCCGCCGAGATCGAACTGGCCGCCGGCATCGGACTGGCCGAACGCCATCGTGCCGTCCTTGGTCGCCGCGAACACGGTCGCGCCCGCGATCGGGTGGCCATGCGGATCGCGGACGCTGCCGGCCAGGCTCGCGCGGTGCATCACCAAGAGCACGTCGTAGCGCTGGCCCGGCACGAGCTGGAGCCGGATGACGCTCGACGCTGCGGTCGGGGTGACCGCCGACAGATCGGCGCGGCCCTCGCGGGCGCCGTGCCACACGAACCGGCCCGCCGCATCGGTCGTATCGTTGTCCATGGTGCCGCCCCGGATCGTGGCCCCGGCGAGGGGTGCGCCGGCCTCGTCGATGACCCGGCCGGTGACCTCGGCGCCGACCGCGAGGCGGACCACGAGGTCGAGCCGCGGGTGGCGGCCGTCGGTCGCGAAGATCTGGTCGGCGGCCTCGATGAACCGCGACGACGACGCGCGCACCGCGTGGCGGCCCGCGGCGAGCCACGCGACCTGCCAGTGCCCGGTGGCGTCGGCCTTGAGCCGCTCGCTCGACCGTCCGCCCGCCGCGTCGAGCGCGACGTCGGCCGCGGGGACCGGCGCGCCGCTCGGATCGACCACGATGCCGGCGACCATGGCGCCCGGCGCCAGCGTGACGGTTCGCTCGAAGACCTGGGTGAGCTGCTCGGCGGGGTCGACCGACAGATCCACCGGGGCATAGCCCATGGCCTCGATCCGCACGGTCGAGGAGCTGGAGAACGCGCGCAGCCGCGCGACGCCATCGGGGCCGGTGACGTCGGACCGGTCGTACGTCGCCACCGAGGCGCCCTCGACCGGCGCGCCGTCCGGATCGACCACGTGGATCACCACGGTCGGGCCGGTCGTGAGGGTCAGCGTGACCGGCTCGGACCCGGCGGTGACCTCCACGTGGCGCAGCTGGCCGAACCGATCGCCATAGCCACCGGGTTGCCCGCCGGCCAGCTCGCCGGCTAGCTCGTAGCTGCCCGCCCGGAGATCGTCGAACGCGAACGTGCCGTCGGGTGCGCTCGCCACGGTGCTCTTGCCGTCGAGCGTGACCGTGGCGCCGGCGATCGGCGCGCCGTCGGGGCCGACGACCTTGCCCGTGAGCGCGAGCGCGCCGGGCGCGATGTGGAGATCGATCGCCGCGCTGCGCCGCGCCGCCCGGATCCGCGCGGCGGCGATCCGGAGCGCCGCGATCGAGCGCGCCGCGCCGACGGATCCGACCGTGCCGGCGTGACGCGCCGCGGAGCTCGAGGAGACGCCGGCCCCCCAACGGTGCGCCGCGAGGCCGGCGAGCGCGATCACGATCCCCAGCACGACGATCCTCCGGATCCAGCTCGATCGAGGCTTCATGACCGTTCAGGTCGGCACCCGCGGGCGAGCCGCACGAAAAACCCGAATAAGGCGATCTGCGTGCGACGTTGGCCTACATATGCTGCTCGATAAGTCGTGGATCCGGCGGTCGTGTACACCGGTGGTGATGACGTGTCTGCTCGGCGTCGCCGCGCTGGCCATGTTCAACGAGGCCCATGGCGCCCCGGTGACGCCGATTGTGGTCCCGCACGTGATTTCGGTCACAACGACGCCATCCGCGCCTGACCCGGAAGCGTCCGACGCGACTGCCGAGGCCGGTGCGACTGGCGCGACTGGCGCAACCGATACGACCGCCCCGACCGCTCGGGCCACCGATGAAGTCCCGACCTCCGAGGTGCCGTGCATCACCAAGGACACGCGGCTCACCACCAACGGCCAGCGGCCGGTCCTGTGCTGGGGCACCGCATGCCGGATCTACGACCGCGAGCGCACGTGGGAGCCCAGCACGCTCAAGTCGCCGCCGCCCGCCCCCGCGCCGCTCGAGGCCCAGGTGACCGTGGCCGATGCCCACGGTTCATGGCAGGCCTGCACCGGCGAGCGCTGCACCCCGGTCGGCCCGCACCTGGCCGCCGCGCTCACCGCCGCGCGCGCCGGCGCCGGGGGTCCCGACAACGACCCGTTCCATGCCTACGCGACCCGCGATCACGGCACGGTGATGTTCAACAGCCCCCAGGCCCCCGGATCGTCGCCGCCGATGGGCGAGCAAGCGTGGAACGTGGCCCGCGATCACCGGCTCACGCTGCACCGGCCGGCGACCTACGGCGACGACGGGTTCATCGTCGGGATCTCGCCGCTCGCCAACCAGCTGCTCGTGATGTGGAGCAACTGCGCCGGCCCGTGCGGGCTGCTCACCGTCGCCGACCGCGACGGCCACAACGTCGGCTCGGAGCTCGAGGTCGGCAGCGTGGTCCAGCAGGCGCTCGATCGCTTCGTGGTGCTCGGCGGCCAGGGCACGCTCGCCGTGATCGATCACGGCCGGGTCACCGTGACCAAGGACGCGCTGCCGACCGAGCGGCTCGGCGACGACGACGCCACCAGGAGCGAGGTCCGGAGCGAGGTCCGGATCGAC
>DATBBB010000500.1:0-5540 GCA_036271215.1 Kofleriaceae bacterium | reverse complement strand
GGTCGGGCGTGGGCTTGATCAAGATCGGCGGGGCGGCCGGGCGGATGGCGGTGGCCCCGGTCGCCGAAGCGGCGCGGATGCCGGACTACGCCCACCACCAGTCGCCAGCCGCGCTCTCGATCACCAACACCACCGAATACGGCGCCCGCTACGCCGAGGCCGAGATCGCGGCGCTCGCCACCGAGCTCGCGTTCCCGATCATCCCGTGCAACCTGTGCGGCTCGCAGGACGGCCTCAAGCGCGACGCGATGACCGCGCTGCTCGCCCAGCTCGAGCAGACCCACCCGCACGTCCGCGCGGTGATGGCCAACGCGCTCCGCAACGTGCGGCCGACCCACCTGCTCGATCGCGAGGTCGCGCGCGCGTGGGCCGAGCGCGCCCCGGAGATCCGGCCGGCGGTGGTCTCCGCGCCGCGCATCAAGCACGCCGCGGCCGAGCCGGTGATCGACGGCAAGCTCCGGCTGCGCGTCGTGGACTGAGCGCGGCGAGTCCTCGAGCGGACGCGCGCTACTTGCCGCAGAACGAGTCGTGCAGCGTGGTGACTTCGTTCTGCGAGGCGCCGGCGGCGCTGCACAGCTGGGTCGCGGTCTGATCGCGGGTGATCGCCGTGCCGAGCTTGCAGGCGGTGGTGTTGTCGGACTGGCAGTTGTTGGCCCAGCCGCACATGCAGTCGTCCGGATCGGCGGTCGCGGTGAGGCCGATGCCGAACCCGACGGCGCCGACCACGATGTTGATCACGTGCTGATCCGGCGCGACGCTGTCGGCGACCCACGCGACGTCGTTGGGGACCAGGTCGCCGCAGTCGAGCGCGTTGACCGAGGCGCCGTACGCCGAGCTGACGTTGCTCTGCTTGCCGCCGAGCACGACCATCACGTAGCTGCCGGTCGCCGGGCGGTCGGTGACGACGGTGATCGGGAACTGCGACAGCTCGCTGCGCACGCCGTCGATGATGGTCTGGATGTCGGTCGTGCGGTTGGTGTCGCCGTTATGGTACGGCGGCGCGGTGCCGGTGGCGTTCTGCATCCAGCTCGCCTGGTTCTTGGTCGCGTCGCTGACCAGCGCGCGGGCCAGCGCCTGGCCCTCGAAGTTGAGATAGACGACGCGCGCCGCGCACGCCGGTGTGGTGCCGACCGGCCCTGGTCCCGGATCCGAGCCGCTACCGCTGCCGCTTGTATCGTCGCCGCCGTCGACGCTTCCGACGGCGCTGTTGCTGGCGCCGTCCGAGATTTGCGCACCGCACGCACTCAGGAGTGCGAGTGCGAGTGCGATGCGTTCCAGGCTCATGACAATACTATGAGGCTTGTGTCAGCTCGACGACAACTGGGAGGCCACGCCCCGCGTGGGGGGATTGTTCCCCCCAGGTGTTCCGCGCTGTGATCATCTACGCGGTCGCCCGGTGGTTGGTCGGGCCGCCCACGGTCGTTACCCGGCGCGGGGGTTCAGCTTTCTCCGATCTCGGCGCGCGCCGGGCGCCGGGATCAGGCGAGCCGGTCGCGCAGCAGCTGGTTGACCGCCGCGGCGTCGGACCCGGGGGCCGACTTCATGACCTGGCCGACGAAGAACCCGAGCAGGCCGGTCTTGCCGGCCTTGTACTGCGCGGCCTTGTCGGCGTTGGCGGCGATCACCGCGTCGATCGCGGGGCCGAGGTCGACGGCCGGGGCTGCCGCGGCCGCCGCGGCCAGCGCGGCGAACGGCTCGCCGGTGCGGACCAGCGCGCCGAGGATCGCCTTGCCGGCGCTGCCGGAGACCGTGCCGGCGTCGATCGCCGCGAGCAGCGCGCCGAGCTCGGCGGCGGCGAGCTGATCGAGCGGGCGAGCGCCGGGCTCGCCGAGCGCGCGCGGCAGCTCGTTGATCATCCACTTGGCGGCGGTCTCGGGCCTGGCTCGCTCGGCGACCGCGAGGAACAGCCGGGCGGTCACCAGCTCGCCGGTCAACAGATCGGCGGTCTCGGCGCCGACCAGGCTCGTCGCCTTGTCGTGCGCCGCCGCGAGCTCGGGATCGCGCGCGCGGGCCTCGGCGCGGTACTCGACCGGCGACTTGCTCTTGGGCCGGGTCGCGGCCTTGGAGCTGCCGACCTTGCCGGTCACTTCTCCCCCCTTGAGTTCGAGGTTCGCCGGATCGACCTTGTCCTGGAAGTGTCGCTTCATCGGTTCGGCCTCCGATTTCTTCTCAGCCGACTCGCGCAGCGTCACCACGCGGTTCAGCACCAGCGCGCCCGGCCGCGCGTCCTGATCGACCGCGAAGTAGCCGACGCGCTCGAGCTGCCAGCGCGACCCCGGCGCGGCGCCGGCGAGGCTGGCCTCGAGCTTGGCGCCGTGCACGATCTCGAGCGACGCCGGATCGAGCTCGGCGAAGAAGTCGCCGCCGTCCTCGGGGTGGGTCGACTTGAACAGCTGGCCGTACAGCCGGAGCTCGGCCGAGATCGCGGTCGCCGCGTCGACCCAGTGGATCACCGAGACCTTGCGCCTGTCGGCGAGGCTCTTGCCGCCGAGGGTCTCGGGGTGCACCGTCGCGCGCAGCCGGGTGACCTCGCCGGCGGCGTTGCGCTCGAGGACCTCGCCGGCCGTGATGCAGTAGCCGTAGCGCAGCCGGACGGTGCGGCCCGGCGCGAGCCGCTGGTAGTCCTTCGGCGGCTCGTCGCGCCAGTCGTCGCGATCGATGTAGATCCGGTCGCTGATCGCGAGCGGCCGCGAGCCCGGCTTGCCGACGTCGGGCGGGAAGTACGGCGCGGGGTCGAGCGCGGCGCCCGCCGGCAGGCCGGCCAGCTCGACCTCGATCGGCCGCAGCACGCCGAGCACGCGCGGCGCGGTGCGGTTGAGATCGTCGCGCACGCAGTACTCGAGCTTGCCGATGTCGACCCACGAGTTGGCCTTGGCCACCCCGACCATCTCGGCGAACGCGCGGATCGCGTCGGCGCTGTAGCCGCGGCGCCGCATCGCCGAGATCGTCGGCATCCGCGGGTCGTCCCAGCCGGTGACGTGGCCGCCCTGGACCAGCGCGAGCAGCTTGCGCTTGCTCATCACCGTGTAGTCGAGCTGCAGCCGCGCGAACTCGTACTGGTGCGGCCGCGGGCTCCACGGCCCCGTGTGATCGAGCACCCAGTCGTAGAGCTCGCGGTTGTTCTCGAACTCGAGCGTGCAGATCGAGTGCGTGATGCCCTCGATCCCGTCCTCGATCGGATGCGCGTAGTCGTACATCGGGTAGATGCACCACGCGTCGCCGCTGCGGTGGTGGTGCGCGTGGCGGATCCGGTAGAGCAGCGGATCGCGCATCTTCATGTTCGGCGACGCCATGTCGATCTTCGCGCGCAAGGTGCACGCGCCGTCGGGCAGCTCGCCGGACCGCATGCGGCGGAGCCGGGCGAGGTTGTCCTCGGGCGCGCGGTCGCGGAACGGGCTCGGCGTGCCGGGCTCCGACAGCGAGCCGCGGTACTCCCGGATCTGCTCGTCGGACAGATCGCAGACGTAGGCCTTGCCCTCGGTGACGAGCCGCTCGGCGAGCTCGTACATCCGCGGGAAGTAGTCGGCGGAGAACAGCACCGCTGCGGGCTCGAACCCGAGCCAGCGCACGTCGCGCTCGATCGACTCGACGTACTCGACGTCTTCCTTGGCCGGGTTGGTGTCGTCGTAGCGCAGGTTGCAGCGGCCCTGGTAATCGCGCGCGAGGCCGAAGTTCAGGCTGATCGACTTGGCGTGCCCGATGTGGAGGTAGCCGTTGGGCTCGGGCGGGAACCGCGTCACGACGCTGGTGTGGCGTCCGGTGCGGAGATCCTCGTCGATGATGTCGCGGATGAAGTCGTTGCGCTCGGCGGCCATGACGCCAGCACTGTAGCGCATGAAGTGGAGGGTCGAGGATGCGCGGGGCCACCCGATGGTGGTGCGCGATCCGGCGGTACGGCGTGGTAAAGCTTGGCCCATGACCGAGGGCACGACACGCCGCCGCCGGATCCCGGCGTCGGGGATCAACCTGTTCCAGCTGATCTACACGCTGATCCGCGAGTACGAGGCCAAGTCCGGACAGCCGGCGCTGAACCTGTCGCTCGGCAACCCCGACCTCGTGCCGGTCGAGGCGATCCGCGAGCTGCGCGCGCGCCACCAGCTGAGCCCGCGCTACGAGCTCCACACCTACGCCGAGGACAATAACCTCGATCAGTTCTGCGAGGGCATGATCAAGACCTTCACCGGCCTCGACTACACGCAGCACCCGCACCTCAAGGCGGTGCCGATCCCCGGGATCAAGACCGCGACCGCGCTGCTGCCGCTCGCGTGCGGCCTGCACCTGACCGACCGCAGCAAGTTCCACGTCGTCACCAACCTGCCGGCGTACGACGTCATGGGCACGTGGTCGGCGTCGTACCTGGCGGCGAACCGCATCGTGTGGCCGCTGTCGGCCGACGACGGCATGGCGCTCAGCGTGCCGCGGCTCGAGGCCGCGCTCGACCGCGCCGGCGTCCCGCGCCCCGAGCTGATCTTCGTGATCCGCCCGGGCAACCCGGCGTCGCGCGGCGCGAGCGAGCGCGAGTGGCGCGCGCTGATCGAGCTCTGCATCGCGCGCGGCACGCGGCTGGTCAACGACGGTGCGTACACCACGCTCGCGGCCCCGGGCGCGCACACGCCGCTCGCCCGGGTCGCCGCGCACTACCCCGAGCTCGAGTGGGCCGAGCTGTACTCGGTGTCCAAGGCGTTCAGCGATCCGGGCGCGCGGCTCGGCGCGATCGTCGGCTCGCGCGAGCTGATCGAGGACTTCGTGCTGATCAAGGGCAACACCGAGTCCGGGCCGGTGCCGTCGATGATGACCGCGTACGCCGAGCTGTTCACCGACGCCGCGCGGACCCGCCGGATCATGGACGAGCTGTACGCGACCTACCGCGCGCGGCTCGACTTCCTGGTCCCGCGGCTCAAGGCCGCCGGCCTGCGCCCCGCGTGCGAGACCGACGCCGGGTTCTTCACGCTGTGGCGGACGCCCGACGAGGCGTTCGGCCTCGACCTCCGCGCCGAGGCCACCCGTCGCGGCATCGTGCGCGCCGAGCTCTACAACCGGCTCGTGATCGACCACACCGGCATCGTCGGCGTCCATTTTACAGGTCCCGGCGGCCCCGACGACGCCTACATCCGCTACGCCGTGTGCACCGACGTCCTTGGCCCCGCGTTCCAATCCCGGTTCGCCCAGGCCCTGGACCAGATCCAACCCCGCTACGCGAGCTGACCGGGCGCGCCAACGCCGATTGAAGACCAGCTACGCCGCGAGCAACATCGTGCCCAACGGTCGTGTTTGCCGCAACGACGAGGAGCAAACCCGCAGTCGATCATCACCGTCGATGTCGGCTCGTGGACCTGATCACGGTGGCAGCCTGACCCGACCGCGCAAGCTGGTGCGCAGCTGGGCCAACTCTGGCGGAAGGCGACCTGAGGTCACCTGCTGCTGGATCACCGCCTGCAGAAGCGCTGTGTGCTTGTCAACATCTGTGGTACCTTTGGTAAACACGAAATCCGAGATTCGCTGGAAGACCTGCTTCCCGGGCATCACATCCCGCCATGCCC
>DATBBB010000499.1:0-13670 GCA_036271215.1 Kofleriaceae bacterium | reverse complement strand
AGACCTCGCTGCAGGCGATGGCCAACAACAACAGCAACAACAGCAGCAGCAGCAGCACGATGACCATGATGATGATGATGATGGCCATGCGGCGCTAAGGGACGGAACAACCAACCCTCACCACTCTCAAGAAGGATACCCACCATGCAGAATCTCGATGCCACGGAGCTCACGACGGTTGTCGGCGGTACCACCGCGAACGACCAGATCACCCAGCAGATGACGCAGCTGCAGACCTCGCTGCAGTCGATGACCAACAACAACAGCAACACCAACGGCAGCAGCACGATGACCATGATGGCCATGATGATGGCCATGCGGCCCCAGGCGCCGACCGTCGTCGCCGGCGGGCCCGCCGTCGTCGCGGCCCCAGGCCCGGTCGTCAACATCAACACCCGCGTTCGCCGCTGGTAATCTCCGTACCCGCAGCTACGCTCCAACGAGCACGGTCCTCCCCGGATCGTGCTCGTCGGCGTTTTCGGCGTTTTCGGGGCGGAGCTCGCCGAGCTCGGCCGCCATCGAGGGATCGAGCGAGCGGGGCCAACCCCAGAGCTCGCCTGAGAGGGCGCCGAGGGGCCGCGAGCCGAGGGAGCAGCCGCGAGGGCGCGCACTGATCGCGTGTGCGGTCTGTGAATCGATCGTCCGCGTTCGTCGCTGATCGTGCAAGACCATGCGCGATGGTCGCGCGAAGCCACTACCGGTAGGCGATCGATCGCTCGAGGTAGCAGCTCGTCAACCAGAAGCAGCGCATCGCGCCGTCGAGAATTCGCCAAGTCCTTGAATGGAGGATCCTCGATCGAGGGCACGCTGCGTGCACTAGTCGCGGACATGTACGACGCCGACGCCATCGAAGCTCTCAACTTCGAACAGCTGGCGACGATCACCGATCGCCTGCTGTTCCGCAGCCGCTCGTCTCGCCGCCTTCACCACGTGGCCCATCACGTGTCGAACAAGACCCCCAATCACGAGCTCGATCTCAATTCGCTCAACCTGTCGGGCGACCGCTTCAGCATTCCCTCGCTCGCGCCGGTCGCTCGCCGCACCAAGCCGGCGTGCCGGATCTCGCCCCCGCTCACCCTGCGCGGATCCGTGTTCGGTCCCACCGCGCGCGGCTCGAGCCTCAACGTTGCGGCGCCGGTCGCGCCGCCGGCCGGGGCCAGCGAGGAGCGAACCATCGTTGTCCACCCGCTCGGCGCCTCGCGCCGGTCTCGCATCGCGCACGCCCTGCGCTCCCCGGCCTTCGCGGCCAGGTTCGTCATCCCGGCGCTCGTCGGCGCCGTCCTCGGGCTGGCCACGATGCTGTGACGTTTCGTTTCCGGTGGGACAGCCGAGCCGTGGTGACTCGGTCATGGGTGTGGCTCGGAATGGGCCCCGAACCACATCCGTCCTACCGGCTTTTTTCCCGCACGCGACCCACCACACCGCGTGCCGCCCAACGCTTCGTTTCCGGTAGGACAAGCCGAGCCGTGGTGACTCGGTCATGGATGTGGCTCGGAATGGGCCCCGAACCACATCCGTCCTGCCGGCATTTTTCTCGCCGCGCCAGCTCACGCTGCCGCGCGCCGCCCAGTGCTTCGTTTCCGGTAGGACAAGCCGAGCCGTGGTGACTCGGTCATGGATGTGGCTCGGAATGGGCCCCGAACCACATCCGTCCTGCCGGCTTTTTCCGGCGTGGGATCGCTGCTTCATACGAGGCAATCCCAGCGCAACGCGCATTCACATGTGGCGATCCATTGTGAGCGCATGGCTCATTCACGCGTCTCGCTCGTGCTCGTTGCCGCGCTCCTGGTCCACCTGACCGCCTGTGTCGCCGAGGTCACCGCCTCGAGCCGCAGCCTCCTCGGCCCCCAGCAATCGGGGGCCGTCACCGGCCACAGCGTCGAGGACACGGCGCGTGAGGTGACCCGGTTGTTCGAAGTCCGCGGCTACGCGCTGGTCGATCAGCACGTCGACGCCCCCAACGGCGAGCGGGTGCTCAAGTACAGCAAGACCAACCGCCTGCTCGCCGCCGATCGCGGCGACGACGCCTATACCTACACGCTGTCCGGCGATGTCGGCTCGGTGTTCTATGCGTGGGTCACTCCGACCGAGGCTGGCTCCACGGTCAGCGTGCTCGGCAAGCCGACGCTGTCCGGCGTCGAGCCGTGCACGCACGACGGTGTGACCCTGCCGTGCGCGCGGATCATCACCAACCAGATCTTCGTCGAGGCGCACCTCAGTGCGCACCTCGAGGTCGAGGTCGCCCACGGCGTGCTGTCCCAGCTCGCCCTCGAGGGCTACGCGCTCGGCCCGATCCCGGCCTCGGCGCCGCCGCCGACGTCCGATGCCGGCTTCGTCGCCTGCACCGCCGCGCGCCACCAGGCGCTGCTGAAGGCCGTCGCCGAGCCCGACAAGGACAAGAAGCGGGAGCTGCTCGATCAGGTCCCGCGCTGCTGAGCCGCCATGGTCGGCACCGATCGGCGGCGATCGGCGGCAGCTGGCGTCGCGGGCTCAGGCCGCGATCGTGGTCGGTGCCCAGCCGCTGCGTTGCGGCTTCATCGCGAGCAGCGGCGGCTTCGCTACGTGGTCGTCGGTGAGCTCGGCGAGCATGTCGATCGAGTACTCATCGATGGGCTGACCGTGGGCCACGGCCAGGCGCAGCAGGCGCTCCGCGGTACCCCCCATTGGCTTGGGCGCCTCGACGCTCTCCCAGCGCGAGACGGTCTCCGGCGCAACGCCCATGTGCTTCGCGAAGTCGACGCCGGACCAGCCGAGCCACTTCCGCAGGAACCGGATCTCGTTCGGCGCGAGGCGACTTCGCTCGCGGATGACCGCCATGGCGATCATCCGGTGGAGCTCGTCGATGTGAGGAATCGAGACCATCCGTTCGCCACAGTGCGGGCAGTGCCGCACCTCGATACCGACCAGCACGACATTGGATAGCCCCGACTCGGTATATCGGTGGTTCTCGTTACTGGACACCATCTCGTGTCGGCACATTGGGCACTTCATAGACTTTGCTCCTCCCTGGTGGCGCACAGGGCGCCGTGGAGCTGCCGGCGCGCTGCCGCCGATCTCACTTGAACACGAACGAGGTCACGACGATCAGCTCGGCCTCGGTCTCGAACTCGATCACCACCGCCATCCGTTGCGTGTGGACGCGATGACGCCAGCCGCCGTTCTCCCACTCCGCTTCCTGATAGGCCCCTCCGCGGATGACATTGATCGCATCCACGGCGTCCTTCCCATCCTTGGCCAGCTCCTTCATACAGTGCGATGTGAAGGCGACCTTGCCGTGCACGAGGATCACGCGAGCCAACTTGCGCGCTTCGGTTGCGGCCAGCGGCGCCTTCATGCCTGCCATCATAGGGCGGAATGATGTTTTGTCAAGGCTTGATGAACGGACGGGGTCAGTCGTCGGTCGAGGGCAGCGGCAGGCCGAGCTGGGGGGATGGCTGCTCGGGGGCGCTGCGGTCGAAGCGGACGGCGCCGGTCTCGTCGGTGTAGTTGGCGGCGAGCCGGTGGGCGGACACGGGGTCGATATTCTCGAGCCGGATCAGGGCGAGGGTGACGATGTCGTTCCAGGCGATCGACTTGCGGCCGCTGTCGACGAGGGTGGCCTCGATGTCGCGGGCGACGCGGCGGAGGTCATCGTCGGTGACGGCGTTGCGGTGGGCGGCGACGCGGCGCAGGGCGTGGAACAGCTTGTCGCCGTCGAACGCCTCGACGGTGGCGTCGCGCTTGGTGACCTTGAGGCCGGGGGCGCCGAGCTTCTCGTAGGTGGTGAACCGGCGCTTGCAGACGGTACAGACCCGGCGGCGGCGCATGCCGTCGGCGGTGACGCGCGTCTCGGTGACGCTCGAGTCACCGCTGCAATACGGGCACTGCACGGGCGAAGCCTAGCGCGCGACGGGTGCCGCGTGAAATTCTCCCCGCATCGGAGCCGAGGGCGGGGCCGGGACCGGGAGAGATCGGTGGGGCGCCGCCCCGCCCCGTGGGGTCACAGCGGCGGCAGGTGGCAGCGGTACCTGGCCATCAGGCTGGGGGCGCCGCCCAGATCGGACATCCGGTAGACGCGGTCGCCGCGCACGGCGAGGGTCTCGGGGAACCCGACGGACAAAACGCCGACCGGGACGACCTGGGCGGCGGCCAGATCGTCCCAGTGGGCGACGCGGTAGACCTTGCCGAGGTCGAACAGGTTGCTGCCGACCCAGAGGGTGCCGTCGTCGCTGAACGCGCAGTCGGCGAGCGCGCCGGGGTGGGTGATGGCGATCGCCCGGTCGTGGTGGACGACCAGCTTGCCGGCGTCCTCGGTCAGGCAATAGAGCTTGCCGTCGGCCTTGGCCGCGGCGAACCCGACGCACGCGGGTGCGGAGCCAGCGGCGGGTGTGGAGCCAGTGGCGTGGGGCGTGGCCGCGTGTGCAGCGCCAGCGGGCGCCGAGGGCAGGAGGCAGAGGCCCTCGTAGTTGCGGCCGCAGTTGCCGGCCTGGGCGCCGCAGATCATACCGTCGCCGGCGGGCGGGCGCTTGGTGTTGTGGGTATCGGGCAGGTCGACCGGACCGAGCGGATAGGCCTTCTGGATCAACTCGAAGGCCTTGCCCTTGCGCTGCCAGACGCGCATCCAGCCGGCGGAGGTCAGGCCGTAGAGCTTGTCGCCGCGGACCGCGACGCCCTCGATGTCGTCGCCCGCGTCATCGGTCAGCGGCAGCGCGCCGGTCTCGACGGTGGCGCCGGTCTCGGGGTCGACGATGCCGTAGGCGCCGTGGTTGCCGCTGTCGCCGACGACGACCAGCATCAGCATGCCGTCGATCGGCAGCCAGCCGGCGCCCGAGGCCTCGGGGACCGGGGTCGACTCGGCGAACGGCAGGGCCTCGCAGCCGTCGGCGATCGGCGCGGCGGAGCGGGCGGCACCCGGGGCCGTGGCGCCCGCACCCGGGGCCGTGGCGCCGGTACCCGTGGCTCCAGCGCTGCCCGGCGCGTGCGGGTCGGCGGTGCCGCCGCAGGCCGCCACGACGATCGCGAACAGTCCCGGTGCGCGGCGGCTCACCTCTGCGCTATAGCACCCGGCGATGATGGAGCGCCAAGATCATCGGGCTGCCGTGACCGGCGCGGGGCTCGGGCCCGAGGCCGCCGCGAGGTTCGCGCGGCTCGCGCTCGACTGCGTGCAGCGCGAGTGGCCAAGCTCGGTCAAGCACGTGATGAACGACCTCGGCGACGTCCGGCGGCCACGCGAGCTGTACCCGGCGTTCTACGGCTGCCTCGACTGGCACTCGGCGGTGCACGGCCACTGGCTCCTGGTCCGCTTGCTGCGCACGGTGCCGGGGCTGGCGCCGGCGCAGGCCGATGAAATCCGCGCCGCGCTCGACGCAAATCTGACCGCCGCGAACCTCGCCGGCGAGGCGGCGTACTTTGCCGCGCCCAACCGCGCCTCGTTCGAGCGGCCGTACGGCTGGGCCTGGCTGCTCCAGCTCGCGACCGAGCTCGCCAGCGGTGACGCGGCGTGGGCCGAGGCCGGCGACGCCGATCGCGCGCGGCGCTGGGCGGCGAACCTCGCGCCGCTGACCGCGGTGATCGTCGAGCGCTACCTGCGGTTCTTCCCGGTGCAGACCTACCCGGTGCGGACCGGCGTGCACGCGAACACGGCGTTCGGGCTGGCGTTCGCGCTCGACCACGCGCGCGCGGTGCAGGACGCGGCGCTCGCGGCGCTGATCGCGGAGCGCGCGCGCACGTATTACCTGAGCGATCGCGACGCGCCGGCGGCGTGGGAGCCGAGCGGCGAGGACTTCCTGTCGCCATCGCTGGTCGAGGCCGATCTGATGCGCCGGGTGCTGCCGCCCGGCGAGCTCGTCGACTGGCTGCACGGGTTCTTGCCGCGCGGGCTGCCGGCCGCGCTGCGCGCACCGGCGATCGTCGGCGATCGCAGCGACGCCAAGCTCGCGCACCTCGACGGGCTGAACCTGTCGCGCGCCTGGTGCCTGCGCAGCCTCGCCGGGGCCGTACCGGCCGGCGATCCGCTGCACGCCGAGCTGGCGGCCGCGGCCGAGGTCCACGCGGCCACCGGGCTCGCGAATGTCGCGACCGGCGACTACATGGGAGAGCACTGGCTCGCCTCGTTTGCGGTCTACCTCGCCGGCACCTGAGGTTGCGGAGGCTGCTGAGGTTGCGGAGCTGCCGAGGCTACGAGACCAGCGGCCCGCGAGCTACTTCGGCTGCGGAACGACGCGCAGGTACGGACGCACCGTCTTCCAGCCGTTGGGGAACAGCGCCTTGGCGTCCTCGTCCTTGACCGCCGGGACGATGATCACGTCGTCGCCCTGCTTCCAGTCCGACGGGGTGGCGACCTTGTGCTTCGCGGTCAGCTGCAGCGAGTCGATCACGCGGAGCACCTCGTCGAAGTTGCGGCCGGTGCTCGCCGGGTAGGTCAGGGTCAGCTTGATCTTCTTGTCGGGGCCGATCACGAACACCGAGCGCACGGTGAACGTGTCGCTCGCGTTGGGGTGGATCATGCCGTAGAGGTTGGCGACCTTCTTGTCGTGGTCGGCGACCAGCGGGAAGTTGAGCGCGTGGCCCTGGGTTTCCTTGATGTCGTTGGCCCAGCTCTTGTGAGAGTCGAGCGGATCGACCGAGAGCCCGACGACCTTGACGTTGCGCTTGTCGAACTCGGGCTTCAGCGCCGCGACCCGGCCGAGCTCCGTCGTGCAGACCGGCGTGAAATCCTTGGGGTGCGAGAACAGCACGCCCCAGCCGTTGCCGAGGTACTGGTGAAAGCTGATCGGACCTTCGGTCGTCTCGGCCGTGAAATCTGGGGCGTCATCTCCGAGCTGCAGTGCCATGGCGGTCCTCCGGAATCTGGGAATTTCATCCGTTCTAGCGGATTGGGTGGCGCTCAGCAAGCGCGCACCCCGGCAATCAGGTCATGCGGTGGCCGACGCGGTAGCAGCTCGGTCGGCCGCGCCGGGATCGAGGTACTCGTGGTTCATCGACCACAGCGACGACACGGCCACCGAGTTGAGGCCGGGGAAGATCAGGGTCAGCCACAGGCCGATGTCGAGCGCGCCGCGAACCTTGGGCGCGCCGAAGAACTCGACGCTCGCGAGCACCGCGCACATCGCGATCAGGAACGCCCACGACGCGCGCGAGCCCTTGAAGGACAGCCACGACAGCACCGGCAGCAGGATGCCCGAGATCGCGAGCATCACCCACAGCACCGCCGTGGCGTCGTGACGGAACGCCACGACGGCGGAGATCAGGTGCGCCGCGCCGAGCACCAGCGGGATCACGTGGCCGATCACCCGCGGCCACATCGCGCCGAGCACGCCGGCACCGACGACGATGAACGAGAACGCGGCGAACGAGATCCGGATCGTCGAGATCTGATCGGGCGAGAACGCCGGCATCGAGCCAACACCCGGCACCATCTGGCGATGCGAGTCGAAGTAGCTGTTCGACAGCAGGAAGAACATGACGTTCACGGCGAGAAACGCGATGACCGCAATGATCGCGAGCCGCTGGGCTTTCTCGGGCGCGTTCGACATCGCGCGTAGCATGCGCTACTTGCGCTTCTTGAACAAGGAGCCCCAAAACCCTCGTGTCCTGTGGCTCGAATCGATCGGCTCGACGGGTTCCGCGGAATCCGTAACGTGCGGCACGGGTTGATCCGGTTGATCTGACAGGCCGGCCGGCTCGACCGATGTCCCGGCGCTCGTCCCGGCGCTCGTCCCGGCGCTCGTCCCCGCGCTCGCATAGGTCAGCGGCGCCATCGGGCCGCTCGCCTCGGTGCTCGGCATCGCCAGTCCCGGCGCCGGCCCGCGCACCCCGGTCGACATCGACAGCGTGCCGAGCGACGCATCGAGCGCGAGCTCGGTGTCCTCGACCTCCTTGGCGAACTCCTTGCGGAACAGCTGGCGCATGAACTGGCGCAGCTCCTTGGGATCGAACCGGTAGCTGCCGATCAGCGCGTCGAGATCGGCGGCGAGCTGGGCGGCCGACTGGTAGCGGTCGGCGACATCGCGCGCGAGTGCCTTGGTCGTGATCGCGTCGAGCTCCGCGGTGACCCGGCGGTTGAAGTCCGACGGCAGCGGGACCTCGGCCTTGCGGACCTTCTCCATCAGCGCGAACTCGGTGTCGCCGCGGAACAGCTTCTCGGTGGTCAGCATCTCGTGGAGGATGATGCCGGCCGAGAACACGTCGGTGCGCGCATCGAGCGGCAT
Organism: Kofleriaceae bacterium; assembly: GCA_036271215.1. Taxonomy (GTDB): domain Bacteria; phylum Myxococcota_A; class Polyangia; order Haliangiales; family Haliangiaceae; genus JABFXX01. The sequence goes on along the minus strand of DATBBB010000499.1, from coordinate 5,481 downwards.
GCCGCGGATCTGCTCGGGCGACATGTAGCTGAACTTGCCCTTGAGGATGCCGATCTCGCTGGTGAACTTCATCAGCGCCTGGGCGATGCCGAAGTCGAGCAGCTTGACGTCACCGTCGTACGACAGCCGGACATTCGACGGCGACACGTCGCGGTTGACGATGTTGAGCGACCGGCCGTCGGGCCCGATCAGGGTGTGCGCGAAGTGCAGGCCCTCGGCGATCCGCGCCGCGATGAACACCGCGTGCGGCACCGGGATCCGCTGCTGGGTCTCCTGGCAGCGCCGCAGCACCTGGGTCAGATCGCGGCCGCCGATATACTCCATCGTGATGAAGTGCCGGCCGTCGTGCTGGCCGAGCTCGAGGGTCTCGACGATGCAGCGGTTGTTGCTGAGCAGCATCGCGAGCTGGCCTTCGCGATGGAACATGTCGACGAACCGGGCCTCGCGCGCGAGCTGCGGCCGCATGACCTTGACCGCGAGCAGCCGGCGCGAACCGACCTGCGGCTTGGCGCGATAGACCTCGGCCATGCCGCCGCGCGCGATCAGGCCGAGCAGGTAGTAGCGGCCGAACGCCACCGGGTCGCCCGGCGCACCCGGCGACATCTTGCCCTCTTGGGACGGCCGTTCCGACACCATCGCCTTCCTACCACGTCACCGCGAGCCGGTGCCCCGGCTCGATCTGGACCATCCGGACTTCGGTTCGCACACCGGAGTCGTCCTTGAGGATCATCTTGAGCTTGTGGCCATCGGCCGGCGCGGCGACCCCGATCTCGGGCGAGGTGATGCCGAGGTCGATCATCACGCCGGGCGCGTTGGGGTTCTCGAGCGCGATCCGGCCGAGCGGGTGCTCGAGCTTGTTCTCGACGATGCCCCAGCGGAACTCCATCATCGCCGGCTTGCCGGGCTCGACGGTCGCGTACTCGAACAGCGCCATCTCGTACCTGGGGTTGAAGCACAGCCCCTTGTAGCTGCCGGGCGCGACGGCGATCCCCTTGTCCGGCAGCTTGCCGGTGACGCGCTGGCGGTTGAGCCACAGCTCGCTGCACGGCAGGCTCGACGATACGTGCAGCATGCCGAGCGCGTCCCGATCCTTGGCGAGCTCGGCGCGCACGAGGTCGGCGTTGCCGCCGAGCGGGCGCTGCACCAGGTAGCGCCGGTAGAACTCGCGCTTGGGATCCTCCGCGCCGAGCTTGTCGTAGGTCGAGCCGAGCTCGCGCAGGAACCCGGGCAGCTCGGGCGCCAGGGTGTAGCCGATATGGAAGTAGACCAGCGCGTCGCCGTACTGCTGCTGGGCGAACGCGGCGCGGCCGAGCGCGAACGCCTTCTTCGCATCGCCGGTCTGCTCGGCGAGCACGAGCTTGTCGGCGAACGGATCGGACACCGCGCTGAGCCGGGCGACCTCGGTCTGCGCGGCCTGGCGCTCGCCCGGATCGTCGACCGCGGCGGCGTAGTCGCTCCACGCCTCGGCGGCGCGCTCGTTCTGGCCGGCGAGCGTCCACAGCGTGGCGAGCTGCTTGGCCTCGGGGCCGCCCGGGCCGCGCGCGACGACGAGCGCCTGGCACAGCGGGATCGCCTTGCCCCAGTCGCGGGCCTTCGCGGCACGCTGGGCAGGCGCGACGAGGAACTCGGACAGCTGGGCGCGCGACTTCTTGGTCGCCACGGTCTGGTACAGCGGTGTGATCGGCGCCGCAGGCGTAGGTGCGCAGCCGGACTTACCCGGCTTGCCGGCCTTGTTGGTGGGGCATCCGCTCGGTGCCATCGAGGGACGAAGTCCGTCGGCGCGCGCGGGTAGGTGCGCGACTGCGATGAGCGCGACGGTGACTGTCGCACCAGCTCGTACCCTCACGTTGCGAGCGTAGCACGGCCCACCACTCTTACGGTCGGGCGTGATGCGCGCGCTGTGATAGTTTGAGCGCGCCCCGGTCAGCGAGGGCGGCGAGGGTGTCAGGGCGAGCGCGGGGCTCGCGTAATGCAAGTCGTCATCCTCGAACGCAACAAGCTGGTGGGACGCAAGGTCGCTCGGTGGTTCATGGCCACCGGCGCGTCGGTCGCGACGATCGAGGAGCCCGGCGCGCTGGCCGAGGCGATCGGCGATGCGGATGTCGTGTGCGCCGACACGTTCGACGGCGATCAGGTCGCCGAGCAGATCCGCGCCCGGCCGGGGCTGCGCGGCGTCCTGTGGACCGCCGAGCCGCTGCGGCGCTCGCTGCGCTACCTGGTCGAGAGCCAGCGGATCGACCACGTGCTCGGCCGCAAGGACTTCGAATCGCCGCCGCGCGCGTGGGAGGTCACGATGCTCGCGCGCCGGCTGCAGGGCGCGCCGGCGCCGGCGCTCGGCGCGTACCTCGACTGGGGGTTCTCGGCGCTCGAGCTCGAGATCCGGACCACGGCGGACCGCGACGCGGCGTCGGCCAAGATCGAGGGCTTCGTCGCCGCGCTGCAGGTGCCCAGGCGGATCGCCGAGATGTTCGCCGAGCTCGGCCACGAGCTGATCATGAACGCGATGTACGACGCGCCGGTCGACGCGGCCGGCGCGGCCAAGTACGCCGGCGACCGCAAGGCGGCGATCGCGCTCGCCGACCACGAGCGGCCGCAGGTCCGGATCGGCACCGACGGCACGCGGCTCGCGCTGCAGGTCCGCGATCCGTTCGGCCGGCTCGAGCGCCGCCACGTGTTCGACGGCCTCGCGCGCGGGCTCGCGGGCGAGATGGATCAAGCGCACGGCGGCGCGGGGCTGGGCATGATGGTGTGCCACAACGCGTCGACCGCGATGTGGTTCGACGTCGCGCCCGACCGGCACACGGAGGTCACGGCCCTGTTCGAGCTCGACATGAACCTGCGCGAGTTCCGGACCCAGGCCAAGTCGTTGCACTTCTGGAGACATTAGATGCAAGCAGTCGACCGACCCATCAGTCGTCCGTCGCAGCCGATCATCCCGGAGGGCGCCGCGCCCAAGCTCGTGATCGAGAAGTTCGCCGACGGCGACGTCGCGTGCCTGAAGTTCGTCGGTACGATCGACGAGGGGTTCGAGGGCAAGAAGCTCGGGATGACCGCGGCCGCCGACACGCTGGTGCTCGATCTCGGCGGCGTGAAGAAGATCAGCTCGTTCGGGATCCGCGAGTGGGTCGACTTCGTGACCACGGCGGCCAAGACGTCGCGCCAGATGATCCTGATCGAGTGCTCGCCCAAGGTCGTCGACCAGCTCAACATGGTCGCGAACTTCGCCGGCGGCGGTCGGGTGTTCAGCTTCTACGCGCCGTTCCGCTGCGATTACTGCGACTCCGAGCAGCGCGTGCTGCTCCAGATCGATCGCGACTTCGAACCGATCAAGGCGATGAAGCTCGCCGAGCGGCCGTGCCCGGCGTGCAAGCAGTCGATGTACTTCGACGAGGACGGCGCGACGTTCTTCTCGTACCTCGTCGGCCAGGACCGGTTCCAGCTCGAGCCGCCGGTCGAGGCGTTCCTCGCCAGCAAGCTCAACTACGCGGTCAGCGACCTCAACCGCAAGCTGCGGGTCGACAAGGTGATCGAGGGCCGCACGACGTACCTGCGGCTCAACGGCAACCTCGACGATACGTTCCCGCGCGACAAGCTCGCCGAGGGCCTCGAGGGCACGGTGATCGTCGACCTCGGCGCGATCGGCAAGATCGAGCCGGTCGGCGCGATGCAGTGGCGCGGCTTCATCGGACTGGTCGCGCCGATCGCCGAGCGGGTCTACCTGGCGTCGGCGCCGCCGGCGTTCATCGAGAAGCTGTGCACGCGCGACGACCTGAACCCCAAGGTCCAGCTGCTGACCGTGCTGATGCCGTACACCTGCGCGAGCTGCGGCACGACCAGCGCGCACAACGTCGACGTCGGCGCACACTACGACGTGCTCAAGTTCGCCACCGCGCCCGAGCTGCGCTGCCCGCAGTGCAAGCACGCGATGCAGTGCCACGCCGGCGAGGCGGTGATGACCTTGCTGCCGACGATGCCGCGGCCGACCGCGAGCGCGGACCTCGTCAAGTCGGTGGCGATCCTGCGCGAGCGCGCGCTGCAGGCCGGCGGTGCGGCGAGAAAGCCGCTCCGGGCAGCCGGCACGCTGTCGCAGGCGAGCGTCGCGCAGCCCGCGGCGCGCTCGGCGCTGGTCGTGCCGATCCTCGCCGGGCTGGTCGCGGTCGTGGTCGCCGCCGGCGGTTACCTCGCGTACCAGCGCGTGACCGCGGTGCCGCCGACCGGGTTCGGCAGCTTGACCGACCGCAGCGCCCCGGCGCGGCCGGCGTGGATCACCGCCGACGCCCCGGCCGCGGCGACCTGCACCGAGATCGCGGGCAAGGCGCTGTCGTGCGTCGGCGTGTCGTCGGTGTCGGCGCGCCAGGATGACGCCGAGGACGAGGCGGCCGACGCCGCGTTCGATGCCGCGGCCAACGCGCTGGCGGTCCGGATCACGGACGCTCGGTGGAAGCAGGCGGTGCTGCCGATCTACGCGGCGGCGCGCGACGCCAAGCTCGCGGCGTTCGACCGCGATCCGAGCAACACCAGCGCGCGGCGCGAGGTTCGCGAGGCGCGCCACGCGGTGGCGCAGGCGCTGCGCACGACCGGCGGCGGCGCGGTGCCACCGGCGCCGACCAGCCGGTACTGGGAGGAGTACCAGAGCCCCGACGGCAAGCGCTACCTATCGTTCGCGCGGGTCACGCTCGGCGCGACCGAGCTCGGCAAGCTGCTCGACGGCTACAGCCATGCGTCGAGCGCGCTCGGCGCGACCACGGTCGGGCTGTTCCCGCTGATCGTGTGGCGCTACCCGCGGCTCGAGCACGGCGCGGTGATCGTCGGGCTCGCGCAGGGCCCGCTGCAGGAGCTCGGGCTCGCCGAGCAGTACGTGGTGCTCGGGGTCGGCGGCCGCGAGGTCACCGACGCCGGATCGTTCGGCAAGCTCGCCGGCGACGAGTACCAGGGGCTCGCCGAGCGCGGCGGGACCCTGCGGTTGAAGGTCCAGGCTGGCGATGGGGCGCCGCGCGAGTTCGCGACGGCGATCAAGCCGCCGCACGTCGATCCGGCCGCGGTGCCGGGGATCGGCGGCAAGCGCGTGCCGGCCGCGGGGCCGACGCAGCCGGGCAGCGTGAACGTGTGGGACAAGCTCGGCGGCGGCAAGGGCGCCGGTCGCGACGATCCAACGCAGTGAAGCGCTCGGCCGGTGCTCCGGACATCCGGACAGCGTGAGCCTGCGGAGGTGATCTCGGTCGCGGTCCTGAGTCCGCGAGTCCGCGAGCTGACGATCTTTTCCGTACCAGGCGCGGCCGGCAGTATGCCGGCAAGCCGATCGACAAGAGCGGCGAACGAATGTTCGACGGCTCTTGCGCCTGCGGAGGTGATCTCGGTCGCGGTGCTCCGGAAGCAACGCCACAGGAATCTTGCAGGAGTGCAGTATTTTTGAACTGCACCCATGATCGTTGTCATTCGTTCGCTCGCTGAGGCGCGCTCTGTTGCTCCGATTTTACTCAC
>DATBBB010000498.1:0-7543 GCA_036271215.1 Kofleriaceae bacterium | reverse complement strand
CCGGGCAGTTCTCCTATCCCCCGGATGGGCCCTGTATACGGTTCCAGGCCGGCTGGGGGACGGTCATCAAGGTCGCGCAGAGCCCAAACGAGGATGACTCGATCGATCTCAGCGCGTATCCGACTCTCATCTTGCCATCGGGTGTGACCCTGCGCGGAGATCGTCGAGGCACGCTCGTCGGCCCGCAGATCAACGCAACGTTGCAAAAAGAAAAGGACGGCGCCGCCTATATTTCACAGGCGATCGCGGGCCCGGAATGCGAGTGGTGCATGATCCAGGTCCATGGCGACTACGTACGCATCACCGGGCTCCGGTTGACAGGACAGAGTCGGGCTCTCGATCCGGTCGTGGAAGCAACGAACGCGATCGAAGTGGACTATCCGCGAGCCTCGTTGAATAACTTCGCGACCGCGACCGAGTACATCGCTATGATCGACCACAACGACATCTCCGGCTGGGAGTCAGCCGCGATCAGGGTGGATGGTGGCCATGCGGAGGCCAAGACGTGCTCGGGAGTGGTGAACGATCAGCGCACCCAGGACAACGTACGGATCGAGCGTAATTTTCTGCATCACAATATGCGCTGGAGCGGCGGATACGGCTCCGTTATGGAGGGTGGCAGAGCCCTGATCCTGGGCAATATATTCCTCATGAATCGCCATGCAATCGCCTCGACCGGAGAGGCTCATTCTCAGTATCGCGCGTGGTACAATATTGTGCTTTCCAATGTTCCAGACTATGATATTTCGCAGGGTGGAAAGCAGCAGGATTTTGATATGCACGGTGCCGGCAGTGGCGGCTACGGTGGGATCGCCGGCAATCGAGTGGAGATCGCTGGGAATGCCTTTCTGGGCGCCGATCACTTCAACTTCGAATTGCGCGGTCATCCGTGCTTCGTGTCCGATTTTGACGACAACGTCACCCGGCGTGCTCAGAGCGACCACTCGATCAATCTTCATAACACCGGAGATCCCTCCATCGATTTCTTCATCGTGGGGCCCAATGAGGCATTCTCGCCGGTCTCGGAATTCCCTTACGTGTCCGCGAGCGTATTTCCCATTGTGGTTCCCACTGGCTCTTATCATGAGCAGGCAGTTATCGCATATCACAATCAGTATGCCGACAGCTCGCCTGCGTTCTCCAATCCGACGGCCGATCTTCGGGTCGGCGACTTCGATGGTGATGGCGTTCAGGATCTGTTCCTCGCTACTGGAACCGCGTGGTACTATTCGCCGGCGGGCGTAGCTGAGTGGCGACTGTTGAGCGCGAGGCCCCAGCGGACGACGGATCTACTGTTCGGCGACTTCGACGGCGATGGGCGGACCGACGTCGTGACGCTCAGCGGAGGGCACTTGATGGTGTCGTGGGGCGGCGTTTCGGATTGGGAGACCATCAATCTCGATGCGGCTGGTATCCAGATAAGTGATCTCCAAGCAGGCAATTTCACTGGCGATCAACGTGACGATATCTTCTGGGCGGACGGCAAGTCCTGGCGGGTATCCGACCACGGCGCGGCAGCGTTTGTGCAGTCTCAGACTTCATCATTGCGGGTATCCGATCTTCGCTTCGGTAACTTCACGCGGAGTGGAAAGATGGATGTATTCGGGATCATCGCGGGGAAGTGGCAGGTGAGCTACAGTGCCACTTCGAGTTGGACCGCGCTTCCAGTGTCATTGACCACAACGGTCAACGGCCTCGTGGTGGCGGACTTCGATGGTGACGGGCTTGCAGACATTGCGACGTCGGACGGCAACGACTGGCGGCTCTCGAGCAATGGTGCCGGCGGCTGGTCTCATCGCTCGGTCCAAACGAGCGCGAAGTGCGATGTCCAGGACCGTGCGCTGACCTCCGCGCTGGCCGTCGGACGCTTTTCCGGCGTTCAGGCAGTGGATGTCCTGCTCTGGAACCAGCGCGATCTGTGCCGAGTCGCCGCCGGTTCCACGGAGGCACAGCGCTGGAGCCGCCAGGACATGAAGTAGCGCGCGCGACGAAACTCGCGCTATCTACAAAGTCGTGGCGGGGGCAGATTTGAACTGCCGGCCAAGGGCTTATGAGTTGATCGGTGACGGGGATCTGTAGGTTTAGCTACCCATCGCGCCGAGGAATTTCAAAGGCGGTTTCGCCGGAGGGCGACGCGACGCGCGGTATCGTGGGGCGTGCCCGCGGTGTCGATCAACGGCGCGATCGTTGCGCCGGACCAGGCGTCGATCAGCGTGTTCGATCGCGGCCTGTTGTACGGCGACGGTTGCTTCGAGGTGCTGCGGACGTGGGACGGTGTCGCCCGCGAGCTCGACGCGCACCTCGATCGGCTATTCGAGACCGCGGCAGCGCTGGAGCTGCGCGCGATCGAGCGGACCGCGCTGGTCGAGGCGGCCGAACGAACGATCGCCGCCGCCGGCCCCGGCGAGCACCGGATCCGGATCGTTCTGACCCGCGGGCCGGGCGGGCTGGCCCAGCCGTTCGGGGAGCTGGGGCCGGGCGCCGCGATCGTGATCGTCGAGCCGCTGCCGGCGCAGCCGGCAGCGATCTCGGCCGCCGTCGTGGATTGGCCGCTGCCCCGGCGCACCGGCCGCGGCCACAAGACGCTCGCCTACCTCGACCACCTGATCGCGCGCGAGCTGGCCCGCGGCGCCGGCGCCGACGAGGCGATCCGGCTCGATCCCGATGGCCACGCCGTCGAAGGTGCGACTTGCAACCTGTTCGCCGTGCACGCCGGCGCGGTGATCACACCGCCGGTCGATGCGGGGGCGCTGCCCGGCATCGTGCGTGCCCGGGTGCTCGCGCTGTGCGCCCAGGAGGCGATCGCCACGGTGGTGCGGCCACTGGCGGTGCACGAGCTGCGCGCCGCCGAGGAGCTGTTCGCCACCAGCTCGCTGCGCGGGATCGTGGCCGTGACCCGGCTCGACGGCGAGCCCCGGCCCACAGGTCCGATCACCGGCCGGATCGCCCGCGCCTACATCGACGCCATGCACGTCGCGCCCCGGCGTTCTGATCTATAATTACAGCTTCAAGCAATGGCGAAGGATGGTCGTGCATTGCGCGAGGAGGCGGCGGCAGCGGTCGCCTCCGGCAAGCACAAGCGCGCCCTCGCGGCGTACGTCGAGCTCGAGCGGATCGAGCCGGGCGACGCCCAGTGGGCCAAGCGCGCCGGCGAGACCTACCGCCGGCTCGGCAACAACGCCAAGGCGATCGAGGCGTTCGAGCGCTCGGCCGAGCGCTACGCCCAGAACGGCTTCCTGGTCCAGGCGATCGCGGTGTGCAAGGTCATCCTGCAGATCGATCCTCAGCATGCCGGGACCTTGCGCCGGCTCGCCGAGATGAACGAGCAGATCGGCGCCGGCCAGACCCGCGCGGCCAGCATGGCCGAGAACAACCCCGCGCTGCACGAGAACCCCAGCGTCGCCGCGATCCGCCAGGGCCGCAGCGCCGACGCGACCCAGCGCTCGTACGACGAGGGCACGTCGTGGCCGGGCCGCGACGACGGGTTCCGCCGGCCGCGCAGCAACACGCCGCCGATGGTGGTGGTGTCGCGCACCAAGAGCCGGCCGATCGCGCTGCCGTACGGCGCCGCGCTCGACAGCGTCGATCTCAAGACGGAGATTCCGGCGTCGCACCTGCGCGAGGCCGGCGATCCGGGCATCCACGTCATCCCGATCGACGAGGAAGACTTCGAGCAGACCACCAACGTCGACGCCGCCAGCATGCTGCACGGGCTCGACGCGCCGCCCGACGATCCCACGCCGCCCGACGCGGCCGAGCAGGATCTCCTGGATTCGACCGAGCTCGATCTGGCGGACATCGAGGAGATCCCGCTCGCCCAGCCGCGCGCGATCGGCTCGGCCGCGGCCCGCGCGCTGGCGTCGACGCCGCTGTTTGCGGGCATGCCGAGCGACGCGCTGCAGGCGCTGGTCGCCAACCTCCAGCTGGTCTCGCTCGAGCGCGGCGAGATCCTGTACCGCGAGGGCGATCCGAGCGACGCGCTGTACGTGATCGCCGAGGGTGAGGTCGCGGTGCAGACCGCGAGCCCGCCGCGCAGCGAGACCCGGCTCGGCGGCGGCGCGTTCCTCGGCGAGGTCGCGCTGATGACCGATCAGCCGCGTACCGCCACGGTGGTCTGCGAGAAGGCCGCGGAGCTGTTGCGCATCGATCGCCACACGCTGTCGCGCGTGCTCGCCAACCACGGCGACGTGCTGCGCGCGGTGCTGCGGTTCGTGCGCGACCGGCTGGTCGATCGCTGGATGCGGACCAGCCCGCTGTTCCGGCCGTTCAACGACGCCCAGCGGATCGAGCTCGCCGCCAAGTTCAAGTTCCTCGAGATCGACGCCGGCACCGTGATCCTCGGCGCCGGCGACCGGCCGGACGGGCTGTACATCGTGCTCGCCGGCCAGTTCCTGGTGCTGCGCAACGGCTCGGCGGTCGCCCAGCTCGGCCCCGGCGATCTGATCGGCGAGACCGCGCTGCTGTCCGGCGGCGCGTTCAAGAGCGACGTGGTCGCCCGCGGCAAGGGCCTCGCGCTGTGCCTGCCGGCGAACGTGTTCCGCGAGGTGATCATGACCCACCCGCACGTGCTCGAGTACATCGGCGAGCAGGCCGAGCACAGCCGCCGGCTGCAGATCCTGTAGGCCGGGGCGCGCGGTCACGGCGCGGGTTGCCGGATCACCCGGAACCCGAGGAACGGCGCGCGATAGTCGGTGAACCCGGCGGTGTGGTACGTGCCGCGGTCGCGGGTCGCGGCGCGCAGCAGCGCGGGGCCGCTGTTCCACCCGCCGCCGCGGAACACGCGATCGGTCCCGGTGGCCGGTCCGGGCGGATCCTCGCCGCCGGTCCGGGCGATCGCGTACCAGTCCCCGACCCACTGCCAGACGTTGCCGTAGGCGTCGCACAGCCCCCAGGCGTTGGTCGCGACGCGGGTGGTGCACACCGCGTGCGGATGGCCCGCGGCGTTGTCCGCGAACCACACGTGATCCGCGAGCGCGCGGGGATCGTCGCCGAAGAAGAACCGGGTCGCGGCGCCGGCGCGCGCGGCGTACTCCCACTCGGCCTCGGTCGGCAGGCGATAGACGTGGACCGGATCCTGGACGTTCAGCTGCGCGAGGAAGTCCTGGACGTCCTGCCACGACACGTTCTCGACCGGGAGCTCGGCGCACATCGCGATGCCGTCGAGCTCGGCGTACGCGCCGGGCGCCGGGCAGTCGGCGTGGGTCGCGAAGTGCGCGGGGTTGGTCCCCATCACCGCGACCCACTGCAGCTGCGTGACCAAGGTCGCCTGGATCTCGAACGCGGCCGTCACGCGCGCCTCGATCGGCTGCTCGTTGGCCTGATGGTCCGGATCGGACGCCGCGCTGCCCAGGGTGACCAGGCCCGGCGGAATCGGCGGCGCGAAGCGCAGCTGGGACGCCCACAGCTGGCCATCGCCGCGCAACAGCCGGCGGAGCTGGGCCTCCGCGGCGGCGGAATCGATGAAGCGAAACACGTGCTCGGGGGCGCCGGAGGCCGGTGCGGGGACCGGCGCCGGAGCGCCCGCGGGGCGTGCGGGGGCCGGCGTGGCCGCGGGCACCGGTGGGCTCGTGTTCTGGCGTGTGGTGATCGCTGCGAGCCGCGCCACATACGCGCCACCCGCGCGGCGATTGCACTCGGTATCCGCCTGCAGGGTCGCGCAGTAGAACTTGAGGAAGCGCTGGATCGGCTCGGCCGCGAGCGGGGCCCCGGGCTCGACGGGCGCGCGGTGATGGGCCAGCGCGGCGGGCAGGCGTTGATCGAGCTGATCGATCGGGATGATCGTGTCTCCGGCCGTGTCTCCGGCCGTGTCTCCAGCCGTGCTCGCGGCCGTACTCGCGGCGCCGTCGATCGGCGTGCAATCGCGCGGCTGGTCGATGATGGCCAGCCGCGCGCATTCGCGGATCGTGACCAGGTCGCCCGCGCGGCGCATCAGGCGCACCTCGCCGTCGGGGCCGACCAGCACCGCGGCGACCTCGGGTGCCGGGGTGGCCACGGGCGATCTCGGGCGGCCCGCGCACGCTGCCGCCAGCAAGAGCACGAGCCCGGCAGGCCGGATCGTCGGCCGGATCGGCATGGCCGGATTGTCGACCCGATCGTCGGACGGCGCTACCTGCGACGCCTGATGAGCAACGGCATCTTGCGTCGTCGCGCCCACCGGATCAGGGACACCGACGTCATCCCGAGTCGTTCAGCGGCCGCGGTCGTGCTGCTCGAGGACCGGACCGCGACGAGCCGCAGCGCGGCCTTCTCGACCTCCGCGAGCGACGAGGCGGCGTGCTTGCGTACCCACGCGCGATCCTCGTCGGCGATCACCATCTCCGGCACGCCGAGCTCGGCGGTCGCGTCCCGCAGGTACTCGTCGATGACGCGCGGCAGCTCATCTGCGCGGTCAGCGAGCGCCGGCAACCGGACCGGGCCCGGCCGAGCCAGGAACAGGTTCGCGTCGTCGCCCGGGTCGACGCACACGACGAGCATCACGTCGTCCACACCCCGCAGCAGCGTCACGGTGTCCACGAGATCGGGCGGTGGGCGGCGGGTGCGCACGCACAGGGTTCCCCCGGCCGAGGCCGGGACCGCGGACGCGCCGGTCCCGTAGCAGACCGGCGAGCGCACCGACGCGGGTGCGTCGCCTCGGCGCGGATCGCACACCACGAACGGCCGATCGGCGCCGAGCGTGCGCCTGTGCAGTGCGTGCGCGACTGGCACGAGGTCGCCCGCGCCGCACAGGACGAGCGCGGCCTGGTGCTGCGTGGCGAGATCGACCGCTCGGAGCGCGAGGTCGACGAGGCGCGCGTTGGACCAGCCGAGCATGCGCGCGAGAAAGTTATACAGGTCATCGCGCGCCAGCGCGTCGTCATGGCCCGTCGCCGCGTCTGACCGGTTCGCGCTCGCTCTCCCCATCGGGCGAGTGAGGGACTCGGAACCCACGCGCAGCTCGTCGTCGTCCTCGCCGCGCGGTCCGAGCCTCATGCGGCTACGGTACGACGTTTTTCGACGATCGGCGTCCGCCAGACGCCTGCCAGGCGACAAAAGGATCCTGTCAAGCGCCCATAAAGCGACTGAAAGCGACATCGCGCTGTCTGTATATGCTTCACGAGCGTCGAAGGGTGGTCGATCATCATCGTGTGGCGAAGGGAGCCGAGAAGCGCGATGTCCGGTTCTCCTTGAGGATCCCGTCGAGCTTACGTGTGCGGCTCCGCAAGGCTGCCGACGCCGACCGGCGCACCATGGCCGACTTCACGCTCATCGCCCTCGAGCGCGCCGTCGATGAGTTCGAGGTTGCGGTGGCAGCGAAGAAGGCGGAGCGGTCCGCCCGTGCGGTCGCGCTCGGCGAGATCATCCACACGCCCGCGCCGGCACTGATCGACAAGCCGACCATCAAGTAGCGCGGCTCGGCGTCGATCGGATCAAGACCGGGTGAAGGTCAGACTCGAGAAGAACGACACCATGTCGGCCAGGTCGATCCAGAACACGCCGTCGCCGCCGTTGACCGCGACGCCCTTTTGCTTGCCGAGCTGGGTGATGTACTTGCGGCCGTAGTTGC
>DATBBB010000497.1:0-1900 GCA_036271215.1 Kofleriaceae bacterium | reverse complement strand
CGGAGAATGCGCCGTCGAACGCTGCGAGCACCGGCGCAAGCGGCGCGATCCGCAGCGTGCGGATCCGCGGGTGCAGCGCCGGCGATCGATCGACCGCCGAGCTTGGCGACGCATGGGCCATCGCATCGCGCGTGGCGTCGGCCATCGCGTCGCGCATCGCCTCGGCCCCCACATTGACCGTCGCCTCGGCCCCCGCGTCGCGCGCGCCGCTGCTCGCGATCGCGTCCGGCGCGAGCGGGCCGAGCGCGAGCACGGCGGTGGCGTCCGGCGCGACGCGCACGATCGCTTCGCAGATCGCCATCGCGCGCGCCACCGCATCACCGTCTCCGCCGCCGCCCGCAGCCACGAGGATCACGCGGCCGGCGCCAAGCCCGAGCCGAGCGCGCAGCGCCGCGCGGCCGCCCCGCGCTCCATCACCGGCGCCACCGGCGTCGCCATCACCACCGACATCGCCAGCACCACCGGCACCTGCGTCCATCAGGATCGGCGGCACGTGCGCCATCGCGATCGGTAGCTCCACCGCCAGCGGCGTCGGATCGCCGGCGAGCACGGCGAGATCGTAGTCGGCGAGCCCCGAGGTCAGCACATCGCGCAGCTCGGCCGGCACCGGCACCGTCGCCGGCCGCAGATCGGCGGTCGCCCGGCGCACCAGCGCGCGCTTCATCGCGCCCGGCCCGCGCAGCCCCGCGAGCTCGCCGTGCGGTCCCGACGGGAACGTATCGACGACCAGCAGATCGGGCCGGAGGCTGTCCACGACGCCATCGACCACGCCGCGCACCAGCGCGCGCCGCTCGAGATCCGCGAGCCCGCCCCGGCGCGCCGCGACCGGCCCCGGCATCCGCACGATCGCCGCCGGCACGGCCGCCATCAGCGCGTGCGCCTGCGAGGTCGTCGCCAGCACCATGCGCAACGCGAGCCCGCGGCGCACCGCAACGCGATCGAGCGCGCACGCGATCGCGACCGACCGCGCGACGTGACCCGCCGAGAATCCATCGTTGGCGACCAGCAGCACGCGGAGCGGCCGAGCGCCGGTCACGATACGTCGTAGTCTCCCGAGGCCGGCGCCGACGACTGCGCCTCGCGATCGAGGTCGACGACCGAGGTCTGCTGGGGCTGCGGATCGTCGGGGACCTGCAGGTCCGGAACGTCGGCGTCGGGCGTGTACGCGCCGGACCGCCGGTAGCGATACGGCTGCTGGTCCTCCCAGAACCAGTCGTGGTAGCGGCTGTGGCCGTAGCCGTAGCCGTAGTTGTCCCAGCTCGACGACGGATCGTGGAGCAGCGGCCATAGCCCCGGGTTGTAGCCGCGGCTCGACAGGTACGCGCGGCGCTGCACCGGCCCGAGGTTCTGGCTGCGCAGGTCGTTCATCACCGCCTCGGCCTCGCCCGGCTTGTAGACCGCCTCGATCGCCGCGATGCCCTTGTCGGTCAGGCGGTAGCGGTCGTGCAGCGGCCACACTCGATCCCAGCGCGCGACGTAGCCCTGTTGCTCCATCGCCACGAAGATGTGGCGGAGCGGATGATCGTCGGCGATCGGCCACTCGATGACGTCGCCATCGTAGATGTGACGGAGGATCAAGTAGGCAGTCGACTGCTCCTGCGGGTCCTCGAACTGCATGCCCCGATGCTACAGGACCACGCCCGGCCGGCGTGGCCATCGCCCCCGGATATTGCGCTATGGTGCGCCCCATGTCTTCCACGCGCAAACCCCCTATCCGTCGCGTCGCGGTGCTCGGCGCCGGCGTGATGGGCAGCGGCATCGCCGCTCACTGTGCCAACGCCGGGATCCCGGTCGTCCTGCTCGACATCGTGCCGCCCAAGCTCAGCGACGCCGAGCGCCAGTCCAAGGCCAAGCGCGACGGGTTCGCCGCCGGCGCCCTCGACAAGCTCAAGAAGGCCCG
>DATBBB010000496.1:0-16328 GCA_036271215.1 Kofleriaceae bacterium | reverse complement strand
CCGGCCAAGGCCCCGGCTGCCAAGGCTCCCGCGGCGCCCAAGAAGCCCGCGGCTCCCAAGGCGCCGGCGGCTCCCAAGAAGCCGGCCGCCGCCAAGGCCCCGCCCAAGAAGAAGTAGCCCGCGTCGCGCCGGGTACGCCGGCGCTACGGGGCGATGCGCATCACGACGGACGCCGGGCCGGCGGGGCCGATCAATGGCTTGTCGAACGTGACCGGCCCGCCGAGGTTGACCGCGGCGTAGACATCGCCGGTCGAGCCGATGGTGATGCCGTTGACCCCGTCGGTCCCGGTCGACGCGACCATCGTCTGCCAGCGGATCGAGCCGGTGCCCGGATCGAAGCTCGCGATCAGGGCGTGGTTGTTCAGGCTCGCGGCGAGCACGGGATGGCCGTCGTTGTCGACGACGATCCGGCTGGTGCGATCCTCGCCGGCGGCGCCGAGCTGGACCGCCCACGCGACGCTGCCGGTGTCGCCGTGCAGCTTGGCGACGAAGATGTCGTGCAGCGTCGGGTCGGTGTCGGTCGCCGTCAGGTTGATCGCGCCGAACGCGACCTGGCCCTGGAACTGGCCCGCGACGTAGACATCGCCGGTCTTGTCGAGCGCGACCGCGGTGCTGCGCTCCTCGCCGCTGCCACCGAACCGGGCCGCCCACACCGGCGTCAGCGTCGGGTCGAGCTTTGCGACATAGCAGTCGAGCGACGGGGTGTTGCCGTTCAGCGCGGCGGTGATCGGCTTCGCGGTCCCGCCGAACGCGATCGTGTCGTTGAAGAACCCGCCGAGGATCAGGTTCGTGCCGTCGCCGGCGATCGTGGTGATCTCGTCGCGACCGGTGCCACCGAACGTCTTGGTCGTGTCCACCGCGCCGGTGAACGTGTTGAGCCGGGTGACGAAGATCTCGCGGTCCGCGCTGCTGTTCGGCAACGCGGCGCCGTTCCACATCGAGGTCGTCTGCTCGAACCATCCCCCGGCGTAGATCAGGCCATTCGGGGCCTCCGCGGTCCCCAGGATCTTGTCCTCACCGGGCCCGACGATGCGATCGACCCACGCCGGCGCGCCCGGACCGTAGCGACCGATGAAGCCATCGGAGACGGTCAGGTTGGTCGGGGCGCCCGGCATCGCGTCGCCCTTGCCGAGATCGACGTCGCCGTAGCTGACGCCGTAGATCAGCGGGTTGCCCTGCGCGTCGGTCTGGGTGAGGAAGCCATAGACCTGGCCGCCGCCGGCCTTGTTGGTCTGCGCCTGATAGATGTAGCTGGCGTCCTCGGCCTTGAAGTCACCGACGGCGAGGTCGACATTGCCCTTCGGCGTCATGATGCCGCCGCCGTAGTCGGTCGGCGCGGTGATGTCGCCGGTGAAGATCACGCCGCCGGGGCCCTCGGCGACGCCGAGCGCGAACGCCGCCGACATCGACCGCACCCAGATCAGCTCGCCCGGCGTCGCGGACGTGCCGGCCTCGCCACCGGTTCCGGACGGTGCGTCGATCGTGGTGTCACCAACCTTTCCGCACGCCGCTGCGCTCCCCAACAAGGCAAACAAGATGGCTCGCATCGACTCGATGGTCGCACGGGAGCTCGCCGCGTGCGCGAACCGATCTCGGAGGCGTGACCCACATCGCGCGGAGCGGTGGTTAGATGATCTCGCCGGCGGCGTCGCCGGTCGTGCCGCCCCAGCGCCGCTGCAGCCGCGCCCGCAGCGTATGCGCCCAGTAGTAGCTGACCGGCAGCACCAGCAAGGTGAGCAGCGCCGCCGAGATCGTGCCGCACACCACGACGACCGCGATCGGCCGCTGGGTCTCGCTGCCGATCGCGTGCGACAGCGCCGCCGGTAGCAGCCCCAGCGACGCCAAAAGCGCGGTCATCAGGATCGCGCGCAGCCGCTCGCGCGTGCCTTCGAGCGTGGCCGTCCACAGATCCTCGCCCCGCTCGCGGCGCGACCGGATCGCGCTGACCACCAGCACGCAGTTGAGCACCGCCTGGCCCAGCAGCGCGATGAACCCGACCGCCGCCGAGACCGACAGCGTCATCTCCGCCGCCGCCAGCCCGCCCAGCCCACCGAGCAGCGCGATCGGCAGGTTCAGCAAGATGATCGACGCGTCCCACACCGAGCCGAACGCCGAGAACAGCAGGATGAACGTCAGCACCAGCGACAGCGGCAACACCAGCGCCAGCCGCTTCATCGCGCGCTCCTGGTTCTCGAACTCGCCGCCCCACGTCATGTCGTAGCCCACCGGCAGCGCGACGCTGGCATCGACCCGCCGCCGCGCGTCCGCGATCACCGACCCGAGGTCGCGGTTGCGCACGTTCGCCCGGATCCCGATGTAGCGCTTGCCGTTCTCCCGCGTGATCGCCGACGGCCCGTTCGCCATGTCGACCTTGGCCAGCGCCGACACCGGGATCAGCGCGCCGTCCTTGAGCGGCACCAGCAGGTCGCGGATCGTCGCCAGATCCTCGCGCGACGCCTTGGGGAACCGCACCGTGACGTCGAACCGCTTCTCGCCCTCCCACAGCTCCGACGCCGTGTGGCCCGACAGCGCGGTCTCGAGGTAGCTCTGCAGGCTCCCCAGATCCTGGTCCCAGCGCGCCAGCGCCTTGCGATTGGGCACCACCGCGATCACCGGTGCCTCCGACGCCTTCACGATCCCCGGATCCGCGATCCCCGGGACCTTGGCGATCTCCGCCTCCGCCGCGTCGGCCAGCTTGCGCAGCTGCGCGACGTCGTCGCCGTAGATCTTGACCGCGACCTGGCCCTGCTGGCCGCTGATGTTCTCGTTGACGTTGTCGCGGATCGGCTGGCTGAAGTTGTATTCGATGCCCGGGATCGACCCGAGGTTCCTGGTCATGATCGCCACGATGTCGTCGAGCGTGTGGAGCCCCGGCCGCCACTCGGCCATCGGCCGCAGCTTGATGAACACCTCGAGGTTGTTGAACAGCTTCGCGTCGGTGCCGTCCTCGGGCCGGCCGAGCTGCGACAGGACCTCTGTGACCTCGGGCACCCCGGCGCGCAGCCGCTCGAGGATCTTCGGGGTCAGCGCGCGGCCGTCGTCGAGCGACGCGGTCGGCGGCAGGGTGAACGTCACGTAGATCGAGCCCTCGTTGAGCTCGGGCAGGAACTCGCTGCCGAGCCGCGGCGCCAGCACCACGCCGCCCGCCACCAGCCCTATCGCCACCGCGAGCACCGCCAGCGGGTTGTGCATCGCCGCCGACAGGATCGGATCGTGGAACCGGCGCGCCGCGCTCAGCACCGGCGAGACCCGCACCGCCTTGTGGCGGCGCAGCGCGAAGAAGCACAGCACCGGCACCAGCGTGAAGCTGACGACCATCGCGCCGACCAGCGCGCTGACCACGGTGTGCGCCATCGGCGCGAAGATCCGGCCCTCGACCCGCTGCAGCGCGAAGATCGGCAGGTACGCCGCCACGATGATCAGCAGCGAGAACAGGGTCGGCCGCCCGACCTGGCGCGCGGCGTCGAAGATCGTCCGGATCCGCTCGGCGCCCGACTTGCGCTGGTAGGCCTCGCCCGCCGCGTGCTCGAACACGTGCTCGACCAGGATCACCGCACCGTCGACGATGATCCCGAAGTCGACCGCGCCCATCGACAGGAGGTTGGCCGACATCCCGCGGACGTGGAGGTAGATGAACGCCGCCGCGAGCGACAGCGGGATCACCGCGACCACGACCAGCGACGCGCGGATCGACAGCAGGAACACGAACAGCACCAGGGTCACCAGGATCGCGCCCTCGAGCAGGTTGTGGAACACGGTCTCGAGCGTGGTGTCGACCAGCTCGGTGCGGTCGTAGAACGGATCGATCCGCGCGCCGTCGGGCAGCGAGTGCTGCTGCAGCTCGGCGACCCGCGCGCGAATGCCCTCGAGCACCACCGACGGGTTCTGGCCCTTGCGCATCAGCACGATGCCCTGCACCGCGTCGAGGTTATCGTTGCGGGTCACCACGCCCTGGCGCGGCGCATAGCCGATCACGACGTGCGCGACATCGCGCATCGTGACCGGTACTCCGGCGTGGAACCCGACGCGGACGTCGAGGATCTCGTCGGTCGACGCGAACGTGCCGACCGAGCGGATCACGAAGCCCTGCGCGCCGCGGGTGACCAGGCCGCCCGACGCGTTGGCCGACGCCTTCGACAGCGCGCCGAACAGATCGTCGAGCACGACCCCGAGCGCCGACATCTTCGCCGGGTTGGGCTCGACGTGGATCTCCTTGACCAGCCCGCCGTACGACACGACGTCGGCGACGCCGGGCACCCGCTGCAGCGCCGGGGCGACGACCCAGTCCTGCAAGGTGCGCAGGGTCATCGGATCGCTGGTCTTGCCCTCGAGCGTGTAGCGATAGACCTCGCCGATCGGGGTCGCGAGCGGCCCGAGGTCGGGCGTGATGTTGGGTGGCAGGTTGGCGTCGGGGATCCGCTCCATGATCTGCTGGCGCGCGACCTGGGTATCGACGTCGTCGTCGAACGTCAGGGTGACCAGCGACAGCCCGAACAGCGAGATCGAGCGCTGCCGCATCGTGCCGGGCACGCCGTTGAGCGCGCGCTCGATCGGGATCGAGATCCGGCGCTCGACCTCCTCGGCGGGCTGGCCGGGGTAGAGCGTGATGACCTGGACCTGGGTATCGGTCGGGTCGGGGAACGCCTCGATCGTGAGATGCGAGAACGCATAGTAGCCGAGGATGCCGAGCGTCACCGCGAGCGCGAGGACGCCGAGCCGGCGGTGCAGCGAGGCCTGGAGCAGACGATCGATCATGGCGGTGGCCGGGGCTAATTTTCGAGCTGGATCTGGTTGTCGAGCAGGATCGCGCCGCGGGTCACCACGCGCGTGCCGGGCTCGAGGCCGGCGATCACCGTCGCCTTGCCCTGGTGCAGCGGACCGGGCGTGATCGCGTGGCGCTTCAAGAGCTGGCCATCCTGGATGTAGACATAGCTGGTCGCGCCGTCGCACAGCACCGCCTCGGCGGGGAGCTCGACCTTGACCGGCCGCGGATCGAGGAACCGCAGCTGGACGTGCGCGTTGGGCCGCAGCACGCCAAAGGGGTTGGCGAGCGTCACGCGGACCGGGATCGTGTGGCGCTCGGGATCGACCACGGCCGACACCTGATCGACCGTGCCGTCGAGCGCGGTGTCGAGCTCGCCGCCGTCGCTGGAGATCACCTTGGCCCTGGCGCCGGCGCGCAGCGACGTGCCGGTGCCCTCGAACAGATCGGCGACCACCCAGACCTGCGATAGATCGGCGATCGCGACCAGCGTGCCGTTCGAGGTGTCGACCTCCTGGCCGACCGCGAGGTTGTTCTCGACCACGACGCCGTCGCGCGGCGCGGTCACGGTGAACGACGCGTCACCGCCGGCGGACACCCGCAGCGACGCCAGCTTCTGCTCGGCGAGCTGGACCGCGAGCTCGGCCTCGGACACCTGCTGGTGGGCCGCGATCAGCTCCTTGCCGGGCAGCGACTGGCCGTCGACCAGCGCCTGGGTGCGGTCGAGGTTGATCCGCGCCGCGGTGCGCTGCACGGTCGCCTTCTGCAGATCGGAGCGCAGCTCGGCGAGGCCGGGGCTGGTGACCGAGAACAGCGGCGCGCCCGACGCAACGCGCTGGCCGCGCTCGACGTTGACCTGGGTGACCCGGCCGGCGAGTGGCGAGCCGAGCCGCGAGGTCTGGGCCTCGTCGAACGTGATCCGCGCCGGCAGCGCGTCGGACCCGCTCGAGCTGCCCGCCGCGGCGGCCTCGATCTTGAGCACCGACCACTGGGGGGCGTCGTCGGCGAGCTTGACCCAGTCGGAGCCGACCGTCATCCCGGGCAGGCTCTGCGCGGGCGGCGGCTCGGGGCGGTGATAGTGCCGTGCGAGGATGACGGCGAGCGCGCTGCCCACGATCGCGCCGGTGAGGATCGGCAGTCGAGACAGCCGGCCTGCGGTAGCCGCGGGAAGTTTCGCAGGTGGCGCGCTGGGTTGGATCACAGCCAGCCATTTTGCAGGCCCGGTGCCATGCGGATCGCGCGCGCATTCGTGGGATCGCACGAGTAGAAACGACACGAGGCGACCGGCGCGGGCGCGACCAGCGCGGCGATCGCCGACGATGATCAGGACGCACCTGGTGCCATGTGTCCTTTGGACTCATTGGACACCACGGGCTGGAATGCGTCGTCGCATCCAGAATGCCCCGGCAATGCCCCGTCGGGGAGATCCGGGGATCTCGCGATCAATTGTCGTCGGGTGGTAACGGCGTGATGCCGTCGTCGCGCTTGGCCGGCACGGCCGGCGCGGCCGGCGCGGTCGGGATCCGACCTTGGCTCGGCGCCGGCGCGCGATCCGGCGGCGGATCGGCCTCACCGGGGCGAGTTGCCACCTTTTCAGTCTTCTGTGCGCCCGGTCCGCCCGACAGCACGATGTAGCCGATCGGCGTCGCGATCCCGGCGACGATCAGGATCGCGCCGCGCCAGCGCAGGCCGAGCCGGCCCTTGATCATGAAGATGCCGCTGATCGCGAGGTAGAACAGCAGCACGGCGTAGGCATCGGCGATGTACTTCCACGCCTGCTTGCCGCGCGTCGCGTGCAGCCAGTCGGCGACCCGGAAGAAGAACCGGTCGCGGCGCAGCTGCACGGTGACGGTGTCGCCGATCGCGGTGACGTGCGCGCCGCTGGCGTAGGTCAGCCGGACCTCGTCGCCCGCGTGATAGACGTCGTCGATCTTGCCGGTCAGCCCGGTCGCGCCGGCGATCCGCTGGGTCGCGTCGGCGTCGCTCAGCCCGTCGGGCAGCGGCGCGATCTTGAACGACGTCTCCTGTGCGTGGAAGTTGGGATCCCAGTCGTCGATGTGGTTCATCGCGATCCCCGACATCGCGTAGATCACGGTGAACCCGACGGCGAGGTAGCCGATGTCGCGGTGGATCGCGCGCAGCCAGGCGCGCCAGCGCTTCTGGACCCGGGCCCCGAGCCCAGGCGCGAGTCCCGCTCCCTCAGGCATAGCGCTCTTCTTTCCACGGATCGGCGTGGTTGTTGTAGCCGCGGTTCTCCCAGAACCCGGGCTCGTCGACCTTGACGAACTTGATCCCGGTGATCCACTTCGCGCTCTTCCAGAAGTACAGGTCGGGGACCAGGCCGCGGACCGGCGCGCCGTGCTCGAGCGCGAACGGCTTGCCGTTGAGGCGATAGGTCACCATCGCGGTGTCGGCGGTGGCTTCCTTCATCGGCGCGTTGGCGGTGAAGCCGTGCGCGGCCTCGAAGATCACGAACTTCGCCTCGCCCTTGACCTCGGCCTTCTCGGCGAGCGTGGCGATCTGGACGCCCTTCCAGAGCCCGCCGATCAGCGACCAGCCGGTGACGCAGTGGACGTCGGCTTCCTTGGTGACCTGCGGCAGCTTGAGCAGGCCCTCGTAGTTGATCTCGAACGGCGACTTGACCGCGCCGTGGACCCGCAGCTTGAAGTTGCGGACGTCGCCGTCGCCCTCCTCGCCGCCCATCGCGCGCAGCGCCTCGAGCGCCCGCTGGCCGGGCGGCAGCCGCGACTTGCCGTCGCCGCGCTTGTCGGCCCGGGCCTCGCGCGACAGATCATCGGCGGCGAGCCGGACCAGCGCGCCGCCGAGCGCCATGAAGGCGGTGCCGACCGCGGCGGACTTGATGAACTGCCGGCGGTCCCAGGCGGACTTGAGCTCGGGATAGCGATCGAAGTCGGGTCGGCGGTTGTCGTCCACAGGATCTCCTTGCTGTAGCGTTACGTTGTACCTGTGCCACGGGTTACGTGCGAACCGCCGCTGCGGACCAGGGCGCTCGGCGGCGGGGGGCCCTGCAGGCCCCGTAAGTACATGATATTGCCCGAGCTGATTCGACGCTAGCTGCGGCCATACACCGGCACCAGCGCACCGGAGGTCAGCGTGTTGTCGGGCGAGGCCAAAAACCCGATCGCCTCCGCGAGCTCGGCCGGCTTGGGCCACGCGGCGTGGTCGGCGTCCGGCATCGCCGCGCGGTTGGCCGGGGTGTCGATCAGCGACGGCAGCACCGCGTTGACCAGGATCCGCTCGCCGGCCAGCTCGGCGGCCAGGGTCTGCGTGATCGCCGCAACCCCGGCCTTGGCCGCCGTGTACCCGGTCATGCCGGCGACCGGCACCAGCACTGTCCGGGCGGCGACGTTGACGATCCGGCCGCCGCCGGCGGCGCGGCGGATCGAGCGCACCGCCTCGCGGCAGGCCAGAAAGCAGGTCACCGCGTTGATCCGCCACTGCTGCTCGAAGTCGGCGAGCGAGGTCTCGGTGAGCCTGGCCATCGCGAACCCACCGGCGAGCTGGATCGACGCCCACAGCGGCGGCAGCGCCGCGTAATAGGCGGTGGCCGCGGCCTCGTTGGCCAGGTCCACGGTGGCGAGATCCGGGACGTGGACCACCGCGCCCCGCGCCTCGAGCAGCGCGACGACGGCCCGGCCGAGGGCGCCGTTTCCACCGGTGACGACGACGTGACGGCCTTGCATCGCGCGACCATACCCGGCAGTCCGTCCGGCAGATAGCCCCGAGTCTGGGATGCTACGACGCGTCGACGCAGTGGGCGCGCGGCAGCTCGTCGAGCGCGATCATCGCCGACAGCGCCGGCAGCATGCTCGCGACGTACACCACGTAGGCGAACACCGGCAGGTGCGAGTCGCTGTCGGTGGTGTCGATCAGCACGTCGAACAGCGGCACCGCGCCGTCGCCGACCCGGACCACGCCGAGGTGCGCGCTCATCGGCGGCACCCGCTCGATCAGCTCGAGCCGGGCCCGGCCGAGCACGGTGGGTTTGTGTCCGACCACCTGCTCGAGGTCGCGGCCGAGGTAGTCGCGCAGCCGCGAGAACTGCGTGCTCATCGCGAACCCAGGCAACGGCCGGCCGGCCTGCTTGGCGGTCGCGTCGAACAGCGTGCTGAGCTTGGTCGCGATCTGCAGCCCGATGACGTGGAGCGCATCGGGCGATGTCCGCAGATCCTCGGGCACCGCGATCACGAGGTGGCCGGGGACGAACGCCGGGTAGCTGATCGTCGGGTCCGGCGTGACGGTGTGCGCGACGCGCGGCGGGGCCTCGGGGCGCAGGCTGACCAGGCCGTCCTCGACGCCGATCGCGAACCGCACGCCGGGGCCGAGGTTGTCGTCGTGGATGTAGATGTGTGGGATGTCGGCGTCGTGGTGCACGACGGTGCCCTGCGGCGCGGCGGGCGGGGCGGCCGAGCGGAACCCGATCGCGCACACCGCGTGGCCGGTGCCGTTGAGCTCGCCGAGCACGAGCGCGGGGAACCCGGAGCGCAGCATCGCGGCGCATGACGCGGCGAACCGCTCGCGCGAGAACCCGGGCTGGCTGCCCGGCCGCGCGACGTCGCCCGGCACGACCACCGGCGACAGCCCGTACCCCTTGATCGCCTCGCACAGCTGCTGGATGTTGAGCCCGGCGTTGGGGAACACCCGGCGGCCGTATGACGACGTCCGGTGCGCGGACAGCGTGACCTCCGCGGTGGTGGGTAGGCCGTGGTGGCCGGCGAGCGCCGACGAGTGCAGCATCGACCACAGCGCGATCGTCGCGCACGCGCCCACCGCGCTGTCCTGCTGCTGCCAGGCCAGGCCGCGCACCGTGAGCTTGATGCCACCTACGTGACAGTCGTAGTCGCGCGACGGCGCTACCACGCGCGGCGTCTTGCCGGCGAGCTGGTCGGGGTACCAGCCGAGCACGGTGCGGCCGAGCGGCGATCCCGGGATCGGTCGCAGCACCACGAACCCGAGGTAGGCCGAGCGCAACTGGTGGAGCGACGCGTCGTCATTGCTCAGCGCGTGCTGGAGCATGCTGCGATCGAGATCCTGATCGAAGAAGTGCAGGCGCTGGCAGATGTTCGGGTAGCCCGAGGCGCTGACGCAGTAGAACGCCGCGAACTCGGACAAATAATCCCGGTCGAAGTAATACGGCTCGACGACCACGGTCTTGGCGCCGAGGTCCTCGAGGTAACGACGCAGGTAAATCGCCTGCTTGCACTCCACGAGTGAGGCAAGCCGATCCGTCGGACCGAACGGTCCGATTTCGAGAGGTAACGGTTCACGCACGAGCTATTCGGCAGGCGCGCGCAGAGAGTCGGGGGTGACCGGCGTGCGGTACGGCTTCACGCGCTCGTCGGAGGCCGCCCGCGCAGACTCGGCGACTTCTTCAGCAAGCTCAGTCAGGTTGTCGGGCGTGTCAAGCTGCTCGAACAGAGACGATCCCCGACTACGGGTCCACAACGTCTTGCCGTCCCCGCTCAACGTGCCGTCGGACATGTAATCGCCAGGACAAAGTTTATAGAGTCTATTGAAGGTGTCAAGGTTTCAAGCACATGGCACCTCTTCAGGGATCGTATCAGATCTCCGGTTCAACTACATAGGGTCTGCTACATAGCGGCGTGCAGTTTCGGATGCCCGCTGAGTGGACGTTACATGACGCGGTCTGGACCGCCTGGCCCCATGATCCCGACCAGTGGCTCGAGGGCCTCGAGGCGCCGCAGCGCGCCTTGATGCAGATGGTCGCGGCGATCGTCGATGCCGATGCCGGCCAGCCGCGCGGCGAGCGGGTCGAGCTGCTGGTGCGCGATGCCAGCGATGAGGCCGCGGCGCGGGCGCTGCTCGGGCCCGCGGTGGCCGGGGTGCGATTTCATCACCTGCCGTACGGCGATGTGTGGCTGCGTGACACCGGGCCGATCTTCGTGGTCCGCGATGGCGAGATCTCGGCCAGCCGGTTCCTGTTCGACGGCTGGGGCGGCAAGTACCTGATGGACGGCGATCTCGAGCTCGCCGCCCACGTCATGGCGCGCAGCGGCGTGCGCGGCGCGGCGTTCGACTTCGTGCTCGAGGGCGGCGCGGTCGAGGTCGACGGCGAGGGCACGGTGCTGACCACCCGGCAGTGCCTGCTCGGCGGCCTGCGCAACCCCGGGCTCGACCAGGCGGCGCTCGAGGCGCGGCTGTGCTGGGCGCTCGGCGCACGCCACGTGGTGTGGCTCGATCGCGGGCTCGCCAACGACCACACCGACGGCCACATCGACACCCTGGCGCGGTTCGTGACCTCGGGCGTGGTCGCGTGCATGGAGCCGGCGGCCGATGATCCGAACCGCGACGCGCTCCACGGCATCCTCGGCGATCTGCGCGCGGCGCGCTCGGCGGCCGGCGAGCGGCTCGAGGTCATCACCGTGCCGTCGCCGGGCGCGGTCGAGGACGTGGCGGGCAACCTCATGCCGGCGAGCTACATGAACTTCTACATCGCCAACACCACGGTCGTGGTGCCGACCTACGGCGTGGCGGCCGACGATGCGGCGGTCGCGGCGATCGCGGCGATGTTCCCGGATCGCCGCGCGGTCGCGGTCGATGGCAAGCCGGTCGTCGTCGGGGGCGGCGCGTTCCACTGCTCGACCCAGCAGCAGCCCGCCGCGGGTCCGCGGCCATGACGGTCGTTGCCGCGCTGCAGACCGCGTTGACCGACGAGGTTGCGAGCAACGTCGCGCGGGTGACCGAGCTGGTCCGCGAGGCCGCCGGGCAAGGCGCGCAGATCATCCTGCCGAGCGAGCTGTTCGAGGGCCACTACTTCTGCCGGACCCAGCACGAGGCTGACTTCGCGCGCGCCCGCCCCGCCGACGATCACCCGACGATCCGCCACTTCCAGGCGCTCGCCGCCGAGCTCGGCGTGGTGATCCCGGTGTCGTTCTACGAGCAGGCCGGCCCCGAATATTACAACTCGGTCGCGGTGCTCGACGCCGACGGCCGGTCGCTCGGGATCTATCGCAAGAGCCACATCCCCGACGGGCCGGGCTACCAGGAGAAGTTCTTCTTCAAGCCGGGCAATACCGGGTTCCGGACGTTCGCGACCCGGTTCGCCACGATCGGGGTCGCGATCTGCTGGGACCAGTGGTTCCCCGAGGCCGCGCGCGCGATGACGCTCGCCGGGGCCGACGTCCTGTTCTACCCGACGGCGATCGGCTCGGAGCCCGAGGAGCCCGAGCTCGACAGCCGTGACTCGTGGCAGCGCGTGATGATCGGCCACGCGGTCGCCAACGCGGTCGGCGTGGTCGCGGCGAACCGGATCGGCACCGAGGGCGCGGCCGGCGGCACCGGGGACGGCGCCGGCGCGATCACGTTCTACGGCAGCTCGTTCATCGCCGACGCGCGCGGCGACAAGCTCGCCGAGCTCGGTCGCGACGCCGCCGGGATCGCGCTGGCGACCCTCGACCTCGAGCGGATCCGCCGGGTGCGCGCGAGCATGGGGTTCTTCCGCGATCGCCGGCCGTCGCTGTACCGCCGGCTCGTGGAATAAATAGCTCGGGCTCACGGACAGCCGCGCTGATTATTGCTTTTCGGCTCGTCAGTGTTGTCGAGAGTTGAATAAACCACACCGAGGCGCCGTCACCCCGCGCGATCGTGCTCCGCAAGGTGATCTCCGTCGATATTTCACCGGCTCGCAACACAATGTTGCGACGCGACGAAGTGCAATGCTGCCGGGAACGGGTTACCCAGAGGCCGTGAGGTCCGCGTTCGCGCCGGTCGTGTTGCCCATCGCGGCGTTGATCGCCGCGCTGGCGCGCTGGCGGAGCCAGGGCTCGAACAACCTGTACACGGCGGTCTCGAAGCGGTTCTACATCCCGGATCCGGACCTCGGCTGGCGGATCAGCGAGCGCCACCCGATCTGGCTCGGCCTCGAGATCTGCGCGATCCTCGCCGCGCTCGCCGTCGCGCTGTTCGTCGCGGGCTGGATCATCCGCCGGCGCGAGACCAAGCGCGGCGCGCGCGCCACCGTGCTGCGCGCGGCGACCTGGGTCGTGGCGATCGTCCCGCTCGGCGTGCCGATCCTGGCGTTCGCGAGCGGCGGCGGGCCCGCGGGTGCGCTCGATACGCTGCCGGCGGCCACGATCCACGGCATCGAGTCCGGGATCACCGGCATCATCGACGCGCCGGCCGGGCGCTACGAGGTCGTCGAGCACCCCGGCACCGCGATCACCGCGCACCTGTCCGCGGGCCACGAGGGCTTCGATGCCCGGCTCGCCGGTGGGATCCGCGGCGCGTGGCAGGGCGATCCGCACGACTTCACCAAGCCGATCGGCGGCGAGATCAGCGTCGACGCGGCCTCGGTCGACACCGGGATCGACGAGCGTTCGAAGCACGCGCGCGAGGAGTACCTGTACACCGACAAGTACCCGCGGATCACCGTCGCGCTCGATCGCGTGCTTGTGGCGAGCCAGGACGGCGCGAACAGCGTCAAGTTCCGCGCCCACGGCACGCTCGGCTTCGTCGGCAAGACCCACTCGATCGAGATCACCGGCACGATCAAGAAGCCGGACGACGCCGCGCTGTCGCGGCTCAAGCTGTCGGGTTCTGGATCCGGCGCTGGGTCCGGATCCGGCGCCGGTTCCAGCGATGTCCTGCTCGTCCAGGCCGACTTCGCGATCGTGATCAAAGAGACCGCGCTCGCCGGCGACGCCAAAGACTTCGACGGCGATCAGATTCCGATTCACGTGTCCTTGGTGCTGCGCCACACCAGCAACTGACCCGGCGCATGGAGCTCACGATGAAACTGTTCAACCTCGCACTTGTCACTGCCCTCGCGTTCTCGGGCGCGATCACCTCCGGCCCGGCGTTTGCCGATCCGACCCCCGCGGCGCCTGCCGCGGCCGCGGCTGCCGCCGGCGGCGATTCGATCGTCGTGCTCGCCAAGCACGTCGAGGCCAAGCCCGATGATCCGGTCAAGGTCAACTTCACCAAGTTCAAGGTCACCAAGACGAGCTTCGATCCCAAGAAGATCGAGGGCGGCAAGGCCACGATCGAGATCGACACCACCAGCGTCAAGACCGGCATCGACAAGCGCGACGCTCACCTCCAGACCCCGGACTTCCTCGACGCGGCGAAGTACGCGACGATCACGGTCGACATCGACGGCGTGAAGAAGAAGGCGGACAAGACCTACACCGCCAGCGCCACCGTGAAGTTCCGCGGCGTGACCAAGAAGTACCCGGTCACGTTCGACGTGGTCGACACCACGGCCGACAGCGTCCACATCAAAGGCGAGTCGACGTTCTCGCGCCTCGACTTCAAGGTCGGCAAGGACTCGAAGGACCCCAAGGTCGCCCCGGTCCAGAACGACCTGACGATCCAGCTCGAGCTGACCCTCAAGAAGACCTGATCCGCGCCTGACCAGCCCGTCGCCCACCGCGCTCGAGCCGGCGGGGGACGGCGTCCGAGCCAACGCCCGCCGAGCCAACGCCCGTCAGGCAACGGTCGAAGTCGACCTGTCACCGACAAGCCGCCGGTGCGCGCGCCGGCCGAGAGCCAACGCCCGCCCAGGCAACGGTCGAAGTCGACCCTGCTGCATCGGCCGCACGTGATGCTAGGCTCGAGATCATGAAATTCTTCGTGCGAGCGGTCGTCACCGGGTTTGCCTTGAGCCTTGGTTCTGCGCTGTTCAAGAAGATCCAGCGCAAGATCGGCCTCGGCGAGGACGCGAAGCCGAGCCCTGAGGTCATCAAGCAAGACGGCGCGACCGATCCCAACCTGAAGTCGAACCACAAAGCCCCGCTGGCACCGCACTACTCGTAGCGGGCGTGGCGGGGCCGCGCAGCCACAGCCGTGAGAGAGACGATGCTGTTCGTTGCGGATGGCCACCACACTGGCATCGCAGCGAGCGCTCGCTCGCCACGCGCCGTTTGTTCCTCGCCGCTTGCGATCCTCCGCTGGCGATCTGCCTGCCGCGGGAGCTGCATTTGGGGTGCGAATCTAGCGGCGAGCGCGCGCGATTTGCGGAACACTCCAACGTGGTGGAGTCGTCCAACCTAGCCCCGGGCTTGCTGCTTGCGATGCCCCAGCTGGCGGACCCGAACTTCTCCCGCTCGGTCGTCCTCATGATCGAGCACGGCGAGCATGGCTCGTTCGGCCTGGTGATCAACCACCCGTCCCCGATCCGCGCCACCGAGCTGCTCGACTCGCTCGAGATGAGCTGGCAGGGCGAGGACTCCGCGGTCGTATGGGCCGGCGGCCCGGTCTCGCCGAGCACCGGCTGGGTCCTCCACGAGCCGATCGATCTCGCCCAGCCCGGCGCCGGCACGATCGCCATCACCTCGGGCATCTCGCTCTCGACCTCCCCCGAACGCCTGCGCGCGATCGCCAGCCAGCCGCCGCGCAACATCCGCCTCCTGCTCGGCTACTCCGGCTGGGGCCCCGGCCAGCTCGCCAACGAGATGGCCCGCGGTGCCTGGCTCCACACCGCCGCCGACACCCGCCTCGTGTTCGACACCCCCCCCGACGAGATCTGGGACACCGCGATGCGCTCGCTCGGCATCAACCCCCGCGACCTGTTCACCGGCCGCGGCGTCAACTAACCCCGGCCGCGAGCCCGGTCGAGCTTCGGCCGCCAGATGGCCTCGAGGCTCGGGCACCCTGGGCCTGCGTCCGTCAGGCCTCGGCGTTACCATGGCGCGGTGGCGTTCGAGCAGGATCTGCGGGCCTACCTGGAGGCGCGTGAACACGAATCGTCGAGCTATTCGACGCTGCCTCGGCGTCGTATCGACGTCCCCGAGCTGCACAGACATTTTCTCGACCGTCTACGGACGATGGAAAAATCTGGGCAACGGAATGTCGTCGAGAACTTGTTCGATGAGTGGTCCAAAAAACTGGAGAGGTTTGCGCGCTACATCGAAACGTTACCGAAGGCAATCGCTCCTGTAGACCGCCACGATCTGCTCATCTTCGCGCGCCGGGCACTCGATGCTGCGATCGAGTACCCCGATCCGGACCTCCCTCTGGTGGAGAGGCTCGAAATGCAGCGCGTAGCCCAAGAATTTATAGGTGGTCACGCTCTGGCTCTGAGCGAGAGCTATGCACTTGAGAACAGACTGGTTCGGGGAGGGTACCGCCGCCGTACGCGGCTCACCGAGCTTGGCCGGGTGTTCTTGCAACTTCGGGGCAAGGACGCTGTTCGGTGGCTCATGACCAACGAACTGGTGCAGGGTGCAGGGCCTTTCGATCCCTGGCACGTGTCGCGAGAGCTCCTCCAAGAGGTAATGACGACGCGTGGCGTAACACCCCTTATTGTCGACCGGAAGGGGATCTTTCAATACAGCTACGACACACTCACGCGTCTAGCAGGGCTCGGCGTGTTCTACGCTACGGTCGACGGCCCGGAAGAAATTATCCTAGAGTTTCATGCTGAGCCAGCGATGCGCGAGGTGATTGAGGCGGTACTGGAATCAGGACCATGGCATACCGCAGTGCGCGCGCTGCTCGATGATGAGCGCGCCTTTGTACTTCCCGATGCCTCGGGAAGTGCAACCGAAGCCACCACCGAGCACACGAAGTTAGTCGTGCACGAGGT
>DATBBB010000495.1:0-20016 GCA_036271215.1 Kofleriaceae bacterium | reverse complement strand
GATCGCGACCGGCAAGTGCGCGAACGGCAGTGCGCAGCGCACGTCGAGCACCGCGGCGACCGCGAGCAGGAACGCGCGGCCCTGGGCACGGCTGCCGCGGTTGGCGACATGGTTTGACGTGAAACGATCGCAGGCAGCGTCCGCGGCGGCGGGATCGCCCGTGTAGGCCTCGGTAGCAAACGGCAAGACGGCATAGGCGGTGTGCCAGGCCAGCTCGTCGAGCCGCAGCGCGAGGTCGGCCTCATCGCGCAGGTGGCCGAGCGCACGCAGGGCCTCGAAGCCGAACGAGTGCGCGAACCCACCGGCGGGGAACGCCGAGTCCGCGAGCTGCCATAACAAGGGATCGTGCATCAGAACAGGAAGTAGCGCTGGGCGAGCGGGAGGCTCCGGGCCGGCTCGCAGGTGAGCAGGGCGCCATCGGCGCGGACCTCGTAGGTCTCGGGATCGACTTCGATCTGCGGCAGCGCGTCGTTGAGCTTCATGTCGCGCTTGCCCAGGCCGCGGCAGTGATGCACGGCGACGACCTCGCGCATCAGGCCGTAGCGGGCCCCGACCTCGGCGTCGGCCGCCGCGCGCGACACGAACGCCAGGCTCGCGCGCGCGGCCGCGCGCCCCAGCGCCCCGAACATCGGCCGCATCCGCACCGGCTGCGGCGTCGGGATCGAGGCGTTGGCATCGCCCATCTGCGCCCACGCGATCATGCCGCCCTTGATGATGAGCGCCGGCTTCACGCCGAACCACGCCGGGTGCCACACCACCAGATCCGCGAGCTTGCCGACCTCGATCGAGCCCACGCGGTCCGCGATGCCGTGGGCGATCGCCGGGTTGATGGTGTACTTGGCGATGTAGCGGCGCAGCCGGTGGTTATCGTCGGCGCCGTCGCCGGGCAGCGCGCCGCGCTGCTGCTTCATCTTGTGCGCGGTCTGCCAGGTCCGTAGTACGACCTCACCGATCCGCCCCATCGCCTGGCTGTCGCTCGACATCATGCTGATCGCGCCCAGGTCGTGCAGGATGTCCTCGGCCGCGATGGTCTCGCCGCGGATCCGGCTCTCGGCGAACGCGACATCCTCCGGCAGGCGGGGATCGAGGTGGTGGCACACCATCAGCATGTCGAGGTGCTCGTCGAGCGTGTTGACGGTGTACGGCCGGGTCGGATTGGTCGAGCTCGGCAGCACGTGAGGCACGCCGCATACCTTGATGATGTCGGGAGCGTGCCCACCACCGGCACCTTCAGAGTGATAGGTGTGGATCGTGCGTCCGGCGAACGCGGCGATCGAGTCATCGACAAAGCCGGACTCGTTCAGGGTGTCGGTGTGGATCGTGACCTGGACGTCGTGCTGCTCGGCGACCGCGAGGCAGCAGTCGATCGTCGGCGGCGTCGTGCCCCAGTCCTCGTGCAGCTTGAGGCCGAGCGCGCCCGCGGCGAGCTGATCGGCCAGGCCCTCGGGGCGGGACGAGTTGCCCTTGCCGGTCAGCCCGATGTTGATCGGCAGGGTGTCGATCGCCTGCAGCATCGCGCGGATCTGATCGGGCGCCGGCGTGCACGTCGTCGCGTTGGTCCCGGTCGCCGGGCCGGTGCCGCCGCCGATCAGCGTGGTGACGCCGCTCGCGAGCGCGACATCGACCAGCTGCGGGCAGATCAGGTGGACGTGGGCGTCGATCGCCCCGGCGGTGACGATCAGGCCCTCGCCGGCGATGACCTCGGTGGTCACGCCGACGATCATGCCGGGCGTCACGCCGGCCATCACGCCGGGGTTGCCGGCCTTGCCGATCCCGCAGATCATACCGTGCTTGATGCCGAGGTCGGCTTTATAAATGCCAGTCCAGTCGATCACCACGGCATTGGTGATCACCAGATCGAGCGCGTCGGCGGCCGCCACGCCGGCGGCCTGGCCCATGCGATCGCGCAGCACCTTGCCGCCGCCGAACTTGCACTCGTCACCGTACGTCGTGTGATCGCGCTCGATCCGCGCGATCAGCTCGGTGTCGCCGAGCCGGATCGTGTCGCCGGTGGTCGCCTGGTTTATAGGAACCACACGGTTCCTGAATAACCCTATACCGGCTGCCCGCCGGCGGTGAGCACGGCGGCGGCGATCCGGCGGCGGGCGGCCACGGTGTCGACCCCGGGATAGGCGACGAGCGGGGCGAGCCGGGCGCGGGCCGCGGCGCCGGCCTCGCCGAGCGCGGCGATCACCTGCTTGGCGGCGTGCACGATGCGGTCGGCCGCGTCGCCGGTGAACACCGCCGTCATGTCGGCGGCGAGGCCGGCGTGCTCGCTGTGCGCGGCGGCGAGCTTCTCGCGCCGGGCGAGCGCGCTCTCGATCGCGTAGCCGTCGATGATGACGTCGGCGGTGTGCGCCAGGATCTCCTGGTGATCGCGCACCCGCTCGCCGTACGCGCCGGCGATCGCGCCGAGCAGGGTGACGGTGAGCTGCTTGGCGGCGGCGAGCAGGCCGCGCTCGCCGGTGCCGGCGCCGGTATCCGTCGGCGGCGCGGCCGCGGCGGGCACCCCGTGCTTGAGGATCCGGTTGGGGATGATCATCCGGTTGATCTCGTTGGTGCCCTCGTAGATCCGGGTGATCCGCGCGTCGCGGTACGGCCGCTCGGCGGGGAACTGGCGCGAGTAGCCGTTGCCGCCGTAGACCTGCAGCGCCTCGTCCACCACGTAGGCGAGCGCCTCGCTGCTCGCGACCTTGTTGATCGAGCACTCGACCGCGAACAGCTCGATCGTCGCCAGCACCCGGGCGCCGTCGGCCGGATCGACCGCGGCGAGCGCGCGGTCGACGTCGCCGAGCGTGCGATACACCATCGCGTCGCCGACGAAGCACCGGATCGCCATCTCGGCGAGCTTGTGCTGGATCAGCCCGAACTCGCCGATCGGCTTGCCGAACTGCCGGCGCTCGCGCGCGTAGCTCGCGGCGTTGCCCAGCGCGTGCTTGGCGCACGCGAGGTTGCGCGAGCCGAGCTTGACCCGCCCGAGGTTGAGCGTGTTGAACGCGACCTTGTGGCCCTCGCCGATCGTGCCGAGCACGTTGTCGATCGGCACGCGGACGTCGTCGAGGATGAGCTCGGTCGTCGACGACCCGTCGAGCCCGAGCTTGTGCTCGTCGGGGCCGCTGACCACACCCATGCCGCGCTCGACGAGGAACCCGGTGAACCGCGCGCCGTCGACCTTGGCGAAGATCGTGAACAGGTCGGCGAACCCGCCGTTGGTGATCCACATCTTGCGGCCGTTCAGCACGTAGTGCCGGCCGTCGTCCGACAGCACCGCGGTGGTCCTGGCCGCCAGCGCGTCGGAGCCCGAGCCCGGCTCGGTCAGCGCGTACGCCCCGATCAGCTCGCCGCTCGCCAGCCGCGGCAGGTACTTCGCCTTCTGCGCGGCGGTGCCGAAGTACAGCAGCGGCAGGGTCCCGATCCCGGTGTGCGCGCCGATCGAGCTGCCGAACGATGGGTTCATGCCGATCTGCTCGGCGACGTACGCCGCGCTCGCCTTGTCGAGCCCGAGGCCGCCGTAGACCTCGGGGATCTCGAGCCGCAACAGATCCAGCTCACCGGCCTTGCGCAACAGGCTCCGGGTCAGCGCCCAGTCGCGCTCGTACAGCCGGGCCGCAACCGGCAGGACGTCGCGCCGCATGAAGTCGGCGGCGGTCTGCCCGAACAGCTTCTGCTCGGCCGAGAGATCTTCGCGGGTGAGCACGTCCTCCGGCCCGATATCACAGGTAAGAAACTGACCGACTTGGGCTATATGATGGTTCTCGGACATGACGCTCCGTCGGTGCGTGTTATAAGGACCCGCGCAGTTTATCAATTGATCGTCCGCCATGGAGGATCCCAGTGTCCGACCTCGTGCACGCTGAGTTGCAGGATGGCATCGCCGTCCTGACCATCGATAATCCGCCGGTCAACGCGCTGTCGCCGGGCGTGTGGGCGGCGCTCGGTGAGGCGATCGATCGCGCGGCCGCCGACCCGGCGGTCCAGGCGATCGTGCTCCACGGCGCGGGCGCCACGTTCGTCGCCGGCGCCGATATCCACAGCTTCAAGCTGTTGCGCACCCGCGACGACGCGCTCGGCCGGGTCACCGCCTCGCACGCGCTGCTCGAGCGGATCGAGGACGTCGCCGTGCCGGTGGTCGCGGCGATCCACGGCAACGCGCTCGGCGGCGGGCTCGAGCTGGCGATGGCGTGCCACTACCGGGTCGCGACCCGGGATGCCAGCGTCGGCCAGCCCGAGGTCCTGCTCGGCTTGATCCCCGGCGCCGGCGGCACCCAGCGGCTGCCGCGGCTCGCCGGCACCGCGCTGGCGATCGAGCTGTGTGTCGAGGGCGTGCCGCTGCGCGCAGCCAAGGCCCAGGCCGCCGGGATCCTGGATCAGATCATCGTCGGCGATCTGCTCGCCGGCGCGGTCGCGTTCGCGCGCACCCGTGTCGCCACGGGCCAGCCGCCTCGCAAGACCCGCGAGCTCCCGCTCGATGCCGCGGCCGGCCTCGCAGCGGTGACCGCGGCGCGCGGTGCGCTGAAGTCGCGGTTGCCCGCACCCCATGCGGCGATCGACGCGATCGAGGCCGCGCTGACCGGCTCGTTCGCCGACGGCTCGCGCCGCGAGCGCGCGCTGTTCGCCGATTGCGTCGTGTCGATCGAGTCGCGCGCGCTGCGCCACCTGTTCTTCGCCGAGCGCGAGGCCACCAAGGTCCCCGATGTCCCGAAGTCGACCCCGGTCACCCCGATCGCGCGCGCCGCGGTGATCGGCGCCGGCACGATGGGCGGCGGGATCGCGATGGCGTATGCCAGCGCCGGCATCCCGGTGCTGCTCAAGGACGTCGACCCCGTCGCGGTCGAGCACGGCATGACGACGATCCGCAAGAACTACGAGTCCTCGGTCGCCCGGGGCAAGCTGAGCCCCGAGGCGTACGCCCAGACCTTGGCGCAGATCACGCCGACGACGACCTACGACGGGTTCGAGCAGGTCGACATCGTCGTCGAGGCGGTGTTCGAGGACATGGCGCTCAAGCAGGCGACGTTCGCCGAGCTCGGCCGGGTCACCAAGCCCGGCTGCATCCTGGCATCGAATACCTCCACGCTCGATCTCGACGAGATCGGCGCCGCGAGCGGCCGGCCGTCGCAGGTGATCGGCCACCACTTCTTCAGTCCGGCCAACATCATGAAGCTGCTCGAGATCGTGCGTGGCCGGCAGACCTCGGCCGAGACGATCGCCAGCTCGGTCGCGCTCGGCAAGCGGCTCGGCAAGGTCAGCGCCGTGGTCGGCAACTGCTTCGGGTTCGTCGCCAATCGCATGCTCGGCTACTACATGCGCGAGGCCTACCTGCTGCTCGAGGAGGGCGCGTCGGTGCCGCAGATCGACGGCGCGCTCACCGCGTTCGGCATGCCGGTCGGCCCGTTCGGGATGCAGGACATCGCCGGGATCGACGTCGGCGCCCGGATCCGCCAGCACCTCGCGTCGGTCGGCAAGGTGCGCACCGAGGGCCCGCAGTCCGAGATCCCCGACCGGCTGTTCGCGCTCGGCCGCTACGGCCAGAAGACCGGCGCCGGCTGGTACCGCTACGAGGCCGGCAGCCGCAACCGGATCGCCGATCCGCTGATCGACGCGCTCGCCACCGAGGCCGCCGCCCGCCGCGGCGTCGCCCGCCAGCCGATCAGCGACGACGAGATCGTCGCCCGCACGATGACCGCGCTCGCCAACGAGGGCGCCCGCGTGCTCGAGGACGGCTACGCGCTGCGCGCCGGTGACATCGACGTCATCTACTGTTACGGCTTCGGCTTCCCGCGCCACCGCGGCGGTCCGATGTTCTACGCCGACACCGTCGGCCTGCCGGCCGTGCTCGCGCGCATCGAGGACTACCGGGCGAGGCTGGGCGAGCACTGGCAGCCCGCTTCGCTGGTCTCGCAGCTTGCCGCCGCGGGCCGCGGGTTCCACGATGTGACTACCTGAGGTCCCCATGAGAGAAGCCGTCATCGTCGCCAGCTCGCGCACGCCGCTCGCCAAGTCCCACCGCGGCTCGTTCAACATCACCCGCCCCGATGATCTCGCCGCGCACGCGATCCGCCACGTCGTCGGCCGCGTCCCCGGGCTCGATCCGAAGGAGGTCGAGGAGGTCGTGCTCGGCTGCGGCCAGCCGCACGGCCCGTCGGGCCACAACATCGCGCGCGTCGCCGCGCTGCGCGCCGGCCTGCCGACCAGCGTCGCCGGCCTGACCGTCAACCGGTTCTGCAACTCGGGCCTCCAGGCGGTCGCCCAGGCCGCGCACATGGTGATGCTCG
Organism: Kofleriaceae bacterium; assembly: GCA_036271215.1. Classification (GTDB taxonomy): domain Bacteria; phylum Myxococcota_A; class Polyangia; order Haliangiales; family Haliangiaceae; genus JABFXX01. Next base: position 13,741 of record DATBBB010000495.1, on the reverse strand, counting down.
AGGGCGTCGACGTCATCGTCGGCGGTGGCGTCGAGTCGATCACGATGATGCAGCGCGACGCCTCGCCCAACCCGTGGGTCGCCGAGCACCACCCGGGGCTCTACATGGTGATGGGCGACACCGCCGAGGTCGTCGCCAAGCGCTACGGCATCACGCGCGCCATGCAGGACGAGTACTCGCTGGTCAGCCAGCAGCGGATCGCGCGCGCCCAGCGCGAGGGCTGGCTCGCCGACGAGCTGGCGCCGATGCAAGCGCGCAAGGCGATCCTCGACAAGCAGACCGGCCAGCCGGTGTCCGAGGACGACGTCGTCGTCGAGGCCGACGAGTGCAACCGCGCCGACACCACGCTCGAGGGCCTCGCCAAGCTGGCGCCGGTGTTCGACACCAAGAGCGGGCAGGGCAGCGTCACAGCCGGCAACTCGTCGCAGCTGTCCGACGGCGCCTCGGCCACGCTGATCATGTCGCGCGAGCGCGCCCGGGCGATCGGCGCTCGGCCGCTGCTCGTGTTCCGCGGCTACGCGGTCGCCGGCTGCGAGCCCGACGAGATGGGCATCGGCCCGGTCTACGCGGTGCCCAAGCTGCTCAAGCACCACGGCCTCGGCGTCGCCGACATCGACGTCTGGGAGCTCAACGAGGCGTTCGCCTCGCAGGTCGTCTACTGCCGCGACAAGCTCGGCATCCCGATGGATCGCCTCAACCCCAACGGCGGCTCGATCGCGATCGGCCACCCGTTCGGCATGACCGGCTCGCGCCTGGTCGGCACCCTCGCCTACGAGATGCAGCGCCGCAACCACCGCTACGGCGTGGTCACGATGTGCGTCGGCGGCGGCCAGGGCGGCGCGGCGCTGTTCGAGCGCGCGTAGCCCGGCGGCGAGCTCGACGGGTGAATCAGTCGTCCGAGGCGCGGAGCGACGCCTTGAGCGACAGCGCGCGCTCGACGCACGCCTGGATCTCGGTGAAGCCCGTGATGCCACACCAGAACACGGTCCATTGCGCGCTCTTGTACATGCCCGTGGCCTTTGCCGCGTACCAGTTGTTGATCGGGTTCGTTGCCCGCGATCGCCAGAACAGCTTGGGGTTCTCGTGGCTCATGCGGTGCCAGATCGAGCTTCCAATGCCTTCGCCCTGCGCTTCCTGGGTCACGGCGAACTTGTCGAGATAGGGCAGGTCGATCGCCACACCGTTGGCCTCGACCCGCTCCTGGGTCAGCACGGCGATCGCGCGATACGAATCGGCGAGGTAGATCTGAAAGGGTACCTTGGTGGTGAAATAGTCGTGGTCGAGCCGCCGGCCAAACGAGCTCTCGAGCAAGCCGCGTGCGCGCTCGACATCGATCGCCTCGAACGTCCTGTACGTGCGAATCCGTTCGCCGAGCCGGATCAGCGTTCCCGCACCGCGATGCGTGAACAGCTCGCGCGCGAGGTGGTCCGGCGACGTGATCGAGACCGACGAGCTGCGCGGGAGCCCGCGCAAGATCTGGGCGATCGACGCGAGCCGCTCGCGGGTCGCGTCGTCGTGTAGCTCCTCGCGGATCCCGGAGTCGAGATCTTCTTCGAGGTTGATCGCCGAGATGATGCGACCCTCGCGGTCCTGCAGGCCGCCCGCCGCGGTGAGCAGGATGACCTTGTGAGGCTTGATCGAGAGCGCCAGGGCGGGCGCCAGGGTGTCGGTATCGAGCCGGAGGATCTGTCCGGTGGCGCTCTCGCCGAACGGGGCCAGGATCGGCAGCTGCGTCATCCGGATCGCCGAGTTGATCGACGTGAGGACGACGTCGGTCACCTCTCCGACGAGGCCAAGCCCCGGATCCGGATGCTGCGTTGCACGGAACACGCCGCCCGAGATCGGCCGAGCCCGCGTCCCGAGAACCTCGAGGGCTTCGGCGAGCCGGATGCTCTCGGCTTCGAACACGCGGAGCGCGATCTCGAGCACGCTGGGAGTGGTGACCCTGAGCCCATCGATCACCTGCGTGTCGATCCCGGCGTTCGCCAAGGCTCGACGCAGCTGAGGGCGGGTTCCCAGCACGATGATCGGCCGCAGCCCGACGCGATGCAGGAACGCGAGCGAGGACACCAGGCTGCTGAACGATGCGTCGAGGACGTGGCCGCTGACCCTGACGATCGCGAACTGCTGTTCGACGGTCGAGTAGTACCGCAGGTACTGATCGACCTCGCTCCGGCTCCCGATGTTCGTGAGGAGCTTGACGATAACATCTTGTGTCGTCGCGTTATCCACAGGTCCTGCCTGCCATCGCGTACCACATTCCGGCGCTCACAAGGCGACGTGCGTGGCGCCGCGGTCGATCGCCTCGAGGAACTCGATCAGGCCATGCACGTAGGTCGGTTGATCGTCCCACATCGACAGGTGGCTGCCGTTCGGGCACAACAGGAAGCTGCCGTGCTGGACCTGGGTCGACACCCAGCGCATGTGCTCGGGGTCCATCGTGTCGTGGGCGCCGCCGATCACCAGGGTGGGCATCGCGAGCTTGGGCAAGTCGGCCTTGCGATCCCAGTGCTCGAGCAGGCCCGATGCACCGAACTCGCTCGGGCCCTGCATCAGCACGTAGATCTGGCGGTTGATCCGGTTCAGCGCGCGATTGACCGCATCGGGCCACTCGGTGAGCCGGCAGATGTGCGCGTGATAGAAGTTCGGAATCAACAGCTCCATGTAGCGCGGGTTGTCGTAGTCCTTGCGCGCCTCGATCGCCTGGAACTCGCTCACCACCGCCGGATCCATCTGCTTGGCCAGCACGGTCTCGGCATAATGGTTATAATCGGGAATACTCATCATCATGTTGGAGATGATGAGACCCTTCAGGTGATCGCCGTGGCGCAGGGCGTATTCCGTGGCGAGGATTCCGCCCCACGAGTGCCCGAGCAGGTAGAAGTTATCTTTATCGAGCCCGAGCGCGATCCGGACTTGCTCGACCTCGTCGACAAACCGGTCGATGGTCCACAACGACGGATCGGTGGGTTGATCCGAGTACACCGAGCCGAGCTGGTCGTAGTAAATGAACTCGATCCCCTGGCCGGCGAGCGCGGTCTCGAGCGCCTCGAAGTACTCGTGGGTGGCACCCGGGCCACCGTGCAGCAGTAACAGCTTGATCCGCGGGTTGTTACCGAACCGCTTGGTCCATACCTTGAAGTCACCCTTGGCCGTGTGGATGGGAATCATCCGCACGCCGCCGGCTTGCGGGCCGGGATCGGTCGGAGCGAAGTACCCGGCGAGGGTGGAGCCGCCCGGTGCACGGGAGGCACACGCGGTGAACGCTAGAGCACAGGCGATCGCGAGGCCACGTGGCATGGTTAGCTCGTACTTGGGGGGTCCTGGTCGTCCTAGTCGACGTCATCCCGGATCAGCCGGCGCAGCGAGATGCCGCGATCGGACGATACGCGGCGCGCGGCGTTCCGGAAGTCGCTGCGCAGCGCGCGCAGCTCGTTGATCATCGCGCTCTCGCTGCGCAGCGCCACCGGCTGCAGATCGTCGAGGGCGGCGAGGTCGTACTGCTGCAGTGCCTCGCTGCGCCGGCCGAGCGACTCGTAGCAGCGCGCGAGGTAGAAGATCGCCGGCCACAGCTTGGTATTGAGGCACAGCGCCGCGCGCAGCTCCTTGGCCGCGAGCTCCATCTCGCCGTGGCTGTAATGGGCGATCCCGAGAAATAACCAGGGCTCGGGGATGTCCTGTGCTCGATTGGCCAGATCCGAGTAAACGCGAATCGCTGCCACGATATCGCCGTGCTCGAACAGCGCATGTCCGCGATTCAGGGTCGCGATCAGCTCGTCATCGCGGACCGAGGCAGCTGCGGCTCCGGTGGCCCCGACGGCCCCCGTGACCGGCTTGGCCACCGGCTTGGCCGGCTCGCGCGACGACTCGGTGCCGGCGCGGGGGAATTCGCGCGACGACTCGGTGCCGGGGCGGGGGAATTCGCGCGACGACTCGGTGCTGGCGCGGGCAAACGCGCGCGGCGGCTCCGCGACCGGCCGGTTCGGCGTGATCGTCCGCGGCGGCTCGACGATCGGCGGCTGCTCGGTGATCGTGCGAGGCTTGGCGACCAGCTTCGCTTCCTGGGCCTGGCGCTCCGCGGTCTGGCGCTCGAGGGACTGCCGCGCCTCGGCCATCCGGCGCTCGGTGTTCGAGCGCGGATCGTTGATCGGGGTCCGCAGCTGCAGGGCTGGCGGCGTGGTTGGCGGCAGGAGCGGTCGGGCCAGCGGGGCCGCTGGGACCGACGGGGTCGCTGGGACCGACGGGGCCGGTGGGGTGTAGATCGATGGCGCGCTCATCCCCGGGCGCACCGGGCGGCGCAGCACGAGCCGGTTGTGCGACGTCATCAGCTCGAGGCCCGGCGGCGGCTCGAACAGCACCTCGCTGGCGCCGACCACGAGCGAGCCGCCCTCCTTGATCGCGCGCGCAAACCGCTCGAGCAGCCGCGCGGCCGCGGCCCGCGAGAAGTAGATGAGCACGTTGCGGCACACCACGAGATCCCAGCCGCCGCGCGGGCCCTGCGGCGGGACCTCGACGAGGTTGTGGCGCTTGAACGTCACGGAGTCGCGCAGCCCCTGATCGACCTCGAAGTGACTGCCGTGCACCGGCAGCCAGCGCTTCTCGGCCTCGGGCACGTCGCGCACGGCGAGCGCGCTGTACCGGCCGCGCCGCGCGGTCTCGAGCGCGGTCTCGTTGACGTCGGTCGCCAGCACGGTGACCTCTCGGCCGATCCGGCGGCAGATCATCGCCAGCGTGTACGCTTCCTCGCCGGTCGCGCAGCCGGCGACCCAGATCGCCAGCGGCCCGGGCGGCATCGCCGCGAGCAGCTTCGCGATCGTCTGCAGCTGCTCGGCGTCGCGGTAGAACCAGGTGTGCTGGACCGTGATCGCGTCGATCAGCTTGCGCAGCTCGGGGCTCGCCGGATCCGAGACCAGCGCCACGTAGTCGTCGATCCGCAGCCCGAGCTTGGTCAGCCGCTCGTTGACGAACCGATCGAGCGAGCCGCTGACCCCGCCGCGGGCGAGCGCGAGCCCGGTGACGCGCTCGACCAGCTCGGCGAGCATGTGGGTCGGCACCGGCGACGGCGGCTCGCCGGTCATGTTGCCCTCCGGCGCCACGGTGACAGGGCGGTGGCCGCGATCGCCCGCCCGATCTCGCTGATCGGCAGCACCTGCTGCGCGCCGCCTTCTTCGAGCGCCGCGCGCGGCATGCCGTACACCACCGACGTGCTGGCGTCCTGCGCGAAGGTCACGGCGTGGCGATCGCGCATCGCGCGCAGGCCGTCGGCGCCGTCGCGGCCGATCCCGCTCAGCACCACGCCGATCGCCTGGTTGCCGAGCGAGGCGAGCGAGCGCAGCAGCACCGTGCCGGCCGGGCGGTGGCCCTCGACCGGTGGCCCGTTGGTCAACGCGAACTTGCCGTCGATCAGCTCGAGGTGGTGATCGTCGGGCGCGAGCACCACGGTCGCCGGGCATGGCACCGTGCCGGCCTCGGCTAGCCGCACGGTGAGCGAGCACCGCGACTGCAGGAAGCTCACGAAGCTCGGCGCGAACCCGCGCGGCAGGTGCTGGACGATCGCGAGGCTGATCGGCAGATCGGGCGACAGCGAGCCGAGCACGTTGGCGAGCGCGGTCGGTCCGCCGGCCGAGGCCGCGATCCCGACCACGATCGGCTCGCCCGACGCGCGCCCCGTGCGCGGCACCGCCGGGATCACCGGCGGCAGCGGCGGGGTCGGAAACATCGGCACGCTCGCGATCTGCGGCACGTGCACCGCCGGCGGATCGACCGCCGCGCGGAACGGCTTGGACGGCGTGGCGGCCGCGAACTCGGGGCGGTTGCTGTCGATGTGGCGCACCACCGGCACGGTCGCGAGCCAGCGCACGTGGGCGCGCAGCGAGCGGATCGCCTCCTCGTCGAGCGCGCTCGGCTTGATCAGCAGATCGAGCGCGCCGCGCCGTACGGCCTCGAACGCGCGGCCGGCCTCGTCGCGGGTCGGCTCGCCGGTCAACACCAGGATCGGCAGCGGCGCCTTCGCCATCAGGTACGACACCAGGTCGAGGCCCGACATCCCCGGCATCCGTAGATCGATCGTCGCGACGTGCGGCCTGAGCCGGGTGATCACGTCGATCGCGGCGTCGCCGTCGGCCGCCTCGCCCACGACCTCGAGATCGCCGTCGGCCTCGAGCCAGTCGCGCAAGAGGTGGCGGGCGATCACCGAGTCATCGACGACGACGGCGCGTCGTTTCACGCGCCGATCTCCACGAACCGTTTGACCGTCTCCAGGAGGTGCGCGTTCTCGAACTCGGACTTCACGATCAGCGCGTCGGCGCCGAGCGCGGCGGCCATCGCGCGATCCGACACCGTGCCGCGCGTCGTCACCATCACCACCGGGATCCGCTCGGGTCGGTCGCGCAGCTGGCGCAGCAGCTCGAAGCCGTCCATCACCGGCATCTCGACGTCGGAGACGATCAGATCCGCGGTGCGCTCGTTGAGCGCCTGCAGGGCCTGCGCGCCATCGGCGGCCGAGCGGACATCGAGCCCGACGCTCGACAACAGCTCGGTCAGGAGGTCGCGCACGATCGGCGAGTCGTCGACGACCAGGACCCGGCGCTTGCCGCGCTGCGAGGTCGGCGACCGCATCAGATCGGCGGCGCGCCGCGGGTGGGCGAGCAGGGCGTCGAGGCTGACGACCAGGACGAGGCGGCCATCGTCGAGCGTGCCGCTCGCGGCGAACGGGCCGAGCGCGGCGACCGAGGCGTCGACCGGGACCCGCAGCATCTCGATGTCGCCGACGACATCCGGCAGCGAGATCGCCCACCGCTTGCCGCTGTGGCTGACGATCGCGGCCCGCGTGCTCTCGGCGTCACCGCGGTACATCGGCATCGGCAAGAACGGGATGCCCTCGCCCTCGTAGCGCAACAGCGAGGTGTTGCCGACCGACTCGATCATGCCGCCGCCGATCGGGACCACCGCCTCGACGTCGCGCGCCGGCAGGGCGCACAGCGCGCCCCCGACATCGGCGATCAGCACGCGCTCGCGAAACACCGTTGAAGGAATATGGATCGCGAACCGGGTCCCGGCACCCGGTGAGCTCGAGACTGTGACCCGGCCGCCGATCGAGAGCAGCCGGCGTCGCACCGCGTCGAGCCCAACTCCGCGACCTGACAGGTCGGTTGCGCCCTGCCGGGTGGAGAACCCGTGTACGAACAAAAGCTCGTGAGCCGTCTCTTCCGAGATGATCGACGCCGGCTCAGCGAGCCCGCGGGCGATCGCGGCCTGGCGCACCGCCGCGAGATCGACTCCTCGGCCGTCGTCGGCGACGCTGATCACCACGTGGTCGCCGCGGCCCTCGGCCGACAGCGCGAGCTCGGCCGGCACCGGCTTGCCGCGGCGCTCGCTCGCCGGCTCGATGCCGTGATCGACCGCGTTGCGCACGAGATGGAGCAACGGCTCGCGAACCTCGTCGAGCAAGTGGCGCTCGACGAGCGCGCCGCCGTCGTCGATCCGGACCCGGAGCTCCTTGCCATTGCTGCGCGCCAGCTCGAGCGCGTAATCGCCGAGCTCGGAGAGCGTGCCGTGGACCGGCGACAGCCGCAGCGCCCACGCCGACGACACGATCTCGTCGAGGTCGGCGCGCAGCCGCTCGACATCGTGCATCGTATCGCGCGCCGAGGCCAGCATGACGCGCAGCGTGGCGTGCAGCCGGCCGAGATCGGCGTGCAGCGCCGACAGCCGCTCGCACACCATATCGACGTCGTGCGCGTTGACGTGGACCCAGCGCGACGGTTCCTCGGCCGGCGCCTTGTGCACCGTGGACTCGGCGGCGGGCGCCCCGGTGGCGACAGGCACCTCGGTGGCGGCGGGTGCATCGCCCCAGCCGGCGTCGAGCCCGGTCGGCGCCGGTGCGGCAACCGCGGTGGTCGGCGGGGCCGCCGGGGCCGGGAGGCCCGGGGCCGAGGCCGAAGTCGGGATCGCCGGGGCTCCCGGGACCGGGAGGCCTGGGGCCGGGGCGGTCGCGCCGGGCGGCGGCGGGATCATCGGCATCCCGGGTGGGGACGCCGTGGCCGGCGCAGGCTTGGCGGCGGGGGCGGCGGCGGCGGGGGCCGCGGGCGCAGCCGGGGGAGCCGCGGCGGGCGCGGCCGGCGCTGCGGACTCCGGCGGCGCCTGCAGCACCGCGAGCACGGTCTGCATCTGCTCGTCGATCACCGAGCGCTCGCTGGTCTCGTCGCGCAGCGCGATCTTCACCGCCTCGAGCGCGCGCGCCACCGCGCGGGTCGCGTCCTCGAAGCTGGGCGGGTTCAGCAGCTGCTCCTCGCACGCGTGCGCGACCCGGCCGATCATCACCAGGCCGAGCAAGTGCGAGTCACCCTTGAGCGTGTGGAGCTCGCGCCGGACCTCGGCGAGCGCCTCGGCGTTGCCGGCCACGATCTCGGGGAGCTTGCCGCGGATCGCGCGGATCCGATCCAGCGACAGGACGCGGTACCGCGCGATCAGGGCTTCGCGGCGAGAGCTCACGCGGAGGGAGTCTCGATGCGGAAGGCCCGGACCAGGCCCGACAGCTTGTCGGCCTGGCTCTTGAGTTGCTCGGCCGACGCGCGGGTCTGCGCCATCGCGGCGACCGACTGGGTCAAGGTCTCGGCGATCTCGCGCACGCTCTGCAGCACCTGCTCGGTGCCGCTGCGCTGCTGCTGGGTGACCAGCGTGATCTGGCGCGCGGCGTCGGTCGTGCTCGCCGCGAGCTTCTTGCTGTCCTCGGTCGCCATCATCGTCGAGGAGCCCGACGCGCGGATGTCACCGACCAGCGAGCGCACGTCGTGGACCGAGGTCATCACGCGCTCGGCGAGCCGCCGCATCTCGCCGGCGACCAGGCCGAACCCGCGGCCGGCCTCGCCCGCGCGGCTGGCCTCGAGCGCGCCGTTGAGCGCGAGCAGGTCGCTGCGGTCGGAGATGTCGCGGATGGTCTCGAGGATCTCGCCGATCCGGCCGGCGTGGTTGGTGAGGTCGCCGATCCGGACCACCATGCGATCGGTGGTCTCGAGCGTGCGCTCGGCGTTCGACAGCACGCCGCGCACCGACTCGGACACGTGCGCCGCGGCCTCGAACAGCGACTCCATCGTCTGGCGGATCTCGACCATCGCGGTCGACTGCGACGCCGCCGCGGCCTCCTGCTCCTGGGACGCCGCGTAGATCTCGGTCGCCGCCGCCGCGAGCAGCACCGAGGTCTCGTGGATCTGGCGCACGATCCGGCCGAGGCTCTCGATCATCGCGCGGAACGCGACCGCGACGTCGCCCTCGCCGGCGAGCCGGATCTCGAGGTCGCCCTTGGCGAGCGCCCCGGCCGCCGCGCCGAGATCGCGCAGGGTCTCGACCAGGTCGTTGAACCGGCTGGCGAGCGCGCCGGTCTCGTCGTTGTGGGTCACGGTGATCGCCATGACCTCGTCGAGCTTGCCGATCTCGGTGATCTGCTGGACCGCGCGCGTGATGTCCTGCAGCGGGGTCACCACGTTGCGGGACAGCAGGTAGGCGCACATCGGGCCCCAGCTGATCACCACGCCGAAGAACACGAGCAGGGTCCAGATCATCGAGCTCGACGCGCCCTCGGCGATCGGCTCGACGACCACCGCGACCAGGCCGTTGGAGGCGAGCGAGCGTGCCGAGACCTTGGAGTCGCGCGGGCTGGTCGCCGATTCGGTGTTGTTGCCGTGGATCGGGGAGATCGGCTGCGCTACCCACTTGGCGAGCGGCGGCGATTGCGTGCGGTCGCCGACCACCAGCTCGCCGGTCGGACGCTCGATCGAGATCTCGCGGCCGGGGGCGCTCGCGTCCGCGATCAACCGGGCCAGCGCCTGGGTATCGGTGGCGGGGATCGTGCTGAGCTGGCGCGCCAGGTCCGATGCGGCGAACGCCGCCTGGCCGCGGGCCTCGCCGACCGCGCGCTCGGCATCCGACGCGTAGCTGGTCGACGCCATCCACACCGGGCCGGCGAGCCCGATGCACGCGATCATGAACACCATGCGCAGCAGCAGCGAGGTCTTGTCGCGGTGCAGCCGGATCCCCGCCTTGTGGGTGATCGCGAACAGCGCGCGCGCCGGGCCGTCGAGCAGGAGCGCCATCAGCGGCGTGGTGAACGGCACCGTGCCGAGCAGCGTCGCGGCGCCCATCAGCGTCGCGGTCACCCACGAGCGCGGCGCGATGCCGGCGTGATAGGGGTCGAAGAGCAGCAGCGCGATCGTGCCGATCACCAGCTGCGCCATCCACAGGCCGCCGATCCACGTCGTGGCCTGGCTCGGCACGCGCCGGATCTGGGCATCGATCTCGCGGACCTCGCGCGAGTCCGGCATCGCCGACGTCGACTCGAGCCAGTGACCGATCGGCCCGAACAGCCGGCCGAAGACGATGTTGATGATGACGCTGCGCACCAGGCCGAGGCCGTAGAGCACGAACGCTGCGTAGATCGGGTCCGCCGCCTCGATCCCTTTGATCAGCGCGAGCGGGATCAGGATGGAGAACATGAGATCGAGCGGCAGATAGATCAGCCGAACACGGGCGACAAGTGACTTAGGCATGGTTCCTCACGAGCACGGCGTCGGTGGCGGCAATGGCAAGGGGATCGAGCACGAGGGACAGCGAGGCATCGCGCGCGACGATGATCGCCGAGATTTCTCGGGCCGTCGCGGCAAACGCGGCAGGTAATGGCAGGATGTCGGCGGATTCGACGTCGGAGATCTGGATCGGGCCGGCGGCGAGCACGGCGATCAGGTGATCGCGCGCGCCGCGCAGCACCACGACCCGGTGGATGTGGTCGTCATCGTGGGGCACCGGCCCGAGCCGGGCGAACAGGTCGAGCGCCGGCGATGCACCCCACTCGACCGCCGACGCGATCCGGACCACGCGCGCGGCCGGCACGGTCCACCGGGATCGCGGATCGCGGATGTGGACCATCGCCACGCGCGGCGCGGCGGGTGCCGGTTGGCCGGTGGCGGGTTTGCTAGAAGCTGGCACTCGACGCCGCCGGCCGCTGGCCTTCCGTGAGCACGCTCAGATCGAGGATCAGGGTGGTGTGGCCCTCGACGTCCAGCTCGCCCGTGCAGAACCCATCGGTGCGCGCGCGGGGGGCGCGGATGTCCTGGGGCGACACCAGCAACGGCTCGCGCACCGCATCGACCGGCACGGCGAGCATGCTCGTCCCCGACTGGAGGTATACCGTCCGGACGCGGCCGTTCGGCGCCACGAGTCGCTCTCCGGTGCCGAGCAGCGCGGCGAGATCGACCACCGTGATCGCGCGACCGCGCCACGCGGCCACGCCGGGCATCGTCGAGCTCGCGGTCGGCAGTGCGATCCACGTCAGGGGCCCGCCGATCTCACGCACCGCCGTCATGTCCACCGCGATCCACGTAGCGTCGATCGTGATGGGAACAAACGATCGCATTGGTGAATACTGCCCGAGCGTGAATGAACAAATCCAGCTCGTCGGGCCCGTTTGCGCAATTTGATGTGTTGCGGTGTACGGTCGGCTCATGCCAAGTCGATCGTTCCGAGGGCGGACCGTGGTGATCACCGGGGCGTCTGCCGGAATCGGGCTCGCCAGCGCCCGGCTGTTCGCCCAGGCCGGTGCCAGCGTCGTGGCGGTCGCGCGCGGGGCCGCCGAGCTCGAGCGGACCCGGGCCGAGCTGGCACGGCTCGGCCCGGTGGTCGCGATCGCCGCCGACGTTGCCCACCCCGACGCACCGGAACAGATCGCCAGCGGTGCGCTCGCGGCGTTCGGCGCGATCCACGTCCTGGTCAACAACGCCGGCAAGCACGCACGCGGGCCGTTCGCCGACCAGGACGCCGGCGAGCTCGCGGCGATGGTCGACGTCAACCTGCGCGCTCCCGTCGTCCTGACCCGCCGCATTTTGCCGCACTTGATTGCGTCGGGCCACGGAGCGATCGTCAACGTCGCGTCGCTGGCCGGCAAGGTGCCGACGGCCGGTGGCGTGGTGTACTCGGCGACCAAGTTCGGGATCCGCGCGTTCTCGATGGCGCTCGCCGACGAGCTGCGCGGTCGCGGCGTGACGGTGTCGTGCGTGTCGCCGGGGCCGGTCGACACCCAGTTCATCATGTCCGAGCTCGACACGGTGTCGGACCTGACGATGTCCCAGCCGCTGGTCAGCGCCGAGGACGTCGCCGAGCTGGTCGTCGCGTGCGCCCATGACGGCAAGCTCGAGCGCAGCACGCCCCGGCTGTCGGGGGTGCTCGCGACCTTGGGATACGTGGCGCCGTCGATCCGCCGCGCGCTCCGGCCGATGCTCGAGCGGCTCGGCCGGCGCAACAAGCAGAAGCTGCGGGCCCGCCGCCAGGAGGCCGGCTCCGAGCTCGATGTCAAAGGTACTTGACATGGCATCGATGTAAATTACATTGGACATCATGTCAAACAAACCGGTCATCGCGGACGAGCCCACGCCCGGCCTGTCGTTCAAGGAAAAGAGCTTGTGGGTCACCGCGGCCTCGATCCTGGCGATCTACGGCTACTACTTCTGGCGCGCGGTCGAGCTCGGCGATGGCCACCCGGGCGAGCTCGGCGTGCTGTTCGCCGGCGTGGTGATCGTGATGATCATCGTCCAGGCCGTGGTCCACGCCGCGCTCGCGATCCACCAGCGGCCCGAGCGGACCGACGAGCGCGATCGCCAGGTCGCGCAGAAGGCCGCGCGCAACGCGTACTACGTGCTGGTGTCCGGCGTGTGGGGCGCGCTCGGCGTCGCCGCGCTGTCGCTCGGCACGTTCTGGTGCGCGCACGCGGCGCTGCTCGCGATCGTGATCGCCGAGCTGGTGCACTGCGGCTCGCAGCTGGTCTACTACCGCCGCGGAGCCTGACATGAGCGGCTCCCGGATCCGCAACCACATCCGCGCGCTGCGGTTCGCCGCCGGCGAGATGACCCAGCAGCAGCTCGCCGATCAGGTCGGGGTCACCCGCCAGACGATCAACGCGATCGAGGGCGGCAAGTATTCACCGACCCTCGAGGTCGCGTTCGAGATCGCCGGCGCGTTCGGCGTCCCGCTCGGCCAGGTGTTCGAATACGATCTACCGGCGGCGGGCGCCCACAAGCGCTGATCGGCGGCTCGAGCGAACATCATGGTAGCTTGGCTGATGCGGCTGGCGCCATCTTGCGCACCTCCGCGAAGCTGCGAGCCTGTTGCTCGACCCGCCCAACGATCTTCTGGTGCCAGCTTCGAAGCAGTGCAACGTCAATTCCCGATTCGCTCGTCAAGACTCGTGCTTCGAGATCGGGAACCTCCGAACCAAGGCACCAGTACGAAAATCCAGCCGTATTTTCCAGGGCCCTGGCCGTCGCCTGGGAGACGTTCTGCGGCGGCAACACGCTCAAGTAGTGAAAGTGCAGCTGATAGAAGCCGAACGTCTTGAGCGCCAAGAAGTTGACCAGCTTCTTCTGCGGGTGATCCGCGCCGGGCAGATGCTGTGGCTCTCGGCCCTTGTCGTCCGGTTCATCATGCCGGCCGGGCTCGGCGAGGTGTCCGCAGGTCACCTCCCACGCGCAAAGGCTCTGGTCGGCGATGGTGGCTTGCCAAGCCTCGCCGGGTCCGTGGCCGTGTGTGTCGTAGATCGCAAAGTCGATCTCGTTCGTCGTGATCGGTTGGCTGAAGCAGAAGTGCGGGATCCCGATCGGTAGACCAGCAGCCAGCAGCGCATATACCAGCAGTGTCTCTTCGAACATGGCGCCTAGATCATTCGAGGTCGCTTCGAGGCCGGTCGCGAACTTCATCG
>DATBBB010000494.1:0-4639 GCA_036271215.1 Kofleriaceae bacterium | reverse complement strand
GGTGTAGTGCGCCACCACCTCCAGATCGATCGACCCCTCGGCCGAGCCCTTGGCGCCGCGCCGGGCGCCGTCGACCGCGAGCTCGGCCGACTGCCGGACCTCGCCGTCGGGGCAGCTCTCGGCGTCGACGCCGTAGGCGAACAGCGCGCGCTCGCAGCGGTCGCCCTCGTGGAACAACGAGACCACCCACAGCACCGCCGCGACTCCGATCCAGAGTTTCTTCTTCATCAAGATCACCCGCTGGTTCCAGACCATGCCCCGCTGCTTCCAGACCATGCCCCGCTGGTTCGAACCAGCGTATCAGCTACCGCGCGACGCAGCGGCGCGGTTCCGGGGTGGGAACCCGGCGGGCGTTGCCCGTGGGGACGGGCGGAGCCACTCGGGATCGAGGCAAGCGAGGTCCGCTTCACGTGATGCTCGCTGTGACGTGCCACCCCGCGCCCGGGTCTATTCGGCGGGAGATTGCGCGGGATTTCGCGGCGTCGCGTAGGATTGCGCGTACAAGTGTGGTGACGCGATGACGAGCACCATGCGGGAGGTCACGTCACGATGACGCGCGCGCAGACGATCTCGTGCTGGGTCCTGGCCCTGGTCATGGTGGCCGCCGGGGCCAACCACTTCCTGTCGCCCGAGCCGTATGTCCACATGATCCCGGCGTGGCTCCCGGCGCCGGACGCGCTGGTCCTGGTGTCCGGCCTCGCCGAGATCGCCGGCGGGCTCGGCCTGATGCTGCGCAAGACCCGCTGGCTCGCCGCGTGGGGGCTGATCGCGCTGTTCATCGCGGTGTTCCCGGCGAACCTCAACATGGCGATCCATCACCTGACGCTCGGCGGCCGCGCGCTGCCGGCGTGGGCGCTGTGGGCGCGGCTGCCGCTGCAGCTGGTGCTGATCGCGTGGTCGTGGTCGATCGCGCGCAACGCGGCGCGCGCGCAGGCCGCGGCGTAGCTCCTGCGGGGTCCCGGCAGGCCGCGGCGTAGCCTTCCGCGGGTCCGCAGGCTGCGGAAGCAGCCGCCTGCATGGTCCCTGCCGTTCGCAGGTTGCTGGGGAGCTCGATCCGAGTTGCCGGCCGGAGCCGGCCACCAGGTGCTCCGCAGCCGGGCTAGGGCGTGCGCGTGGTCAGCGAATCGACGGCGTGGACCGGGGCGCGGTCGCCGTTGATCAGGTGCTTGATCGAGCCGAGCACCAGGCGCTGGTTCTCGAGCATCGACTTGCCGGCGAACACCGTCGATACGACGTCGATCCGGTAGTGGCCGCCGCTGCCGGACACCGCGACCACGGCGTCCGGGATCCGGGCCTGCACCGACGTTGTGATCGCGTCCTCGATGGATCCCACGAAGTCGGTCGGGTGTTCGCTCATGGGCTCGTCGATCGCATGAAACCTGCCGCGACACAACGCGGATATCCGCCCGTTGCCCGGACCCGACGGCACTCCGCGTCGGTGCCGACCGCGAACCGGCGATCTCCTGGCAACCGGACGGAAACCCCGAGCCCGCGCTCCCCCGGCTGAGGCCCTTGCTCCGAGCATCGCCCGCATGCCAGCCCAGGCGACATCCGGATCACTGGCCGATGCGGGGTACTTCTTCTTCTTGCTCCGAGCATCGCCCGCATGCCAGCCCAGGCGACTGGCAGCCCGTGCCCGCGCTCCCCGGCTGAGGCCCTTGCTCCGATCCTGAAGTCGATCCGGGGCTTGTTGTGGGCCACCACGATCGCGCCAGCCACCGGGCGACACCCTGTGCCGGCGCTCCCCGGTCCGGGGCGAGTCCGAGCGAGGCCCGAGATTGTTGCGTTTTGATGTTGTTTCGTTGTTTCGGGCGTGAAGAACTTTGAACAACTTCATATCATCGGCGTGAATGAACCCTCACCAGCCGGGCGATGCGGTGCGCCAGCTCGAGCGTGTGCTGGAGGCTCAGCCGCTCGACGTCGCGCTGCACCAGCAGCTCGCGAGCGCGCACGCCGCGGTGCTCGAGCTCCCAGAGTGTGAGGTCGAGCTCACCGCGATCTGTCGCGATCTGCCGTTCGCGTTCACGTCGCAGCTCCACCTCGCGGCGCTGCACCTCGGGCGCGGCGATCGGCGCGGCGCGGTGATCGGGTTCCTGCGCGCGATCAAGACCGCGCAGCTGCGCGGGTTCTGGCTCGACAACGGCTCGACCCCGACATGGATCCGCGACCTCGTGCTGCGCGGCATGACCGTCGCGCACGCCGGCCGCGGCGAGCTGTTCCACGAGGTGCTCGAGCCGCTGGTCGCGCGCTACGGCGACGACGAGCTCGGCCGGGTCAAGCGAGCGCTCGCGATGTACGTCGGGCTCGAGCCCACGGTGCGCGACGATCCGCACCAGCAGCCGAGCTTTCTCTACGTGCCCGGCCTGCCGCGCGCGCCGGTGTTTCCGCGCGACGCGCTGCCGTTCGCCGACTGGTACGAGGCCCAGACCGAGGCGATCGCCGCCGAGCTGCGCGGCGTGATCGGCGGCGACGGCATCCAGCCGTTCCACTACGACGTGCCCCCCGCCGAGCGCGACCAGCTGACCGCCGGCGCATGGGACGCCTACTTCTTCTACGTCGACGGCGAGCGCAACGCCGCGCACCACGCCGCGTGCCCGGCGACCTCGGCGGTGCTCGCCGCGCTACCGCTCGATCACGTCCGCGACCACGGCCCCGAGGTCTGCTTCTCGATCATGCGGCCCGGCGCGCACATCCTGCCTCACCGCGGCGTCACCAACGCGCGCGCGGTGCTCCACCTCGGCCTCGAGATCCCCGACGGCTGCGCGCTCCACCTGGTCGGCGTCACCGAGCAGCGCTGGCAGGCCGGCCGGTGCTTGGCGTTCGACGACACCTACGAGCACGAGGCGTGGAACCGCAGCGCCACCACGCGCACGATCTTGCTCGGCGACATCTGGAACCCGTACCTGCGGCCCGCCGAGTGCGCCGCGCTCGCCGAGCTGGTCGGCGCGATCGGCGACGTCAACCGCGCCACCGAGCCCGCCCCGCTCACCCGCTGAGCCCCGAACCGGCGCCGCGCGACCAGCGCGCTGCGCGACCGAAACGACAGAACCGGTGCGAGCCTCGCGGCCAGCACCGGCATCCCCTCACCGCTGTTCGAGCACAGATCCCGTCACCAGGATCCCGCGCGACCCGACGCGCGGTGGGGTGACTTTCGCGGCTTCGCCGCGAAAGTCGCCAGTCGACGGGAACGTCCCCTATGGATCAGAACAGCTGCGAGAGCCGGATGTAGAACATGCGGCCCATGAAGTCATAGGCAGACTCGTCCGCGTTCAGCGCGATACCGTTGTAGATCACCGGCGGCTTCGCGTCGTTGACGTTGTTCATACCGACCGCGACGCGGGTCGTGCCCTGGCTCGACTTGAGCGCGTAGTCGATGAACAGGTCGCCCGTGGCGTACTTCGAGACCTCGCGACGACCATTTGCCGGATCGTTGCAGTCGTCCGAATCGCACTCCTGGAACGAGTCGATGTACCGGAAGTTGAAGCCGGCATCGAAGCCCGACGGATGGCTCCACAGCGTGAAGATGTTGAACTTGAGGTCCGGGTTCACGCCGAGATCGTAGAACCCCTTACCGTGGATGATGGTCTCCTTCAGGGAGTCGGGATCGACGGTGCCGGTGTCGATGTTGTACTGGAACAGGTACGTGCCCTCGAGCGAGTGCCGGAACGTACCGAAGTCGGTCTTGTACTGGTAGGCCGCCGAGAAATCGAGACCGGAGGTGGTGACGCCACCGACGTTCTGGATCTGATCGAGGATGTGGGAGATCTGGTGCGAGCCCGGATCGCGCTGGACGAGATCGCAGAACTGCTGCTGGCCACCGTCGTAGCACTGCTGGAGCAGCGTCTGGACCGGCAGCGTCTGGATCGCGTTGTCGATCTTGATGTGCCAGTAGTCGAGGGTGAAGTCGAGGCCGGTGATCGGCTCGAACACGATACCGGCGGTGAGCACGTTGCCCTTCTCCGGCTGCAGCTGGGTGTTGCCACCGACCTTGGTGCGCTGCTGGATCGTCTGGAACACCGAGTTCGTCGGCACGCCCTGCTTGGCGCACTCCATCTGGGCGGTCGGGCTGAGCGTGATCGGGCCCTTCGAGCCCGGCGGACGCGTGTCGCACGGATCGGCGATGGTCGGGAAGCTGTCGGCCTGGCCCGAGAACAGCTCGCCGATGTTCGGCGCGCGGAACGCGTTGCCGTACGTACCACGGAGCGCGAGGCCACCCACGGTGCGGATCAGGCCGCTGATCTTGCCGGTGACGCCGGAGCCGAACGTGTTGTAATCGTACGCGCGGCCGGCGGCGTCGAGCTCGACCCACTTCAGGTAGTCGAGGCCCGAGATCGGGACGACCGAGAGCTCACCGAAGCCCTCGAACACGTGATACGCGCCTTCGGTCGCGGCGATCGCGTTACCGGTCGTGTCGCCGGTCGCCGTCAGCGGATCCGGCTGGTTCGCGCCCTGCTCGTGACGGTAGTCGGTACCGAGGGCGAGCGAGATGTCGCCGTGGTTCGGCAGATCGACGAGCTTGCCGCTCGCGGTGGCCTGCGCCGTGTGCTGCTCGTTGAGACCCGACGTCGTTCCCGTGAACGTCAGGTAGTTGATCATCGCCTTGGTGACCTGGCCCGGGGTGATCAGGCTCAGCGGGACG
>DATBBB010000493.1:0-13107 GCA_036271215.1 Kofleriaceae bacterium | reverse complement strand
GCGCAGCCGGACCGGCAGCGCGGCGCGCACCATCTCATCGTGGCCGCGCTGGACGTCCGGATCGGCGACCATCGCGTTGATCGCGTCGCGCAGCGCGGGCGGCCCGAACAGCCGGACCACCGAGGCGAGCAGCCGGGTCGCATCGGCCGCGGGCAGGCCGGTGACCGCGACGTGCTCGGGGCGGGTCAGCTCGATCGCGCGGGTCAGGATCGCGCGGACCTCGCCGGCCGAGGTCTCGCCGAGCATGCGCGGCCCGAGCACGATCACCGGGGTCGCCGCGTTGACCACGGTGATGTCCGGACCGGCGAGCGCATCGAGCTCGTAGAGCATCACGGCGCCGGCGCCGAGCGCGGTCGCGACCCGCGAGAACATCGCGGTCGCCGGGGTGTGGCGGGTCGCCGGGATCCGGCGCGCGCCGGCGGCGGCGTTGCGGGCGAGCGTGTCGTCGAGATCGGGCCACAACAGCGCGGCGGCCTCGGCGAGCGCGACCGCGATCGCGCCGAGCCCGGCCTCGCCGGGATCGCTGACCAGCGCGCGATCACCGTCGAGCGCGGCCTTGAACGCCTCGTCGTCGCGCATCGCGTACGCCGGGTGGATCGAGCGGAACGCCTGCTGCTGGAGGTCGGCGGTGTGGCCGCACGCGATCGCGAGCTCGAGCGTGGCGTGCGCGGCGTCGATCGCGTTCTGCCGGCGCAGCTCGTCGGCCCACGCCACGAGGTCGGCGAGCGCGCCGGTCGCGGCGGTGATCGCCTGCAGGTGGCCCGCGATCGACTCGCGGCGCGCCGGATCGTCGACCCCGCGCAGCACGTCGACCAGCCCGCGGTGGGCGGCGATCGCGCCGTCGGACGCCGGGGCCAGCGCGATCGCGCGCTCGAACGCCATGATCGCCTGGCGGACATCGCCGCGCTGGGCGCGCGCCTGGCCGAGCCGCGACGACAGCTGGGCGCGCCGCGCGCTGTGGGCGCCGTGCGGGTCGGGGCGCTCGGCCTTGTCGCCGCGCGCGGTCAGCAGCCGGGTCAGCATCGCCGCGGCAGCCTCGACGTCGCCGCGATCGATCGCCAGCCCGGACGCGAGGTCGACCGCGTCGAGATCGTACGGATCCTGCTCGACCGCGCGGTCGGCGGCGCCGCGGGCGCGGATCGGATCGCCGCCGGCCAGGTAGTTGCGGGCCGCGCGCAGGTGGCGAGCCGCGCGCTCGGCGGGCGTGGCGCCGAACGCGGCCATCAGCTCGGCGGTGCGCGCCGAGCCGGCGTGATCGCCGCACAGGTTCTGGCGCTCGAGCAGCTTGTCGAGCAGCGGCACGTGCTTGGCCTCTAGCGGCTGCGCGGCGGCGACCGCGGCGGTGAAGCAGGTGCGCGCGCGGTCCTCGTCGTGCAGCATCATCAGCGCCATGTCGCCGAGCGCCTCGAACAGCCGCATCCGCTCGCCGGGATCGTCGGTCGCGGTCGCCTGGCGGGTCAGGAGGTCCGCGGCGCGCCGGTGGTCGCCTTGCTCCATCGCGACCTCGGCGAGCGCCTGCAGCGCCGGGGCGTACTGCGGCTTGAGCTCGAGCGCGCGGGCGTACAGCGGCGGCGCCTTCTCGGGCCGCAGCGAGCGGATCTCGGCGAGCGCGGCGTGGTACAGGCCCTGCGCGATCTCGCTGGGATAGTGCGCGGCGTCGTCGTGGCCGGCCAGCGGCGACAGGTGGAGCGCGGCCTCGCGCCAGCGCCGCGCCTTGTAGCGGTTCTCGCCGAGCGCGAGCTTGATCAACAGGTGGCCGCGGTGCAGCCGATCGGCGGCGACCAGGGTCTGGTAGGCGTCCTCGTCGCGGCCGAGCTTCTCGTGCGCGTTGGCGAGCCGGCGGTGGAGGTCGGCGATCAGCGCCGCGGGCGCCGCGGCGAGCATCGTGCCGCCGACCACGTCGCGCAGGAACGCCTCGAGATCGGTCCAGCGCTGGGCATCGGCGTAGAAGTCGGCGAGCGCGATGATCGCCGGGATGTGATCGGGCATGCAGCCCAGCGCCTCGAGCAGCCGGCGCTCGGCGGCAGGCTCGACGCCGGCCGCGCGCGACAGCGCCGCGAGCTGGGTCATGATCCGCGCCTTCTCGGGCGGGGTCAGCGACTCGTCGGCGAGCCGGTTCTCGAGCAGGCGCGCCGCGGTGTCGGGATCGCCGCCCTTCTCGACCAGCCCGGCGAGCGCCCAGGTGGCCTCGGCGTGGTACGGCCGCAGCCCGAGCACGCGCTCGTAGGCGGCGCGCGCGGCGGCGATGTCGCCGACCCGCGCCTGCAGCACCTCGCCGGCCGCCATCAGCGCGGCGATCCGGACGTCCTCGTCGTGCGCGCTGTCGGCCTCGCGCAGCTTGGCGTCGGCGAACGCGCGCGGATCGTCGTCGGGCGACGTCAGCCCGGCGAGCACCGCGAGCGCGGTCGGGTGCTCGGGGACCAGCGCGAGCGCGTGGTCGATCGAGGCCCGCGCGCCGTCGCGGTCGTCGAGCCGCTCGAGCTGGAGCTGGGCGAGCCGGATCAACAGCGCGG
The DNA here is from genome assembly GCA_036271215.1 of Kofleriaceae bacterium. Taxonomy (GTDB): domain Bacteria; phylum Myxococcota_A; class Polyangia; order Haliangiales; family Haliangiaceae; genus JABFXX01. The sequence goes on along the minus strand of DATBBB010000493.1, from coordinate 10,594 downwards.
CCATGTCGCCGCGCGGCGTGGCGTCGGACGCCGCCGCGGCCTCGATCCGGCCCTCGAGGATCGCCGCGGCCTCGCGGTCGCGCCGGGCCTTGATCAGCGCGCTGACCAGGAGGTCGGCGAGCGCCGGGTCATCGGGCGCGATCGTGCGCGCGTGGCGCAGCGCCGCGGCGGCCTCCTCGGGCGCGTCCAGCCAGTCGAGCAGGACCTGGGCGCGGCGGGCGAGCAGGGCCGCGCGCTCGGCGGGCTCGCGCTCGAGCGCGGCGCGCCGGCGCAGGACATCCGCGAGCTCGGTCCACCGCGCGTTGGTCGCGTACAGCGCGTCGAGCGCGGTCCACGCCGCGGTGTCGTCGGGCCAGGTCGCGACCAGCAGCGAGTACGAGTCGATCGCGCGCTCGGGCAGCTCGAGCTCGTGCTCGTAGATCCGGGCGATCGTGCGCAGCGCGTCGCGCGCCTCCGGTTTGCCCTCGGCGATCTCGCCGACCTTGCCGAGCGCCTCGATCACCTTCGACCACCGGCCGACCGCGCCGTACAGCTCGGCGAGCTTGATCAGCACCGAGGTGTCGCCGGGCGCGAGCAGGCGCAGGCGCTCGAACGCGTCGATCGCGTCGTGCGGCCGGGTCAGGTTCTCGGTGTAGATCGCGGCGAGTTCGCGGAGCAGCTGGGCGCGCTCGGCCTCCGGCGCCGCGGTGCCGAGCCGCGGATCGGTGCGCTCCTCGAGCGACGCCGCGAGCTCGACGTAGCGACCCTGGGCGCGGTACAGCGCCTCGATCCGGGCCCGCGCGATCGGCTCGCCGGGCAGCATGCCGAGGATCCGGCGGAGCTGGGCCTCGGCGTCGCGCGGCCGGGCCTGCTCGGCGCGGATCGTCGCGACCTCCATCAGCAGATCCGCGGCCTCGACCGCGGTCTCGCCCTGCTCGGCCATGCCTTCATAGAGATCGGCGAGCCGGTCCCACGCCTTGTGCTCCTGGGCCAGGCGGTGCAGCCGCGCACGGACCTCGGCGTCGCCGTCCGGGGCGCGCCGGGCCTGCGCGAACGCCCGCGCGAGCGCGTCGAACGCGCGCACGATGTCCTTGCCGCCGGTCTCCCAGACCTCGGACGCGCGGTACAGCCAGCGCAGCCGGGCCGGCGCATCGGGCGCGGGCAGGCTGTCGTACGCGACCGCGAGCTCCTCCCACGGCGACTCGTACGGCCGGTGCGGCAGGGTCGGCAGCGGCGGGCGGCGCACGCTGGCCTGCGCCTTGCGCGGCGCGGGCGGCGGCCCTGCGGCGCGCACCGCCGGGATCCCGAGCGCCGTGGCGCCCGGCTTGATCTGCGGCGGGCGCGGCGGCGGCCTGGGCGGGCCCTTGGCGCCCGGCGGCAGCCGCGGCGGGACGACCATGCCGCGCAGATCCTGCGGCGACAGGGTCATCGTCGAGTTCTCGGCGACGAATGGATTGGCCGGATTGGCGGTCTGGGCGCGCCGCGCCTCGGTCAGCTCGAGCTCGCCGACGTCGAGCGGCTGGGTGGTGTCGCCGACCGAGAGCTGGGTGAACGTGACGTCGGCGTCGGCGAGCGGCTCGGTCTGCAGCCGGCGCGGGATCCGGCCGCCGCCGCCGCCGCCGGGTCTTGTAGACGTAGACGTAGACGTAGACGTGGACGTGGACGTGGACGCCGTTCCGGGCATGGGCATGGGCCCGGGCGCGGCCGGCGCGGCCCCGGGATCCGCCGGCGGCGCGGCGCGGCCGGACACCGCGACCGCCTCGGCGACCGCGGGCTCGGCCTGGATCGCCGCCGGCGGTGGCTCGGTCCCGGGCACGCGATCGGCCTCGCGGTACTTGCCGATCACGCGGGCGAGCCGCCACAGGTGCGACGTGGTGTCGGCGTCGTCGGGCTGGAGCAACAGCGCGATCAGGTGGGTGCGGAACGCGCGCGGCGCGTCCTTGAGCTGGTCCTCGATCACCTGGGCCTTGCGGCGCAGCAGCTCGACCCGGCGGCCCGCGGTCGGCGCGCGATCGATCAGCGCGGTGTCGACCGCGATCACCTCGGTCCACGCCCGCGCCTTGCCGGCGAGCGCGACCAGCGCGTCGCGGGTGTCGTCGCGGTCGGGCGCCCACGAGAACGCCGCGAGCACGTCGGCGACCGCGGCCTTGGCATCGTTCAGCCGGTCCTCGAGCACGCGGGCGCGCCGCAGGTAGAGCTCGATCCGCGCGGCCGGCGGCGCGGCGTGCAGCGCGACGTCGTAGGCCTCGAGCAGCGCCTTCCACGACGCGCGGTGATCGATCTCGGCGGCGAGCCGATCGAGCTCGGTCAAGAGGCTCGGATCGCGCGGCGCGGCGGCGAGCGCCTCGGCCAGGACCCCGATCGCGCGCGACCTGTCATCGAGCCGGCGCTCGAGCAGCCCCGCGAGCTCGCGCGACAGCGCGACGAACCGCACCGGATCGCCGGCGGGCGCCGTGCCCGCGGGATCGCCGGCGTGCTGGCCGACGCCCGCGACCAGCCGCCTGCGCTCGTCGGTCAGGACCTCGGCCAGCTCGCGCGGCAGGTTGTAGGCCTCGCCGGCGCGCCGGACGTCGGCGAACGTCACCTCGTCGGGCGACTCGTCATAGGCCCGGCGCCACCAGCGGAACGCCGCCTGGGGATCGCCGAGCTTGTCGGCGGTCGCCGCCGCGATCCGCTGGACGATCCCGCGGCGGTCCTCGGCGTACTCGATCGCGTCGAACGCGTCGCGCCCGGGGATCCGCGCCAGCATCCGCTCGAGCATCGCGACGTGCTCTTTCCAGCGCCCGAGCCGGGCCAGCAGATCGGCCGCGGCCGCCAGCGCCTCGTCCTGCGCCGGATCGAGCTCGAGCACGCGCACGAACGCCTGCAGCGCGCGCGTCGGGTTGGCGAGCCGGTCGCGGCAGATCAGGCCGATCTCGAGCCCGCGCGAGATCTTGCGCTGCGGCTCGGGCGCCAGGTACATCTCGCGCTCGGCGACCCGGACCGCGGCGTCGAACTCGCCGTGCGCCTCGTAGAGCCGGCGCAGCGCGGTGTGGGCTTCGAGGTGGTTGGGGTTGAGCTCGCGGATCAGGTGCGCGAGGACCTTGATCGCCTCGCCGGGCGCGCCGAGCCGATCCTCGAGCAGCTCGGCGCGGTCGATCGCGGCGGCGGTCGCGCGCTCGCCGTCGTCGGGCGCGATCCGGTCGGCGTACAGCACGACCTGCATGCCGAGCACGTCGGCGAGCTCGCGCCACTTGCCGGCCGCGCGGTGCAGCCGGGCCAGCGCGTCGAGCGCGATCCGGTTCCGCGGGGTCAGCTCGAGCACGCGGTGCCACGCCCGGATCGCGCGGGCCGCGTCGCCGAGCTGGCGATCGAGCACCGTGGCGTAGCGCTCGAGATCGACCGCGCGCACCGCGGCGTCCGGCGTGCCCTGCGCCGGCAGCGGGCGGCCGCCGTCGAGCCGCTCGAGCACCTGGGCGAGCTCGGGCCAGCGCTCGGCGGCCTCGTACAGCCCGGACAGCGCGGCGAGCGCGTCGGGATCCGAGGGCGACGCGCGCAGGGTCTGCTCCCAGCGCTCGAGCGCGGCGACGTCGTCCTGGCGCGTGGCCGCGAGCCGGGCGAGCCGCTTGTACAGCTTGGCGCGCTCGGCCGGCGAGGTCGACGCCGCGGCGTGGTACTCGAGCGTCTGCTCGAGCCGCGGATCGCCGGCCTTGTCGAGCACGCGCTCCATGCGCTCGAGCGCATCGCGGTCGCCGGTCAGGAGCTCGAGCACCGCGCTCGACGCATAGACCACACCGTCGACGTCGGCGAGCCGGGTTTCATACAGGATCGCGAGCCGGCGCAGCATGGTCAGCCGCTCGGCGCGCTTGGCGACCGGCCAGTCCTTCGGCGCATCGCTCGGCTTACCGCTGCGGGTCATCGCGTCGACCACCCGGCGGTCCTCGAGATCGAGCATCCGGCGCAGGGTCTCGGCGAGCCCGGCGTCGTCGCCCTCGCGCTCGTACAGCTCGGCGAGCGCCTTGAGCGTCGGATCGTCGTCGGGCGCGTCGCTGATGATCTGCTCGTAGAGCTCGATCGCGCGCCGCGGGTCGAGCTGGCGCTCGCGGTAGGTCTGCGCCATCTTCTTCAGCACGCTGACCCGCTGGGCCGGCCCCGGCGCCGCGGCGACCTCGTGCTCGAGGCTCACGACCAGCTGCTCCCACAGCTTGGCCCGCGCGCCGAGCCGGCGCAGCGCCTCGGCGACCTTGGGGCTGCCGGGCTCGAGCTCGGCGATCCGCTGCCAGGCGTCGATCGCGCGCGGGATGTCGCCCAGCCGGAGCTCGGCGAGCTGCGCGATCTCCTCGAGCCGGCGGATCACGTCGTCGTCGCTCGCGCCCGCCGCGCGCCCGTTGTCGAGCGCGAACTCCATCAGTTCGATCAGGCCCCGCCAGTCGCGGCGCTCGCGGAAGTGATCGACGTAGCGCGCGAGCGCCTCCTCGTGGATCGGATCGACCTCGAGCGCCTGGTGGAGCAGCTCCGCGGCGCGGTCGCGGTCGCCCATGTGCTCGCGCGCGACCGTGGCCAGCTCGAGGATCTCGTCGACCAGGACGGTCGCCGGGGTCTGGGGATCCTGGCCGAGCGCGTTGATCTCGGCCTCCATCAGCCTCGACAGCGCGTCCCACGCCTGGTCGTCGCGCAACAGCTCGCGCAGCTCGCGCGCGGCCTTGCTGCCGGGCGGCTCGTAGCCGAGCAGCTCGGTCAGGACCTCGATCAGGCCGTCGCGGTCGGGCAGCTGGTTCCGGTACAGCGCGGCGCGCCGGCGCAGGACCTCGGCGCGCTCGGCGGGATCCTGGACCACCTGGCTGCGGTGGCGCAGCGTGCGATCGAGCTCCTGCCACTGCGCCGAGCCCGACAGCGCTTCTTCCAGCGCGACCGAGCCACCCTTGGAGTACGGATCGATGCCGATCGCGCGGCGCAGGTAGTTGATGCCGGTCGAGTCGGCGCGCTGCATGCGCTTGCGGCCGACCTCGACGAACAGCTGGCTCGCCTTGTTGCGCCACCCGCCGTCGTCGCCGCTGCGGAACCCGGGCGTGGCGTAGACCTCGGCGAGCTTCTCGGCGATCTCGAGCGACGTCGGATCGAGCCGCGACGCCTCCTCGAGGTGGCCGGCGGCGGCCTCGTAGTCCTTGCCGCGCAGCGCGAGCACGCCGAGCTCGAACCGAAGGTACGCCTTGCGCGCGATCGCGGCCGGCGCCTGGTCGGTGCCCAGGACGTCGAGCTCGGCGCCGAACAGCTTGGCGACCATCGCGTCGTCGCCGAGCGAGTGGTACAGCTCGCGCGCGGCCTCGAGCGCCTCGGTGCGATGCGGCTCGAGCTTCCAGGCCTGCTGGAAATGCCACAGCGCGCGGTCGACCCGCCCCAGGTGCGTGTTCCATAGCTCGGCGGCGCGCCGGTGCTGCGCCGCGCGGCGGGCGATCAGCTCGGCCTTGCGCCGGCCGTCGGCGGCGCCGCGGCGCCCCGGATCTTGCACCTGGGCCGATGGGGCCGACCTCGCCAGCTCCGCGAGCTCGTGCTCGATGATCTCGGCGGCGAGCGCGGGATCGCCCGGCTCGACGATCTCGAGCAGCCGGTCGGTCGCGCGGTCGTTGGCGGGATCGAGCTCGAGCGCGGTGCGCAAGTACTCGATCGCGGTCTCGGTCTCCCCGAGCACGAACATCGCCTCACCGGCCTCCGACCACGCATCGGCGGCCCGGATCGGATCGCGCTCATGTGGCGCCCATGTGGCGCACACATCCGCGAGCAGCTCGCCGCGACCTGCATCACGCAACACCTGACGCAGCTCGGCAAACCCTCGGACGTCCGGTTGCTGGCGGAATGCCACGACCCGCGCTTCGAGCGGATCGATCGCCTGGGTTTGCAGCGTGTCCTCTGACACAGGGGGCCCGTTTCGCGGCCGACCTTAACACGCACGGGAGTACGAAAACGTCGGGTAGCGCCGTGGTTGGGAGACACCGTCTCCGAAAATCTCCTTGCGTGGCGCGATCGGCCTGGCTCAAGCTGGTCCGGAGCTGCGTGAAGACTGACACGATACCTGCATCGAGCACGCCCATGTTCGGCCCCTCGCGTCTGGTGGTCGGCCTGGTGGGTCTGGTCGTGATCGGCTGCACGGCGAGCCAGGCGCACGAGGTGCCGCGCCCGCTGCACCTCCCCGTGGACGAGCTCGCGGCGCGGCTGGCGGCCTGCAAGGTCACCGAGCTGGCGACCGGGCTGGCGATGGATCCGCAGGTCAGCGAGGTATGGCGGGCGTTCCCGGATCCCGGCGTGTACGCGATGCTGATCGAGAGCGAGGACCGGCCGCTCGAGGTCCGGTTCGCCGCGGCGCTGATGCTGCGCAGCGCGAGCGCCGCCGGGTTCAAGCGGGTCGATCCGCGCGCGATGGCGCAGGTGTTCTCGTCGGCGCTCCAGGAGGATCTCGCCGGCTATGCGTTCCCGTGGGGCTCGCTGTGGGAGCCGCACGAGCCGATCGGGCTCCTCGGCGAGGTGTTCCTCGAGCTCGGCGTGCCAGCCGAGCCCGCGCTCGGGGCGTTGCTCGAGGACGCGACCGCGCGCGATACGTACCTGGGGCGCGACGAATCCGCGGCCATGGCCAAGCGCCAGTATCGCGTGAAGGACTTCGCGGCGTTCTATCTGGCCCGGATCGCAAACCTCGACCTGCCGTGGGAACCCGACCTGACCCGGCGCGACGAGACGATCGATCAGCTGCGCCGCCAGCTGCCGGACCTGCCGCCGGTGGGTCCGCGGGTGCGGCCCCAGGCGCTCACGATAAATTCGCAGCCCGGCCGGTGGTCGCAGGTTCGCACATCCACCGAGCGTGAAGTCCCCGTTTGTCGAGGGCGGATAGCCGAGCATCGGTGATAGCGTTCGGCCGGGTGTGTTTGCACCCGGGGGGATTCATGATCTTGAAGCGCTGTGTATTCGGACTGCTCGTCGTGGCTGGCTGTGCGAAGACCGAGTCGAGCGACCTGCTGACCTCCGGGATCTATGCCGATCTCGAGGCGCACGCGACCAACAACGGCCAGACCACGGTGTCGGCGACGCTGTATGTCGACGACCCCAGCAACCTCAACTTCGTCGAGCTGACCGGCGACGACCAGCTGACCGCGACCACCGGCAGCGATCACATGACCCTGGAGCAGAGCGAGCTGGGCAACATCGTGTCGCACACCGCGGTGTTCCCGGTCGACGCCGCTGGCACCGAGTTCGACATCGCGTTCGATCGCTCGGTCGACGATGGCGCACCGAAATCGTCGGTGGTGCTGCCGGACAAGTTCGATCCCGGCCCCGCGCCGGCCACGGCGTCGCGCGCGGCCCCCGTGACCTTGACGTGGTCGCCGGCGGGCAGCGCCGACACGATGGTATGGGTCGCGAGCGGCACGTGCGTGACCGCGACCGCCGGCACGATCACCGGCGATACCGGCAGCGTGACCATCCCGGCCGCCACGTTCACCAAGCCGGCGGGCCAGGGCGTCGCCGACAGCTGCATGCTGACGCTGACGATCACGCGCAAGCGCATGGGCACGGTCGACGCGCACTACGGCAAGGGTGGCCTGGCGCTCGGCGCCCAGGACCGCACGATGACGTGGATGTCGATGCCGTAGGACGCCGCCGCGCTGCCTGCGGACGCCGCGCCGCGCTGCCTGCGCTGCTCAGTTGGTGCACAGCTTGATCACCGAGCGGACGCGCAGCGTGCTGTCGACGTTGGGATCGTTGGTCTGATCGCCGATCGCGATCGTGCCGTTGGTCGTGAAGTTGGTGCGGGTGACCGCGGCGGCGCCGTCGACGGTCAGCTGCGCGTTGCCGGCCGCGTCGACCGCGAGCACGTAGGTGTGATAGTTGCCGTCGAGGACGTTGAAGGCGAACCCGGGCTTGGAGTCATCGGCCCAGCCGACCTTGGCGCTGTCGAGGTAGATCATCTCGCTGCGATCGGTCGGGTTGCCGACCGACGGTGTGAACGACGCCATGATCGCCGCGGCGCTATCCAGCTGGTTGTGCGGGTTGACCGCCTGGACCAGCATGACGACCTGGAGCTTGAACGGCTGGCCGGGCTGGAGCGCCTGGGCGCGGACCAGCAGCGCCTGACCGCTGGTCTGGCCGCCCATGGGGGTCGAGGTCTGGATCGCGACGTAGTCGGTGGTGGGATCGCTGATGATCGTCTGCGGGGCCTGCGTCGTCAGGGTCCAGTCCTGCGTGGCAATCGGTGCGCCCCCGACGAGCAGGGTCTCCTGGCAGGTCGCGTCGACCGGCGCATCCGGCGGAACATCCGGCGGCGCGTCCACGGCCGCGTCGCTCGCGGGCGCCGCGTCGATCGTCCCGCCGTGGCTGCCGCCCGAGCTGCATCCGGCGCCGGCGAGCGAACCTGCAAGCACCACCATCGTGCGTCGCATCGAAGCATTGTACACGAGCAACCCCATGCACCGTAGCTGACCATGCGTGGCGCCCGGGCGCGGCCCCGCGCGTCCCCAGCTAACGCCGATGTCACGCCGAGCAACCGACCAGGGCACTCGGACGGCGGCCCTGGCCGCAGGTAGTTGCGGCGGGACACCTGTGGGTGCGAGCTGGGCGCGCCGAGCTAGCGACCTAGAAGACCGACGCGCCGACGCCGAGCGCCGCGTTGTAGACCCGCGGCTCGAGGCTCGCTGCCTCAGAGCGCCGCGACGCTGGCCGGCTGGGCCGGGTGCGCGGCGAGGAACGCGTCGATCGTCGCGTAGAATGTCTGCGGGTCGTCGATCATCACGAAGTGCTTGGCGCCGGGCACGACGACGACCTGGTGATCGGGCACCCGGGTCGCGTGGGCGCGCATGCCGTCCTTGAGCGAGCCGTCGGCGAGCACGACCAGCACCGGCGACCGGATCGCGGTCAGCATCGGCCGCAGGTCGGTCGTGTACTGCTCGTAGATCGCATCGCCGATCGCGCGGCGATCGGAGCGCGCCACGCTGTCGAGCAGCGGCGCGAGCAGGTCGGGCTTCGCGGTCATCTGGCTGAAGATGTCGTGGACCTGCTGGGCGAACTGAGCGTCGCTGGCATCGCGCCACAGCGCGCGGGCCGCGCGGCCGGTCTCGGCGTCGGCGTCGGTATCGCCGGTGCCGAGCGAGGCGCCGGAGTCGACGATGATCGTCGGGCCGACCAGCCTGGGCTCGGCGGCGGCGAGCCAGTACGCGATGAACCCGCCCATGCTGTGGCCGACGATGATCGGGTGATCGAGCTTGCGGTCGCGGACGTAGCGCGCCAGCTCGGCGCGGGTCGTCGCCGCGAGCGGACGGTCGATCGCGGGCTGGCCGGCGAACCCGGCGAGCGTGAGCACGTGGCTCTCGTAGCCGTCGAGGTGAGCGACGGTGTCGCGCCACAGCGCACCGGGGCAGCCGAGCCCAGGAATGAAGATGATCGGCCGGCCGTGACCGGACACCTCGACGGAGAACGCGGTCGGCTGGAACGGATCGCTCGGCGCCGCGGCGATCGTCTCCGCGGCATCGGCGGTGTGGTGCCCGCACGCCGCGAGCGCGACCGCGAGCGCGGTGACCAGGTGGCGAACGAGACGGCGCATACCATCACCCTCGAGCACGTGTTGTGCCACGGGCGCACGCGCTCGGTGTGCGCACACCCGCGGAGCGATCAGCGCCGCGCCGCCGGCGACCGGCCACACGCCGCGCGCTCGGCGACGCGCCCGGTGAGCGCGGTGATCGCGATCGTCAGCGCGATCCCGAGCGCGCAGGTCGCAGCGGCGAGCTCGAGCGCGGGCACCGCGACCATCCAGAGCGGCGGCGGGACGTCGAGGTGCGGCGGCGCGTACCACGCGCGGGCCAGCGCGACCGCGCCGAGCGCTGTGCCGAGGCCGACCACGGCGAGCCCGGTGGCGGCGGCGGCCCGGGCGCGCGGATCGGGTGCGCGGCGCACGACGCGCCAGCTCGCCCAGAGCTGCACGCCGAGCGCGATCACCACACCGGCGGCGCCGAGCTGCTGGGTGCGGGCGAGGCTCGGCACGTACGACGGCGACAGCTGGCCGCGCGTGATCGCGACCAGCGCGAGCGCCATCACCGGCAGGCCGAGCGCGCCGGCGAGCGAGCCCCAGGTCACGGCGACCACGCCGCGGCGCCGGCCGGCGACGATCAACCCGGCGGTGAGCGCGAGGCCGGCGGCGAGCGCGGCGAGCCGCAGCGGGTCCGGCCGGGGCTGGGCGGCGCGCGCGGCATCGGCGATCGCGGCGACGGTGCGGCCGCGCGCGATGTCGGTGATCGCGCGCCGCGCGGCGTCGGCCGGCGACAGCGCGAGCAGCTCGACCAGCGCGCGGCCCTCGGCCTGGCGCGGCGCGGGCAGCCCGAGCAGCGCGGCGACGGTCGGCGCGACGTCGATCAGCCGCGCGTCGTGCGCGGTGGCGCCGGGCACGATGCCGTTGCCGGCGAGCACGAGCGGCACGCGCGAGATCTCGGGCTCGACCCCGCCGTGGCCGCCCGGCGCGACGTGGCCGTGATCGGCGGTGACGATCACCGTGTCGCGCGCGAGGTCGATCCCGGCGAACGCGACCCGCAGCATGCGATCGGCGGCGGCGGCCGCGGCGCGGTAGTCGGCGCCGACCCCCGACGCGTGGCCGGCGCGGTCGATG
>DATBBB010000492.1:0-11535 GCA_036271215.1 Kofleriaceae bacterium | reverse complement strand
TCAGCAAGACCGCCCAGCTGCCGTCGATGCTCGTGCCGCCCGCTGATCTGGCCGAGCCGGCGGCGCCGCGCACGACCGGCGGCACGCTGCCGCCGCCGGCGATGGTCCCGGCGCCGGCCGGCGACAAGCTCGCTGCGCTCTCGACGCTGCAGACCGGCGCGCCGGCTTCGCGCCCGCCGTCCGAGCCCGCGCCATCGGCGACCCCGCGCAAGGCCGGCGGTACCCTGCCGCCGCCGATCGTCGCCGCGCCGGCCTCGCGCCCGCCGTCCGAGCCCGCGCCGGTTTCGCGCCCGCCGTCCGAGCCCGCGCCGGCTTCGCGCCCGCCGTCCGAGCCTGCGCCATCGGCGACCCCGCGCAAGGCCGGCGGCACCCTGCCACCGCCGATCGTCGCCGCGCCGGCCTCGCGCCCGCCGTCCGAGCCTGCGCCTGGCAGCCCGCGCGCAGGCTCCGAGCCGCCGCCGGCCCTGGTGATGCCGCGCGTGTCGACCGGGACGCTGCCGCCGCCGGTGCTGCGTGCGCCGACCGCCCCGGAGCCGACGATGGTCGGGACGCCGCCGTCGCGGCCGCCCGCCGAACCGAGCGCACCGCCGTCGCGGCCACCGGCCGAGTCGATCGGAGCGCCGCCGTCGCGCCCGCCGACCGGAGAGCCGGCGCTGCCGCGCGTCGTCACCTCGCCCGCCAAGTCGGCGAAGACCGAGATCCTCGGATCGCTGTCGTCCAGCCTCGACAAGCCGCTCGCGGCCACCGGGTCCGGCGGGTCCGGGCCGGCCGCCGGTTCGCCGCCGGTGAACGCGACGCTGCTTGGCATCGCGCCGTCCAGCTCGGCGGCGCCATTCTCGCTGGCCAACCTGTCATCGCTGCCGGGGCCCGAGCCCAAGCTCGATCAGGCCGGTGCGTTTCGCTCGGTCGCGCCGCCCTCGATCGCCAGCGCCGAGACCGTCGCGACCCCGCACCTGGCGACCGCGCCGGGCGTTCCGCAGCTCGACATGCCGCCCGGGATGACGGTCGCGCCCAGCTCGCCGGACGTGCCGCTCAAGACCACCGACACCGAGTTCGAGGACGAGCGCAACTCCGGGCCCGTCGAGCTCGCCGCGCCGCGCGCGGTCAGCCAAGAGTCCGAGGTCAGCGCGTCGCACAGCGGCTCTGGCGGGCGCGACGTGCTCGCCGGCTGGGGCTGGGGCACCGGCTCGGTCGAGACCATCGACGACGAGGAGTTCCCGGATACCGAGCGCGCCAGCCGCAAGCGCCTGGTGATCGCGATCGCCGGTGCGCTCGGCGTGGTCGTGATGATCGCGGTCGCCGCGTTCGCGTTCAGCGGATCGAAGCCAGCCGCCGACGATCCGGGCGCGCGCTCGGCCACGGCCTCGCTCACCGCGCCGTCGCCAACCGCAGCTCCGACCGCGCCGCAACCCGGATCCGGCGCGCCGTCGGCCGACCCCACGAACCCCGCGGCCGCACCAGCGGGCACCGCTCCTGCGCCCGCCGTGACAGGCTCCGCGACCGCCGACGTCACCACGCCGGACGGCACCGCGCCTGGCGAAGCCGCGGCCAATCCCGCAACGCCATCGCCCGCCGAACCTGCCGCCGCACCACCCGCCGCCCCCGCAGCGACGCCGACCGACCCGGCTTCGCCACCGGCCAACCCCGCGGCCACGCCGCCGGCCAACCCCGCGGCCGCGCCACCGGTCAACCCGGCCGCCGGGCCCCCGGCCAACTCCCCCGCCACGCCAGCGGTCGCCGCCGCACCGGCACCGGTTCCGGTGGCTCCCGCAGACCCGGTCCCGCAGGCGCCCGCGGTCGTGGCGCCCCCGCCACCTGCGCCCGCGATCGCCGAGCCCACCCGGCCCGCGCCGGAGCCCGCCCGACCCGCAACCACCGAGCCTGCTCGGCCCGCCAAGCTCGCGGCCGAGCCGACCAAGAAGCTCGACTCCAAGAAGCCCGACCCCAAGAAGTCGAGCGACAAGCCCGAGCGGACTGCCAAGCGTCCGCTGTCGTCGGCGTCGCCAGCCCCCGAGCGCGTCGCCAAGGCGTCGCCGGCCCACGCCCAGCCCATTGATCCATACAGTCCGTCGGGCGGCACCGACAAGCCCCACGCGGATCCGGCGGGGGCCTACAAGACCGGCCTCCAGCAGTACGCGCGCGGCGACAGCGCGGGCGCGCTCGTCACGTTCAAGGGCTCGGTGTCGACGAGCCCCGGCTTCGCGCCGACCTGGCGCGGCCTCGGCCTGGTCTACGAAAAGCTGGGCAACAAGGGCCAGGCGCGCTCGGCATTCAAGCGCTACCTGCAGCTAGCTCCCGGCGCGGACGATGCCGGGCAGATCCGCGATCGACTCGAAAGGTTGGGCTCGTGAAGTCGCGCACCCTCGCCATGCTGGCCACGCTCGCGGTCGCCTCGCCCGCGGCCGCCGAACCGCACAAGCTCCTCGTGCTGCAGTCCGAGGGCCGCGTCGATGCGGCCACCCGCGCCAAGATCGACGCCGCGATCGTCAAGCTCGCGTCCGCGTCCGAGCCCCAGACCGCGGCCGGCGAGCTCAACTTCTCCGACGCCGCGACCGCGGTCGGCTGCAAGCCCGACACCGCGAGCTGCAAGGACGAGGTGCTCGGCATGCTCTCGGTCGACGAGATCGTGATCACCACGGTCACGCCGAAACCGGGCGGCCTCGAGGTCGCGGTGCGGCGGTTCGCCAAGGGCGGCGCGTCGCACGACGCCACCGTGACCCTGCCGACCGGCACGCCCCCCGACAAGCTCGACGGCATCGCCCCGCTGTTCGGCGGTGCCGCGCCGGCCCCGGCCACCGGCGGCGGCGCGATCTCGACCGGCCCCACGACCAGCCCGACCGGCGAGCCGCCGGTGATCCCGGCGCCCAACACCGTGCCCGCCCCGGCGCCGTCGCCGGTGGTCCAGCCGCTCCCCGCGCCTCCGCCCGGCCAACCCCCGCCCGGCTCGCACCACCGCCTCGAGGTCGCCGGCATGTGGGGCGGCGGCGGCCTGCTCGTGCTCGGCGTCATCCTGTGGGGCGCCGCGAGCGGCGTCCAGAGCGACATCAACAACGCGCCGGTCGCGACCAAGCAGAACCTGATGGACCTCAAGGATCTCGAGTCCAAGGGCGACGCCGACGCCGGCCTCGGCAACGTGTTCGTGATCACCGGCCTCGTGGTCGGCGGCGTCGCGACCTACTTCTACATCCGGGATCGCCGCGCCGCGTCCACCGCGACGGCCCGCCTGACCCCCGCCGTGTTCGATCACGGCGCCGGCCTCGTGTTCACGATCGGAGGTACTCCGTGAAGCTCGTCGCGCTCTGGCTCTCCGTCCTCATCGTCGCCGCCATCACTGCGGGTAGCTGTTCGATCAGCCACCGCAGCGGCGACTACTCCTGTCAATCCTCGGCCGATTGCAGCGACGGCCGGATCTGCTCCGACGGCCTGTGCATCCTGACCTCCGCGATCGACGCCGGCGGCAAGGGCGACGGCGGCCAGGTCGTCGGCGACGCCGGTGTCTGCCCCTCGCCATGCACCTCGTGCGACCCCGGCGGCAAGGGCTGTAAGATCGACTGCTCGCTCAACGGCGGCTGCAACTTCCCGGTCGTGTGTCCGACCGGCTGGACTTGCGAGGTTGATTGCACGACCAACGGATCGTGCCGCTCGGGCATCACCTGCAGCGACAAGGCATGCAAGGTCGAATGCTCCGGCGTCAACACGTGCCGCAACGTCACCTGCGGCACCGGCCCGTGCAACCTCGACTGTGCCGGCCGCGACTCGTGTAACACGGTCCACTGCGCCACCTCCTGCGCCTGCGACGTCACCTGTGGCGCGGACACGGCGTGCGACGACCTCAACTGCACCCAGCTCCAGTGCGAGACCTTCACGGGCCCGGCCGACGATGGCTGTAGCTCGATGAACCCCGGCTGCAACACCTGCAAGAGCGTCAACTGACACTCACGCGCTGATAAAGTTGTTTCCGCACTGACGACTTCGAACCAGCCTGGGGAGATAGGTCCCTCTGCTGCCGGCGAGCATGTCCCGGTTTTGTTACCGGTGAGGCGCTTCCCTCGCCCTGTGGGCTGATGTCATCTTGACGCCCATGAGGCATTCGAGCAGAGCTGTTTGGTTGACGACACTCTTGATCATGACTGGATGCATGATTGATCCGGTCATGGACACCGATGACAAGGCCGAGGACAGCAGCAGTGGTGGGACGCGCAGCGCGGACCCGAATCAGACCTTCAACACGCAGGTCAAGCCGAACGTCACGGCCTGTCTCCCCTGCCACAGCGGCAGCGTGGCGCCGAACCTGATCTCGTACGCCGCGCTGGAGGGCAAGTACAAGGCGAAGCCGGGCGCGACCAACCCGCTGGTGGCCAAGGGCCCCCACGAGGGGCCGCAGCTGACCACCAGCCAGCGGACCGCGATCATCAACTGGATCGACAGCCTGCCCGATCCGAGCCAGACCTACGAGACCCAGGTCAAGCCGATCGTCTACCCGCTGTGTCTTGCGTGCCACGGCGCCAGCTTGCCGCCCAACCTGACCTCGTATGCGACCCTCGCGGCCAAGTACAAGGTCAAGCCGGGCGCGACCAACCCGCTGGTGCTCAAGGGCGGGCACGAGGGACCGCCGCTGACTGCCACGCAGGTCTCCACGATCGCCAACTGGGTCGATAGCCTGCCTTGAGCGCTCAACACCGACACATCAGCACAACGTAGGTGTGCATTTTGCGCTCCTCGCCGACGCGCAGTATCGTCGCGCCCCAAGGAGGAGTGAATGCTTCGATCGAGAGCTACGATAGCGTTCGTCATGTTCTGTGCGGTCGGTTGTGCGACCAGCCCGATGGAGGGTGATGCGGATCCGGCGGGCCCGGCGCCCGCGGTGACGGAGCGGGTAGCGGCGATGCAGACATTCAAGCAAGCGACCGCCGTGCATGCGGCGGCGGCGATGGCGGATCCGGCGACCCGGGCGCAGGTGCTCGGCGAGCTGCGGTCGCGCGGCTCGGTGGCGCTGCGCGAGTTGCCGGCGCTGATCGGCGCGGCGGGCGCCGAGGCCGGCGGCGATGCGGTGCCCGAGGTCTGGCTGCGCGAGCCGGCGGGCGGCGGCGACGCCGACCAGCTGTTGATCGCATATGCCCCGGCGGGCAACGAGCACAGCTGGACCGCGATCCCGGCCTACACGCTCGCCGGCGAGCGGGTGACGCTCGATCCGAAGCACGCGCCGGACGTCCCGGTGCTGGTGATCGAGACTCACGGCAAGCTGGCGAACCAGCAGGGGATCGCGCAGGCGAACCTGGCGCTGCAGCGCGCCGGGCTGCAGCGCGTGGCGGGCAGCCCGCAGCTGGCGCCGCATGTGGCCGCGGCGCCGCTTGCCGCGGCCGCACGGTGGACCACGCGGCTCGACTCGATCCACCTCAACGACGACGAGGAGCCGTGGATCTCCGGCGCCGCCGAGATCTACGCGATCGTGTCCGGTGTGGTCGACGGTGACAACACGGCCAACGTCCAGATCGTGGATATGCCGTACCTCGACTACGACGGCACGACGTACACGCCACACCAGATCCTGGTGGACTGGAGTACGTATGCCTATCAGGCGGCCAATATCCTGCTCTACGAGAAGGACGACAGCACCAGCTACCAGTCGCTGGTCGAGGCGCTGATCACCGCGATCGGCGCCGCCGGCAGCCTGGCGGGCTATCCCACGGTCCAGGCGATCACCGACATCGCCAACCGGATCATCGCGGCGATGCCGTCGAGCTGGTTCGCGAACGACGACGACTACGTCGACGCGTACTACACGATCCAGGAGAACGTGACCTATACCGGCTATGCCGGCGCGAGCCGCAACGCGACGGTCACGCTGACCCCGTTCCTGCTACAGCCCAACTGACTCCCCGCCCAGGTCACGGCACCGGCTCGGCGACCTCGGCCGCGGGCGGTGGCGGTGGCGCCGCCGGCTTGTGGCGGACCAGGGCCAGGAAGATCACCGGCACGACGAACAGCGACAGGATCGTCGACGAGGTCAGGCCGCCGACCACCGCGAGCGCGAGCGGCTGGTTGGCGTCGGCGCCGCGGTCGAGCGCGAACGCGGTCGGGATCAGGCCGATCACGGTCGCGAGGCTGGTCATCGCGATCGGCACGAACCGGGTCCGCGCGGCGTCGACGATCGCGTCGTAGGGCAAAAGGCCGTCGTCGAGCCGGACCCGCGCGTGGTCGATCAACAGGATGCCGTTGGACACCGCGATGCCGACCACCATCAACACCCCCATCAGCGCGGTGACCGAGAATCCCTGGTGGCCGGCCATCAGCGCGATCACGATGCCGATCAAGGTGCACGGGATCGTGAACAGCATGATGAACGGCAGCTTCAACGACTTGAACTGCGACGCCATGATCATGAACACGACCATCACGGCGAGCCCGATCGCGAGGCCCAGGCCGGAGAACGTGGTGCGCATCAGATCGACCTGGCCGACGAAGTGGACCTCGAGGCTCGCGGTCCGCGGGTCGTGGGCGAGCCGGTCCTCGAGCTCGGCCGCCGCGCTGCCGATGTCGCGGCCCTCGACCTGCATCAGCACGTGGGCCGCGCGCTGCAGCTGGTTGCGCTCGATCGCGATCGGCCCGGTCGACCGGGTGATCGCGCCGTACGCGCCGAGCGTGACCGCGGCGCCGCGGCGATCGATCCGCACCGGGGCGGCGGCGAGCGTGCCGGGGTCGGACAGCCGGCGCGGATCGTAGCCGGTGACCACGTAGTACGACTGGCCGTTGCTGTCGTCGACCCACACCGCGGGCGTGTTGATGTTGCCCATCGTCGACTCGAGCGTGATCTGCGCGGCGTCGCGCGCGGTCACGCCGACCGCGCCGGCCTCCTCGCGATCGGTGTTGATCCGGACCTCGGGGTAGTCGAGCTGCAGCGTCGGGTAGACGTCGCGGATCCCGGGGATGGTGCGCGCGACCTCGGCGACCGCGGTGGCCCGGGCGCTGAGCTGATCGAGGTTATCGCCGCGGACCTCGACCGCGAGCGGCGTGCGGTAGCCATTGGAGAACACAGTGGCGACCAGGCCGCCCGGCGCCTGCTGGAACTCGACGCCGGGATAGCGATCTTGCAGGGTCTTGCGCAGTCGATCGGCGATGTCCTGCTGCGACAGCTCGCGATCGTCGGGATCGGTGAGCGCGAGCCGGATGAACCCCATGTGCGGGCCCCAGTTGGGGTTGGCCATCGCGCTGCGCGCCGCCTTGGGCGACCCGACGTTGGTCAGCGCGAGCTTGACCATGCCGTCGGGCAACGACTTGCGCAGCGCCTCGGCCATCTCCTGGATCCGCTTCGACGAGTCCTCGAGCGAGGTCCCGGGCGGCAGCCGGATGTAGATCCGCTCCATCGACTCGTCGATGTCGGGGAAGAACGTGCTCGGCAGCCGTGCCGCGGCCCACGCGCTGGCGCCGACCAGCACCGCCGCGGTGACCAGCACGGTCGCGCCGTGCGGGATCAGCGTCTCGAGCGCCCGGACGTAGCCGTGCGCGAGCCGCTCGATGCCGCGCTCGAACCTGCGCGCGATCCGGCCGGGCTCGGCGTCGCCGAGCAGGTAGCGGCACATCACCGGGGTGACCGCGATGCTGACGAAGTACGACGCGGCCATCGCGACCGCGACGGTCAGCGCGAGCGGCACGAACAGCCGCTGGGCGAGCCCGGCGAACAGCAGCACCGGCAGCAGCACCGCCATCGTGGTCAGGGTCGAGGCCAGCACCGCCAGCGCGACCGCGCGCGTGCCGTGCAGCGCGGCGTCGGCGACCGACATGCCGCGCTTGCGGAACCGGTGGATCGACTCGAGCACCACGACCGCGTCGTCGACCAGCCGGCCCATCACCAGCGTCAGGCCGCCGAGCGTGAACGCGTTCAGGGTCTGGCCCTTGGCGTACAGCACGATCAGCGTGATCGCGAACGACAGCGGGATCGCGAGCGACACCACCAGCGTGCCGCGCAGGCTCTGCAGGAACAGCAGGATCACCAGCGCGACCAGGATGACCGCCTGGACGATCTCCTTCTTGAGCCCGTGGTAGGTGCCGCGCACGAACGTCGACTGGTCGAAGATCGGCTCGACGTGCAGCCCGGGCGGCAGGCCCTGGAGGTGCGCGATCACCGCGCGGACCTGATCGACGATCTCGATCGTGTTGCCACCCGGCACGCGCAGCACGTTGAGGTACACCGCGTCGGTGCCGTTGATCGTCACCGCCTGGGTCTGCGGCGACGCGCCGTCGACCACGGTCGCGACGTCCGAGATCCGGACCGGCTTGCCGCCCGCGAGCTTGACGATCGCGTCGCCGATGTCGCGGATCCGGCGCGGGATCGCGTTGGTGTACACGATCGCGTCGAACTGCGGGTTGATCAGCTCGCCCGCCGGCAACAGCGCGTTCGAATCGCGGACCGCCGCGGCGACGTCGCTCGAGGTCACGCCGCGGGCCTGGGCCTTGGTCGGATCGACCACGACGTTGATCTGGCGCTGGCGGCCACCGTTGACCGACGCGCTCGCCACCCCGGAGATGCCCTCGAGCAGCGGCTCGACCGCGTTCTGCGCGTAGTCGTAGATCTGCGGCCCGGTCATCCCGCCGCCATACACCGCGACCTGGATCACCGCCAGCGCCGCCGGATCGAACTGCAGCACGAACGGTGGCAGGATGCCGAGCGACTTGGGCACCGCCGACATCGCGAACGACACCTGCTGCTGGACCAGGGTCTGCGACGACCCGAGATCGGTGCCCCACTTGAGCCACACGAACACCAGCGACAGGTTGTTGCGCGACACGCTCTCGACGTGATCGACGCCCGGCGTCGCGCTGACGTACTTCTCGAACCGCCAGTTGAGCGTCTTCTCGACGTCCTTGGCGCCGAGCCCGGGGGCCAGGGTCCCGATCACGAGCACCGGCGGGGTCAGCTCGGGGAACGTATCGACCGCCATCCGCGGCGTGACCACGGCGGCGAACACGATGAACGCGATGCACGCCATCGCGACCGCGATCGGGTTGCGCAGCGACAGCCCGGTCACGGCGCGCCTCCGCCGTCGGGGCTGCCAGATCCGTCGAGCCGCCACGGCGTGACGGTCGCGGCGATCGCGTCGCCGTCGTTGAGCGTCGTGCGGCCGTCGGTCACGATCTCGGTGCCGGCCTGGATCGTCACCGGATCGACGAACAGCGCGCCGCCGGTCTCGCCGACGACCCTGGCGAGCGCGGTGTGCGCGGTGTCGCCCTGGACCACGAACAGCGTGGCCTTGCTCGCGTGGACCGACGCCGCTGACAGCGGCAGCGCGGTCGCCGGGATCGGCGTGCCGACGTTGATCGCGAGCTCGGCGGTGGTCCACACCGGGAGCGAGCGCGTGGCGTCCGCGACGTCGATCTCGATGTGCACGGTGCGGGTCCCCGGATCGGCGGCCGGCGCGCGGCGCGAGATCACGGCGGCCAGGTCGCGGTGGGTCGCGAGCAGGTGGATCCGGACCGGCGTCGCCGGCGCGACCGCCTCGAAGTCGTCCTCGGGGACATCGGCGGTGATCCGCACCAGGTGGCGGTCGATCACGGTCGCGATCGCCGCGCCCGGCCGGATGAACGCGCCGGGGTCGCTGGTGCGGTCGGCGATCTCGCCGTCGAACGGCGCGCGCAGCACGCAGTCGTCGACCTGCAGCGCGCTGCCCGCCATCTGCGCCTTGAGCGCGGCGAGCTGGGCCTGCTTGCTGGTGGCGTCGGCCTGCTTGAGGTCGGCCTCGTTCTGGGACACGTACTTGCCGTCGAGCAGGCTCGCCACCCGGGTCGCCTCGTTGCCGGCCGCGGTGGACATCGCGTCGACCGCGTGGGCCTGCTGGGCGACCTGCTGGCTCAGCGCCGAGGTGTGGCGGCAGTCGAGCGTGGCGATCACCTCGCCGTGCTTGACCTGCGCGCCGGGCCGGACGAGCACGGTGTCGACGTAGGCCGAGACCAGCTGCGGGCCGATCTTGGCCTGGACCCACGGCTCGACGGTGCCGACGTAGCGGCGGTGGGGCTGGAACGGGTGGGCGACCGCGGCGATCGCGGCGACCCGCTTGGCGCTCGCCGCGAGCGCGACGTGGTTGGTGCGGCTCGCGTTGTGGGTGTAGATCACGCCGCCGACGGCGAGCAGGCCGCCGGCCGCGCCGAGCAGGATCATGGTGGGCCAACCGAACCGGATCTTCATGGGATGACCTTCATGGGACGACCTCCGCGATGACGCGCGCGAGCCGGGCGCGGGACCGGGCGCGCTGGAACTGGCCGATCGCGAGCTGGATCTCGGCGTCGGTGAGCAGGGCCTCGGCGTCGGCGAGCTCGACCGCGGTCGCCAGGCCGCTGGCGTAGCGCGCGTCGGCCTGGGCCTGGTTGGCGCGCGCGGCATCGAGCGAGCGCTGGAGCGCGGGCAGCGCGCTGGTGGTGACCTGCAGGTCGACGTAGGCCCCGGTCGCGGCGCCGCGCAGCCGCTCGCGTAGCTCGTCGATCTCGGCGGCCCGCACCTGCTCGAGCCGGCGCGACGCCTCGGCGCGGACGTCGACCGTGCGGTCGAAGATCGGCCAGGACAGCACGGCCATCGCGTCCCAGTTCGGCACGTCGGGCAGCCAGCCGGCGCCGCTCGGCGTGGGGTTGGTGGCGACCTCGCTGCCGCCGGCGCGCCCGGTGATCCCGGCCGACAGGCTGAGATCGGGCCGCAGCTCGCGCTCGATCGAGCGGGTCAGCGCGCGCTGGGCGTCGAGCGTGGCGGCGGCGGCGCGCAGCGCCGGGTCGCGCTGGTCGAGCTCGTGCAGCGCACCGTCGAGCGGAGCGGTGTCCGGATACCGGACGTCATCGGCGCCGGCGTCGAGCGCGGCGTCGGGCGAACCGACCGCAGCGGCGAGCACGGCCTGGGCCGAGGTCAGCGCGCCGAGCGCGCGCACGCGATCGACCGTGAACCGCGCGAGATCGGCCTCGGCGCGGGTCAGCTCGATCGGCGGCCGCAGCTTTGCGTTGACCCCGGCCTGCGCGAGATCGCGGTGCTCGGTCGAGCGCGAGACCGCTGCCTCGGCGGCCTGCAGCACGGCGTGCGCGCCGGCGACCGCGTAGAAGCTGTCCTCGACGAGCAGGGTCAGGTCGAGGTCGGCGCGCTGGGCGTCGGCCTCGGCGGCCCGGGTGAACAGGTCGAGCGCCTGGGCCTGGGCCGACAGCCGGCCGAAGTCGTAGAGCTCCTGGCGCAGGCCGACGCCGATCAACGTCGTCGGCTCGGGCGACCAGCGGTCGGGCGCGTTGGCCGGCGTGCCGCCGATCCGCGGGACGTCGAACCCGAGCGGGCCGCCGTACGACGCGGTCGTGTTGTTGTTGGTGCCGACCAGGAGCTCGGCGCCGGCGACGATCCGCGGCGAGCGGGCCGCGCGTGGCAGCTGAGCCTGGGCCCGGGCGACCTCGACCCGGGCGCGGGCGGCCTGGAGCGACGGCTGGTGGGCGCGCGCGTAGGCGAGGGCCTCGCGCAGGGTCAGGGTGCGCGGCGTGCCGTCCGCGGGCGCACCAGGTGCACCCATCGCACCTGGC
>DATBBB010000491.1:0-12045 GCA_036271215.1 Kofleriaceae bacterium | reverse complement strand
CCAACGCTTCCGCGAAACACAGGTCGAGATCGCTCACGATCCGTCGAGAATGATCCTCCGGACCAACCGAAACCAGGGCTCCGGACATGTCCCGGATTTCCGGAGCAACCTCGAGCGCTTGGCGCTAACCGATCGGCATTGAGCCTAGCACCGGATAGCCGGGCCCGCCTTCCGGATAGGCCGAGGCGAGCTGCGCCGCTGGTGCGGGCCATGCCTGATCCGGCGAGGGTTGCGTGGCCCAACCGAGCGCGGTTTTCCGATCGTTCGTCATGGCGCTGGCCAGTACGCAATCCTTAAGCCAAGGTCCAACGCGTCGGAATCACACGGCATCACCGGCCCGACATCACGCAAGAATTGGCGTGATCGCGCAAGCAGGGTGGAGCCTGGCACTCAATCCGTGGAGCCCAGCTCCGCACCGACGACACGACGGCCAGGCTCGGATCATTCACCAGAGCGTCGAGCGAGACCAAGCAGCGCGAGGCAAACGATGAGTAAGTATCGCAAACCTGGTCAAGGCTATCGAAAGCAGCATCCCTTGACAACCAGCGCCCCGCGCTGCCCGCACCCGAGTTCAACGTCGGCGAGGCGCTAGGCATCCTGCAGAACGACGCCGGTTGCGTAGACGCGCTGCTCTACGCCACCGAGCAGCACATAACGCGTCGTGCTACTATGGCGGCGTGCCGATCAACGTGCCGAACATGAAGAAGCGCGCACGAGCGATCCCACGGTACGCCCTGTGGAACAACAAGGGCGGTGTGGGAAAGACGTTCCTCAGCTTCATCGTCGCCGCGGAGTACGCCGAGCAGCATCCCGATCAGCAAGTAGTGATCGTTGACATGTGCCCACAGGCCAACGTTAGCGAGATCGTGCTGGGTGGCAACGGCGACGGCGCCCACCAACTGCGGGAGCTTCTCCATCAGACCCCGCGCAAGTCGATCGGCGGGTACTTCGACCTGCGCATCAACCAACCGCACGCGAAGACCGGCTCTGAAAGCTCGTTCTACGTGGCTGCGCACGGGATCAATCCTCGCATCCCGTCCAACCTGTTTTTGGTGGCCGGTGATCCCTCCCTGGAAGTACAGACGCAGGCGATCAACCAGATCGCCGGGCAAGCGCTTCCGGCTCGTGCGTGGGCCAATGTTCATCGCTGGCTAATCGATTTGGTCGACGGCATAGCAGCGCAGATGCCTGATGCGGTGTTCTTCATCGACTGCAACCCGAGCTTCTCGGCCTACACCGAAATAGCCTTGCTCGCCGCGAACCGGATCATTGTGCCCTGCACTGCTGACGGATCATCAGCGCGGGCGATCGACAACATCGCCCAGTTGCTCTATGGCGTCGGGTTGCCGGAAGCCTACTCTGGGGCAAGCTTCTCGCAGCAAGCAGGAAGGTACACCATGGGCCTCCCATCGATCCATCTTGTTCCACTCAATCGAAGCACGCAATATGACAATAGGACTTCACGCGCATTCGGCGCGATGTACGGTGAGATTCAGGAGCGCGTGAACAAACTGCGAGCGGCAATGCCGCAATATTTCTCGCTGTCCTCCGACAGGGAGCCGTTCATCGACATTCCAGACGCCCACCAGGTTGCGATTGTGGCTGCCCACGAGGGCGTGCCGCTGTCCAAGGTCAAGCTTGGCATCCATCACGTGCATGATGAGGTCTGCCAAGTAAACACGGAGCCGCTGGACCGATACAAGAAGGCCGTCAAGGAGCTTGTGGGACTGCTCTGACCGCCTCCCGCCCCCACTACCCGCTACCTCAAAGTATGATCACTATCTCAAAGGCCGATCCCGCGTGGGATTTGAGGCAAAGCTGCTCGCGATGCGACGGTCGCAGTCAACAATTGTTGTCAGGGCCAGCCCGACCGCCGCACAAGCCGCGTCACTGTTCCGCGCCCGCCCTCGTCTGGCAGTCTCGCGGCGTGGCTCAGTGCGCGATCGGCGCCGGCGAGATCATCGTGCCGCCCATCAGCGCGCCGTAGGTCCAGATCAGGCCGAGCCCACCGGCGCCGCCACCGGCCCCGCCGGTGCTGTCAGATCCATCGAGGCTCGTCGTACCGCCGATCGCCGTCCCCTTCGCGCCGTCGCCGCCGTTCCCGGACACCGGGTTCTGGTCGCCCGGCCCGCCGCTCGCACGGGTGTTCCAGCTGATCGTCGTCCCATCCCCACCCGCGGTTCCGCCGAGATTCAGGCTGCCGCCACCGCCACCCCCGCCGCCGTTGGCGGCGACGTGCCCCATGGCATGGATCGTCGGCGCGTCGAGCCCGATCATGCCCCCCGCGCCAGCCCCGCCGCCGCCCTGTTCAGCTCCGTTGTTATTCGGATTCGATCCGCCGCCGGCGCCCGACGCGAAGACATCGCCGAGCAGCGTGATCGTCTCGCCTGCGATCAGGTACACGGCGCCACCACCGTCGCCGCCGGGAACTCCCGAACCGTTCTGGTTGATACTGTCGTCACCGCCGGCGCTCCCCGGACACCCGCCCCGCAAGATCGTGGGCGTGGCCTGCGTGGTCCCCGCGGATGCTCCCGGCGCCGTGCCGGCAGGCGCGGCGCTGTTGTTGGTATCGCCCGTGCCGCCCTTGCCACCGAGCGTGCCCAGGCTGCCACCGGCACCGCCGCCGCCGCCGCCCGTGTCGCTCCCTCCATGGGCCAGGGTCGAGCACGTGCCGGTGTTCGCCGCGGCGCCCTTGCGTGCGCCACCGTTGATCTTGCTCGAAACATCGACCGTGCCGCCGGACTGCACGACCAGGGTATCCGCCGCGATCAAGACGAGCGCGCGGGTGCCGGTCGCGACGACGGTGCCGGTCACGGTGAGGTTGCGCGCGGCGATCACGCACAGATCGGGGCCGCCGGCCTGCGAAACGATCTGCGTGCAAGCGGTCGCGCTCGAGGTATCGAGGCTGGTCGTCGCGAGCGTCTTGTCCCCGGCCGGCGGCGCCGTCAGGCAGACCTGCACCAGGCCGGTCCCGAAGCACTGGCGCGCGTCGCTCGGATCGCCCGGGGCATCGCTCCCGACCACGCCGCCGTCGCCGTCGCCTCCGCCCGGCCCGCCCGAACCCTGCGCCCCGCAGACATTGTCCGGCCCGCAGACCAGCCCGTCGGGGCACTCCTGGTTCGGCCCGCACGCCGGATGCTCGTAGCTCGGGTGAAAGCACGCCGGAACCAGCGCCAGGAGCCAGACTGCATGGCTGAGCTGCATCATCGGAGCACGCTCGAGGCTAGTCCATGACGGCGGCCACGCGCTGCATGCACTGCCTTCACCGGCTGACAATCGGCCCCTGCTCGGCGGCCATGATCTTGATCACGCCCTGACCACCGCCACCACCCCGGCACCGGCGTTGACCCCGATGCCACTTCCTCTCGTGGCCGGTTCGGTCCCCGTGGCGCGAACGCGCGCACGGCGATCCAGCGCGCGCAATGCCCTGCGGTCACGGCAGCGATCCGGACAGCACGAGCCCGGCGACCTGCGGCGCGA
The DNA here is from genome assembly GCA_036271215.1 of Kofleriaceae bacterium. GTDB lineage: Bacteria > Myxococcota_A > Polyangia > Haliangiales > Haliangiaceae > JABFXX01. The sequence goes on along the minus strand of DATBBB010000491.1, from coordinate 8,565 downwards.
CCATCGGGGCAAGCGCCACGCCGTCGGCCCGGCGGTCCTTGGCGTGGCCCCACACGTAGAGCGTCACGCCGGTCGCGACCAGCACGCCGCCGGCGACGATGCCGACCGCGGCGATCGTGTTCGAGCGGTTGCCGGCGTCGACCTTCTGGGGATCGTATTGCTTCTGCACGTCGCTGGCGAGCGAGCTGCCGTGCACGGCGAACCCGATGCCGATGCCGAGCCCGACCACGCCGGCCGCGCCGGTCGCGATGCCGGTCAGGCGCAGCATGCGGCCCGGCCCCGCCGGCGCGTCGCTGTCCGCGGCCTGGATCCGATCGGGGTTGGGCTGGCTCGCGCTCGCCTGCGCGACCTGGGGCGCGCTCGCCGGGTGCGGCTCGCCGGCCGCGGCCTTGCGGGTGTCGTCTGCCTTGCGTGCCTCGCTGGCCTTACGCGCCTCGTCCGCCTTGCGCGCCTCGTCGGCCTTGCGGGCGTCGTCCGCCTTGCGCGCGGCCTCGGCCTTGCGGGCGTCGTCCGCCTTGCGCGCCTCGCTGGCCCGGCCGGTCTGGATCTCGGCGACGATGTCGCGCGCGGTCTGGGCCTGTGCGCCGCTGGGATCGGCGGCCAGGTACCTGGCGTACAGCGCGAGCGCGTCGTCGATCCGGCCGGCGAGCCGCGTGGCCTGCGCGATGTTGAAGATCAGCACCGGGTGCGGCACCAGCTCGTAGGCCTTGGTGTAGAACGTGATCGCGGTGTCGTAGTCGCCGGTGTTCTGCGCCGCGAGCCCGGCGTCGACGTACTGCTTCGCAGTCTTGGCCTTGGTCTTGTCGGTCACGACCGGCACCGGCGCCGCCGGCTGGGCATGCACCACGGGCGCCGCCGCGCCGGACACGGCTGCAACGACGAACAAACGCAACCACGCACGCATCATGGGCTCCTGGCTCCTCGGTGACTCTGCAACTGCAAGGCTCGTCAGTCTCCAAACGGGTTGACGCTCTGATCGCGGTTGGTGCGCGCCGGGCGCTTCGGCGCGACCTTGACCAGGCTCAGGTGCTCGGTGAGCGATCGCCCGGCGTGGAAGGTCACGCTGCGATCGGCGTAGCCGGCGAGCCGGACCACCAGCGCGGCGTCGCTCGTGCGGGTCACGGTGGTGTGCAGCGGCGTCTTGCCGAGCGCCACGCCGCCGAGCAGCACCGACGCGCCCGCCGGGACGCTGTCGATGTCGAGGTCGACGGCCGCCGGTGGGGTCGCTGGCGGCGCGGGCGCCGGCCGCGCGGGCGCCGGCATCGGCGTGGCTGTTCCCGCGGCTCCGTTCACCGAACCCGTGGCCTTGGGCGTTTCCGCGGAACCGTTCGGCGCGCCCGCAGCACTGGCCGGCGCACCCGCGGTCTTCGGCGTTTCCGCGGAACCGTTCGGCGCACCGGCAGGCTTCGGCGTCTCCGCGGAGCCCGTCGCGGACGGCTGCGTTGCCGGGTCCGCCGGCTGCGGCTGCGCCTGGGACGCCGCGATCTTCGCCGCCCCGCCGTCATCGCCCGCGCCACCACCGCCGCGCGTCGCCAGCACAACCCCGACGATGCCGGCCACCGCCAGCGTGGCGGCGATGATCGCGATCCGGCGCCGAGATCCGGCCGCCGGCATCCGCGTCTTGGTGCTCGCCGCGCCCGACAGCGTGGTGACGTCCGACGGCCCCGAGACCCCCGACGAGATCCCCGACGACATCGAAGACATCGACGACGACGCCCCCGACGACATCCCCGACGCGGCCGCCGCCACCGGCGTCGCCGGCGCCGACCCCGAGCGAGCCATCGGCAGCGACCCGGCCGTCGCCACGCGCGGGCGGCCCTCGAGCTGCGCCCCGGTCGTCGAGTGCGTCCGGTCCGGCGCGACGGTGTCGATCGCCCGGATCAGCGCCTCGGCGGTCTGGATCCGCTGCGCCGGGTTCTTGACCAGCAGCTGCTGGACCAGCGCCTCGACCGCCGCCGGCAGCTCGGCCCCGAGCGAGCCCATCGTCGGCACCGGCACGTGGATGTGCGCCGCGAGCACATCGCCGCTGCCCTCGCCGACGAACGGCGGCCGGCCGCAGCACAGCTCGAACGCGATGCAACCGAGCGCATAGAGATCGGCGCGGTGGTCGACCGCGACCCCGCGGCACTGCTCGGGCGCCATGTACGTCGGCGTGCCCATCACCGCGCCGGTCCGGGTAACGTTGGCGGTCGCCGTCGCGTCGCCCGCGAGCTTGGCGATCCCGAAGTCGAGCAGCTTGATCCGCTCGCCGCCCGGGACCTCGGGATCGGGCACCAGGAAGATGTTGTCGGGCTTGAGGTCGCGGTGGACGATGCCCTTGGCGTGCGCGGCGCCGAGCGCCCCCGCGATCTGGCGGGCGATCGCGAGCGCGGTCTGCCACTGCATCTGCACCCGCTCCGATCGGCTGGCCAGGGTCTCGCCCTGCAGGTGCTCCATGACGATGAACGCGGCACCCTCGGGGGTCCACCCGAAGTCGTAGATCTCGACGATCCCGGGGTGGCGGATGGCGGTCGCGGCCCTCGCTTCGTTGAAGAAGCGCATGACCACGTCCTGCTTCTGCGACATCTCGGGGTGCAGGACCTTGATCGCCGCCGGCCGGCCGAGCAGCGTATGCTCCGCCGCGTAGACCTCGCCCATGCCGCCCTGGCCGATCAGCGCGGTCACCCGGTACTGACCGATCGTCGAGCCCTGCATCGCGGGTGCGATAGTACCGCAGCTCCTCGGGTCCACACGGCCAGATAGGGTGGGATGTGACCGGCCCGGCACGCTCGACGGTCAGGACGCGCGCGCGCGCATCAACGAGGCGATCACCCCGTAGGCCTCGCCCCACGCCGCGTTCAGCTCGGGGTTCCACGCCGGCCCGGCGACCTCGGCGAGCGTGGCGAGCAACGACGCGCCGACCCAGTCATACATCTCGTGCGTCACGCCATACCCGACGTGCTTGGCGCCGAGCGCGCCGAGCGTGTCCGTCAGCCACGGCGCGTCCTCGAGGTGATCGAGCACGGCGACCAGGGCGCCGTTCAGCATCTCGGCCTGGCGCGCCATGCTGGTCCGCAAGAACAGCGGCTCGGCCTGGGGGTAGCGCTCGAACAGGATCTCGTAGAACCGCGAGGTGAACTTCGGGTTTGCCGTCGCCACGACTTCAAAGCTTCCACGCAGCAATTCAACGTTGAGCGCCATCGATACCTCCGCGCGCACGTTCGCGCGAGCCGTGAGGCATTACAAGCGGATCGCAGCTAGGGTGTGGCATGGCAGATGTCGATCCAGTGACGATGCTCAACGCCGCGCGCGGCGGGTTCGAGGTCGCGATCGGGCTCACCTTCCTGCGCGCGAGCGCCGACGAGGTCGAGTGCGAGGTCCCGGTGACCGCGCAGCTGATGCAGCCGTACGGGCTGGTCCACGGCGGGGTCTACGCGGCGATCATCGAGACGATCGCCAGCGTCGGCGCGGCGATGGTCGCGATGCCGCGCGGCCAGACCGCCGTCGGCCTCGAGAACACGACGTCGTTCCTGCGCGCCGTGCGGTCAGGCGTGCTGATCGGCGTCGCCCGGCCGCTGCACCGCGGGCGGGCCACCCAGGTCTGGGAGGCCGAGATCCGCGGCGACGACGGCAAGGTCGCCGCCACCGGCCGGGTTCGCATGCTGTGCCTCGAGCCCGGCGCCAAGATCGCGGGCGAGACCGTGGCGCTCAAGTCCGGGTGATCCCGGCATCTGTTACATTCTGCAAGGTGTCCGTCTTGACGGAATGTCCGTTATAACGGATAGTGCCGCGTATGAACCGTCTCGCGGTGGTGTTGTCCCTGGTCGCGGCAGCGTGCTCGTCGGACGCGCGGTCGTCGTCCGGATCAGGGGCCACCGCGTCGGGCGGTACCGAGGCCCCGGCGGGCAAGGCCGACGCCAAGGAGATCAAGCTCCTCAACGTGTCCTACGACCCGACCCGCGAGCTCTACACCGCGATCAACACCGCGTTCGCCGCGCAGTGGGAGCACAAGACCGGCCAGAAGGTCACGATCGAGCAGTCGCACGGCGGCTCGGGCAAGCAGGCGCGCGCCGTGATCGACGGCCTCGAGGCCGATGTCGTCACGCTCGGCCTGGCCTACGACGTCGCCGCGATCGCCAAGGCCGGCCTGATTCACCCCGACTGGGCGAGCCGGCTCGATCACCACGCCACGCCGTTCACCTCGACGATCGTGTTCCTGGTCCGCAAGGGCAACCCCAAGGCGATCAAGGACTGGGACGATCTGGTCAAGCCCGGCACCGCGGTGATCACGCCGAACCCCAAGACCTCGGGCGGTGCGCGGTGGAACTACCTGGCCGCGTGGGGCTACGCCAAGCGCAAGACCGGCGACGACGCCAAGGCCCAGCAGTTCGTGGCCGAGCTGTACAAGAACGTGCCGGTGCTCGACTCCGGCGCGCGCGGCGCGACCACCACGTTCGTCGAGCGCGGCATCGGCGACGTGCTGCTCGCGTGGGAGAACGAGGCGCTGCTCGCGGTCCAGAAGCTCGGCGTGGACAAGGTCGAGATCGTCGTGCCGTCGGTGTCGATCCTCGCCGAGCCGCCGGTCTCGGTGGTCGACAGCGTGGTCGACCAGCACCACACCCGCGAGGTCGCGACCGCGTACCTCGAGTTCCTGTACTCGCCCGAGGCTCAGAAGATCGCGGTGCAGAACTACTACCGGCCGAGCGATCCGGCCGCGGCGCCCGCCGGCGCGTTCCCCGCGATCCAGCTGTTCACGATCGACGAGGTGTTCGGCGGCTGGGCCAAGGCGCAGCCGACCCACTTCGACGAGGGCGGCGTGTTCGACACCATCACCGCCAAGTAAGCCCCGCCGAGTACGCCGTGTTCCGCCGCTCTGCACTCCCCGGGTTCGGGCTCACGATGGGCTACACGCTGGTGTACCTGTCGCTGATCGTCCTGATCCCGCTCGCGACGCTCGTGCTCAAGACCGCGGATCTGTCGCTCGGCGAGCTGTGGACCCTGGCGACCAGCCGGCGTGCGATGGCGTCGTACGAGATCACGTTCGGTGCGTCGTTCGTCGCCGCGCTGGTCAACGTCGCGTTCGGCACGCTGGTCGCGTGGGCGCTGATCCGATACCAGTTCCCCGGCCGCGGTATCCTCGACGCGATCATCGACATCCCGTTCGCGCTGCCGACCGCGGTGTCGGGACTCGCGCTGACCGCCGTGCTCGCGCCCACCGGCTGGATCGGCCGGTTGCTCACCCCGCTCGGCATCAAGGCGGTGTTCAACCCGCTCGGCATCACCCTGGCGCTGGTGTTCATCGGCCTGCCGTTCGTGGTCCGCACGGTGCAGCCGGTGCTCGAGGAGCTCGAGCCCGAGGTCGAGGAAGCGGCCGCCGTGCTCGGCGCGACCCGCTGGCAGATCCTCGGCCGGATCATCCTGCCGGCGATGACCCCGGCGCTGCTCACCGGGTTCGCGCTCGCGTTCGCCCGCGCGATCGGCGAGTACGGCTCGGTCGTGTTCATCTCGGGCAACAAGCAGTTCGAGACCGAGATCACCCCGCTGCTGATCATGGCGCGGCTCGAGCAGTTCGACTACGCCGGCGCCACCGCGCTCGCGCTGGTCATGTTGATCGTGTCGTTCGCCCTGCTGCTCGCGATCAACGGGCTCGGCGCGTGGGCGCGCCGCCGCGCGGGGCACGCATGAACGGTCCGCCCCAGGTCGCGGCGACGACATCGGCCACCAGCGAGCCGGTGTGGCTGCGCCGGATCGTGATCGGCGTGGCGGTCGGGTTCGTCGGGCTGTTCATCCTGGTGCCGCTCACCGCGGTGTTCGCCGAGGCGCTGCGCAACGGGCTCGCCGCCTACGGCCACGCGGTCGCTGATCCCGCCGCGCTGTCGGCGATCAAGCTGACGTTCCTCGCCGCCGGGATCTCGGTGCCGCTCAACGTCGTGTTCGGGATCGCCGCGTCGTGGGCGATCGCGCGGTTCCGGTTCCCCGGCCGCTCGCTCCTGATCACGCTGATCGACCTGCCGCTCGCGGTGTCGCCGGTGATCGCCGGGCTGGTGTTCGTGCTGCTGTTCGGCAAGCAGGGCCTGATCGGCCCGTGGCTGTCGCGCCACGGCGTCCAGGTGATCTTCGCGTTGCCCGGCATCGTGCTCGCGACCACGTTCGTGACGTTCCCGTTCGTCGCGCGCGAGCTGATCCCGCTGATGGAGGCCCAGGGCGCCGAGGAAGAAGAGGCCGCGATCGTGCTGGGCGCGAGCGGCTGGCAGACCTTCGTGCGCGTGACGCTCCCGAAGATCAAGTGGGGCCTGCTCTACGGCATCGTGCTGTGCACCGCGCGCGCGATGGGCGAGTTCGGCGCGGTGTCGGTGGTGTCCGGCCACATCCGCGGCCGCACCAACACGCTGCCGCTCCACGTCGAGATCCTCTACAACGAGTACGAGTACCAGGCCGCGTTTGCCGTGGCCTCGCTGCTCGTCGTGCTCGCGCTCGCGAGCCTGGTCGCGCGTCGGATCATCGCGCGCCGCGTGGAGGCGACCCAATGACGATCGAGATCACCGGGCTCACCAAGCGATTCGGCACGTTCTGTGCTCTCGACGACGTCTCGCTCGACGTCCCCGGCGGCGGCCTGGTCGCGCTGCTCGGACCGTCGGGCTCGGGCAAGACCACCCTGCTCCGCATCCTCGCCGGCCTCGAGCGCCCCGATCGCGGCCGCGCGCTGATCGACGGCGTCGATCTCGCGTCGCAGTCGGCGCGCCAGCGCAACGTCGGCCTGGTGTTCCAGCACTACGCGCTGTTCCGCCACCTCGACGTCTACGAGAACATCGCGTTCGCGCTGCGCGTGCGCAAGCGGCCGCAGGCCGAGGTCGAGGCCCGGGTCCGCGAGCTGCTGTCGCTGATCCAGCTCGAGAGCCTCGAGCGCCGGCTGCCGTCGCAGCTCTCGGGTGGCCAGCGCCAGCGCGTCGCGCTCGCCCGCGCGCTCGCCGCCCGGCCGCGCGTGCTGCTGCTCGACGAGCCGTTCGGCGCGCTCGACGCCCAGGTCCGCGCCGAGCTGCGCGGCTGGCTGCGCCGGCTGCACGACGAGATCCACCTGACCACGGTGTTCGTCACCCACGACCAGGACGAGGCGTTCGAGGTCGCCGACCGCGTGGTCGTGATGAACCGCGGCAAGATCGAGCAGGTCGGCGCCCCTGCTGAAGTCTTCGACAAGCCGGCCAACGACTTCGTGATGCGGTTCCTGGGCCACGTCAACGTGCTCGACGCCGAGCTCGAGGGCGGCCGGGCACGGATCGGCGACGTCACGATCGAGGTCGGCGACGCCGGCGACCGCGGCCGCGGCCGGATCTATGTTCGGCCCCACGAGGTCGACATCGCGCGCGCCCCCGGCAAGGACGCGATCGCCGCGCGGGTCGTCCGCGTCACGCCGCTCTCGGGCGGCCTCAAGATCGAGCTGACGGTCCCGGCCCTGGGATCGAGCATGCGCGCCGACATCGACTGGGAACGAGGCACCGCCCTCGGGCTCAGCGACGGCGATGACGTCTTCCTCTCGCTGCGCCGCGCGCGCGTGTTCGCGCACGACGGCCATGGACCGCCGCCCTCATGAAGCAGTCGCTGCCGATCCTCCTCTCCGCCCTCACCACCTTCACCACGCTCGCGCTCGCAGCGCCGCCTGCCGCGGCGCAGGTCCCGCCAGCCCAGCCGGCTCCGCCCGCCGACGCGCCGCCGGTGTCCGCGACACCGCCGGCGCCATCGCCGCCTGCGACACCGCCACCTGCGCCACCGCCCGAGTCGCCCGAACCACCGGCTCCCCAGGCTCCCGGCGACGTCACCGCGCCGCCCTCGGCCCATATGCCTAACCCCGACGAGCTCGATCGACGGATCGACGAGCGCCTCGCGCACCGCTCCGCGACCGCGGGCTGGAACGACGGCTTCTTCGTGCAGAGCGACGACGGCCACAGCCGGGTCAAGATCGGTGGCATCATCCAGTTCGACTACCGGCAGTTCTTCGCCGACGATAAAGATCCGCACGTCGATCAGTTCGCGTTCCGCAGCATCCGCCCCGATCTACAGGCTACGCTCTACGACCACTTCGACCTCCGGTTCCTGCCCGACTTCGCCGGCGGCAAGCTCGTGGTCCAGGAGGCATACACCGACGTCCACTACGGCGATGCGCTCAAGGTCCGGATCGGGAAATTCAAGGTCCCGTTCGGCCTCGAGCGCCTCCAGTCCGAGGTCGCGACGACCTTCACCGAGCGCGGCCTGCCGACCCAGGTCGCCCCCAACCGCGATCTCGGCGTCCAGATCTTCGGCGAGCTGATCCACAGCGCGCTCGAGTACGAGTTCGGCGTGTTCAACGGTGTCGCCGACGGCCAGAGCGGCGACGGCGACGTCTCCGACGACAAGGAGGTCGCGGCCCGGGTGTTCATCCGGCCGTTCGTCACCGCGGGCCCGTGGCTCAAGGGGCTCGGGGTCGGCGGCGCGATCACGTACGGCGACAAGCTCGGCACCCTCGCCTCGCCCGACGTCGCGCTGTTCAAGAACCAGGGCCAGAACACGTTCTTCACCTACAAGGTCGGCACCACGCTCGCCGACACCGCGATC
>DATBBB010000490.1:0-2065 GCA_036271215.1 Kofleriaceae bacterium | reverse complement strand
TGGTGATGGCGGTGACCGGCTCGCGCTCGCTGGTGACCCTGTTCGCGCTGATCGGCGCGATCTCGTGGCTGACGATGGCGCGGATCACCCGCGGCCAGGTGCTGGCGCTGCGCGGCGGCGAGCTGGCGCTGGCGGCGCGCGGGCTCGGGGCCGGGCCGGCGCGGATCCTCGCCCGCCACGTGCTGCCCAACGCGGCCGGGCCGGTGATCGTCTACGCGACCCTGACCCTGCCGCAGGTCATGCTGACCGAGGCGTTCCTGTCGTTCCTCGGGCTCGGGGTCCAGGCGCCGCTGGCGTCGTGGGGCACGCTGGTCACCGAGGGCAGCGCCCAGATCGTCGTGTACCCGTGGCTCCTGGTGTGCCCGGCCGCGGTGATGGCGGTCGCGATCCTCGCGCTCAACTTCATCGGCGACGGCGTGCGCGACGCGCTGGATCACGCGCGGTAGCGTCGCTAGCGTCGGTAGCTTCCGGGCGCTACTTGCACTCGAGGACGGCGGGGCAGGCCTGCTGCCGGTTGACGCAATCGATGTGGTGCTGGACCTTGGCGGCGCTGTGCTCGACGTCGTGCTCGAGCGCGGCGCACGCGGCGATGCATTCTTTTTCGTCGAACGGTAGCTTGTTGCCGACCGAGTCGACGCCGGTCGAGTCGATGCACTCCGCCTCGCGCTTGCAGACTTCCTTGCACGCGGCGCTGCGCGGCTCCGTGCAGGCGCCGGCGAGCACCCCGGCGAGCGCGATCACGAGCGACAAGGCGCGCATCCCGGCTGGGAGTATAGCCCGGCTCACAAGTCTTCGGCGGTCTTCAAGATCTCGGGGATGAAGTCGTGGCGCAGCCGGATCAGCGACGGCCCGGGGTGAAACGTGAGGACCCGGATCCCGGTGTCGCCGGCGGTCGGCGCGGCGCCGCCGACGTCCTCGGCCCCGACCTCGAGCACGCAGGTCTTGCCCGCCTGGCGGGCGCGCGCGCAGTCGTCGGTCACCATCTGATGGACATCGGCGGCGGCCGGCCTGGCGGCGGCCGAGGCGGACGCCGGCTTGGCGGCGGGATCCGCGGCGGCCACGGATCCAGGGAGAGATGAAGCGAGGGCCAGGGCGAGCGTCGCGATCGGCAACACGGTGCGCATGTCCAGCGAGACACGCGGCCCGCCGGCGGGTTGCTGGTCGCCAGGTGCCGGGCCACTCCCGCTGCACTTTTGCGGTCAGTCCTCGCGGCGCTCGGCGAGCTTCTGGCGTGCGGCGCGCCAGGTCGCGAAGTGGCGCTCGATCAGCTCGCGCTCGGCGCGGGCGTGCGCGAGCCGGGCCCGGGCCGCGTCGACGAGGCCGAGCTGGCCGAGGTGTTTTGCCTCAGCGCGGGCCAGCTCACCCTGCGCGGCGTCGAGATCGCGGCGCAGCTTTTGAACGTAGCGCTCGCGCTGGACCATGGCGGCGATCGGCGTGCCGCGGGCCAGCGCACCGGCACGGTCCTCGACGGCGGCGGCGAGCGCGGCTCGCAGCTGTGCGACACGCTGCGTGGCCCGGTCGACCTCGACGGCCAGGGCCCGCGCATCGCCGATCTGGCCTGCGAGATCCACTCGGCGGACGCGCTGTTCACGTGACCGGACCTCACGCATCGAGGCCAGCCGATACCGCGCGTCCATGCGGTCGATGTTACAATGTTCGCTCGATGGTCGATGTCGGGGCTGCGCCGATCGATCGCTATGTCGTCCTCGAACATCTGTCCGAGGGCGGCATGGGGGCGATCTACGTGGGGAAGAAGCTGGGCGCCGGCGGCTTCGAGATGCAGGTCGTGCTCAAGCAGCTGCTCCCGGAGTTCACGCAGCAGGAGGAGTTCATCGACCTGTTCCTGCGCGAGGCCAAGCTCTCGGCGACGCTCGACCACGCCAACATCGTCCACACGATCGACCTGGTGACCGCGGGCGGCGAGTACTTCATCGTGATGGAGTACCTGGCCGGCGGCGATCTGCGGACGCTGCTGAAGAAGGCCAAGCGGCGCGGCAGGCGGTTCTCGCCGGCCGCGGCGATCCACATCTGCCGCGAGGTGCTCTCGGCGCTGGCCTACGCCCAC
>DATBBB010000489.1:0-17681 GCA_036271215.1 Kofleriaceae bacterium | reverse complement strand
AGCCGCGATCGGCCGCCACCACAGCGCGATCGCGATCAGCCCGGCGATCGCGATCACCGGGGCGGTGCCGTAGCGCGCGTAGAACGCCGCCGCGAACGCCGGCGCCGCGGCGACGATGCGCCAGCGCGGGCCGCCCGGGCGATCGAGCTCGCCGGCGAGCACCGCCATCCCGGCCAGCACGCCGGCGACCGCCGGTAAGTCGCCGAGCAGGTCGGCGCTGCGCGCCAGCATCGGGTGCGCGCCGGCGATCACCGCGGCCGCCCACGCGCCGCTGCGCGCGCCGAACACCGCGCGGCCGACCGCGTACACCCCGAGCACGACGCCGAGCCCGAGCACCGTGCTCGCGAGCCGCATCGCGACGTCGCCGCCGCCGAGCGCGAGGCCGAGCTCGGCGAGCAGGGTCACGCCGCGCGACCGGTACAGCCAGATCGGGCCGTCGCCGCGCGCCACGATCGCGAACGCGGCCTCGTCGTGGCCGAGCGGCGGGCCGCCGACCAGGTGCAGCGTGGCGACCACCGCCCAGCCGAGCACCGCGGCGCCGAGCAGCTTGCGTTCGAAGGTCCAGGTCACGGCGCGACGGGGTGAGTACCACGCCGCGGGAGCCGAGAGCGTGCGTGTTACAACCGGCGAATGACCCGCGTACGCAGCCTCGGGGTGCTCGTGGTGAGCGCGGCGTGCCTGGCGTCCCTGGCATGTTCCGGTGGCTCCGCGCGGCCGATCAGCGCGCCGGGCCCCGAGCTGGGAGCCCCGGGTGCGCCGAGTGCGTCGGTCTCGCCGGGTGCGTCGGGCACGTCGGGCTCGCCAGGTGCGGCGGTCTCGCCGGGCGCCGCGCCGCGCGCGTCGGGGTCGCCAGGTGCGTCGGGCACGTCGGTCTCTCCAGGTGTGGCCGTCTCGCCGGGCGCCCGGTCGGTCGCCGCCGGCACCGCAGGTCCACCCGCCGCGGCCACCGCCGGCGCCGGATCGAAGCTCCCGGTGTCGAAGGTCGAGCTCGCCGACGTCGGCCTCGAGGCGACCTCGCTCGATCGCACCACCGATCCGTGTGTCGACTTCTACCAGTTCGCGTGCGGCGGCTGGATCCAGAATAACCCGATCCCCGCCGACCGGCCGCGCTGGAGCCGCACCGGCGAGGCCGACGAGCGCACCAAGGTCGCGATCCAGGCGCTGCTCGACGACGTCGCGCGCAGCCACGCCAGCGATCCGCAGATCAAGAAGCTCGGCGACTTCTACGCGTCGTGCCTCGACGAGGTCGCGATCGATCGCGCCGGGACCTCGGCGATCAAGCCGCTGCTCGCCCGGACCCGCGGCGTGGCCGACGCCGCGTCGTGGCTGACCGCGGTGATCGAGCTCCACAAGCTCGGGATCTTCGTGGTGTGGGATCACCGCGCCGCGCCCGACCTCAAGAGCTCGGCGACCAACATCACCTACCTCGATGCCGGCGGCCTGACCCTGCCGGACCGCGACTACTACCTGCGCCCCGAGCTCAAGGACAAGCTCGCCGGCCTCGAGCGCCACGCGCGCCGGCTGTTCGAGCTGCTCGCGCCGCCGCCGTCGCCGTCGTCCGGGCTCGACGCGGCCGATGTGGTCGCGATCGAGCTCGAGCTCGCCCGGCTGACCAGGACCGCGGTCGAGCAGCGCGATCTGGCGGCCGCGTACAACCCGACCGACCTCGCCGGGCTCGCCCAGAAGGCCCGGTCGGTCGACTGGCGCGCCTACTTCCGCGGCCTCGGGGTCGACCCCAGCCCGCGGATCGTGCTCGGCACGCCCGGTCTGTTCGCCGCGCTCGACAAGCTGCGCGCCCGGTTCAAGCCGGCGCAGTGGGCGAGCTACTTCACGTTCCACCTGCTCGAGCACTTCGCGTTCGCGCTGCCCAAGCCGTTCGGCGGCGAGGCGTTCGAGCTGCAGAAGCTGCTGAGCGGCGTCGAGCAGCAGCGCGACCGCACCAAGCGCTGCATCGATCTGACGTCGGACGCGCTCGGCGATCTGATCGGCCGGGACTACGTCGCGCGCTACGTCCCGGACGCCGCGAAGCACGGCGCGACCCAGCTGGTCGACGCGATCGCCGCCGCGATGCAGGCCGAGATCGCCGGGCTCGACTGGATGTCGGACGCGACCAAGCAGATCGCGAGCGCCAAGCTCGCCAAGCTGGTCCGGATGATCGGCTATCCCGATCACTGGAGGTCGTACGACTACAGCGTCCGGCGCGACGACTTCGCCGGCAACGCGCTGCGCTCGGCGGCGTTCGAGACCCATCGCCGGCTCGCCCGGGCCGGCCGGCCGGTCGACCGCGGCGAGTGGCGGGTGCCGGCCTACGAGGTCGACGCGTACTACGACCCCGCGGTCAACACCACCGCGCTCCCGGCGGGTATGTTACAGGCGCCGTTCTTCGGTCAGGACCGCACGCCCGTCGTCAACCTCGGCGCCATCGGCCTGGTGATCGGCCACGAGCTGACCCACGGGTTCGACGATCAGGGGGCGCAGTTCGATCCCGACGGCAACCTCCGGCGCTGGTGGCAGGACGACGATCTCGCCAAGTTCACCGCCAAGGGCCGGTGCGTCGCCGAGCAGTACGCGACGTTCGAGGCGCTGCCCGGCAGGTACCTCCAGGGCGAGCTCACGCTCGGCGAGAACATCGCCGACCTCGGCGGCGTGAAGATGGCGTTCCAGGCGTATCGCGCGCTGCGCAAGGACGCGGTCAAGACCTACGTCGCCGACGGCTTCACCGAAGATCAGCAGTTCTTCCTCGCGGCCGGCCAGGCGTGGTGCGGCCGCGAGCGCCCCGCCGAGACCGAGCGCCGGTTGACCGCCGACCCGCATGCGCCGGCGAAGCTCCGGGTCTATGGTGCGTTGCGCAACCTGCCCGCGTTCGCCGAGGCGTTCCACTGTGCGGCCGGTACGCCGATGCGGCCGGAGCAGCCGTGCGCGGTGTGGTGAGGGCCCCGACTCATGGTAAGGACGAACGATGAGCCACGGTGACGACGTGAAGGAGCCCGTCGATCCGCCGATCTCGGCCGCCGCCTCGGCCGCCGCCTCGGCCGCCGCCTCGGCCACCATCGCGGCCGCCGCGCGACCCCCGCTCAAGCAGCGGCTATCGGCGCTGTTCAGCGAGTACGGCCGGATCGCCGTGATCACGTACTTCACGCTGTCGATCGCGACGATCATCGGGTTCTCGGTCGCGTTCGGCCTGCTCGGCCTCGAGGAGGTCATCGAGCGCTGGCTCGGCCTCGAGCCCACCAGCTCGAGCGGCGTGATCGGCGTGATCATCGCGGGCTGGATCGCCGCGAAGGCCACGCTGCCGATCCGGATCCTGATCACCCTCGGGCTGACTCCCATGGTGGCTTATGTGGTCAACCGCCGCAGACGCACTCCATCGGCCGCGGACGATTCGTCACCTCCCACTGCCGGATGACGCCGTAGACCGGGATCCTGCGGCAATCTGCCGCGGATAGATCCGATCCGGGGGGCGCGATCGAATGTCGCATCGGCAGGCCCGACGAGAACTGCGATAACGGCATCCGATTCCCAAGCCGATGCACGCATCTGCGACGAGACGCCGCTCCAAGAACTCACCACCCAACCTTGCGAGACGCGCCGGGAATGTGGTGCATAGGCCACTCGTGTAGCGGGCTTTCGTCCCGCCACACCCAACGCAGGAACCCTCATGCCGCGTTTCACATTCCCCGAGTGGACCGAGACACTCAAAAAGTGGATCAACCTCTTGGTCCTCGGCGCGCCGGTGTATCTGGTCGCGCTCGTCGCTTACGGCGTCACGCCGGAGGCGATCCGGATCGGGTATCAGCCCGATCAACCGGTCCCGTACAGCCACGCGCTGCACGCCGGTGAGCTCGGCCTCGACTGCCGGTACTGCCACTCGACCGTCGAGCGCGCCGGCAAGGCCGCGGTGCCGCCGGCGGCGACGTGCATGAACTGCCACTCGACCGTCAAGAAGGACTCCGACCTGCTGCTGCCGATCCGCCAGGCGTTCTCGGAGAACGAGCCGGTGCACTGGACACGTGTTCACGATCTGCCGGACTACGTCTACTTCAACCACAGCGCGCACGTGAACGCCGCGGTCGGTTGCGAGGCGTGCCACGGCCGGATCGACCAGATGGTGAAGGTCTATCAGGCCAAGCCGCTGACGATGGAGTGGTGCCTGGGCTGCCACCGCAACCCGGCGCCGTTCCTCCGCAACCCGGAGAACGTCACCAAGATGGGCTATACGCCTGCGCCGGGCGAGGGCGAAGACATCAAGAAGAAGAACGGCGTCAACCCTCCCACCAACTGCTCGACCTGCCACCGCTAGGGGCTGACGATGTCGCAAGAAGAAGAGCTCCACGTCTACGATCAACCCACGGTTGATCACGGGCATGACCACGCTGGGCATGACCACGCCGGGCATGACCACGATCACGACGGTCATGACCACGACCACGACCACGACCACGCCGCGGCGCCGCTCGACGATCTGCCGCCGACGCCGGTCCACGGCTACTGGAAGTCGCTGCGCGAGCTCGAGGGCGCGGCGGAGTTCCAGGTCGCCCGCAACGGCCGCGAGTTCCCGGACGGCGCCGACCAGGCCCCCAAGGATCCGCTGTCGCGCCGCAACTTCTTCCACCTGATGGGCGCCTCGATGGCGCTCGCCGGGATGGGCGCGGGCGCCGGCTGCCGGCGCTACGAGAGGGAAGAGATCGTCCCGCTATCGCGCCGGCCGGAAGATCAGACCCCGGGCGTGACCCAGCAGTACGCCACGGCGTGCGAGATCGGCGGCGTCGGCCACGCGTTGCTCGCCACCGCGTTCGAGGGCCGTCCGATCAAGCTCGACGGCAACCCCGAGCACCCGTTCGCCAGCGGCGGGATCGTCACCGGCACCAAGCGCCACGCCGGATCGTCGCCGTTCATCCAGGCCAGCATCCTCCACCTGTACGACCCGGACCGCTCGCAGAGCCCCACGGCGGAGCATGGCACCGGCTCGTCGATGGACGCGTTCCGCGCCGCGCTCGGCCAGCTGCGCGGCGGGCTCGCCACCACGCACATCCTCAGCGAGGCCAGCTCGTCGCCGACCCTGCGCGCGCTGCGCGCCAAGCTGATCGGCCAGGGCGTCGCCTGGCACGAGTACGAGCCGCTGTCGTGGGACAACGAGCGCGCCGGCACCAAGCTCGCGTTCGGCGCCGCGGCGCGGCCGATCGCCAAGCTCGACCGCGCAGAGACGATCGTCACGATCGACGCCGACATCTTCACCGACCACCCGGCGTCGCAGATGTACAGCCGCGACTTCGCCCGGTCGCGCCGCCAGAGCGGCACGCTCGGGATCGGCAAGATGAACCGGCTGTGGTCGGTCGAGAGCCTGTTCACCAACACCGGCGCGATGGCCGATCACCGGCTCGCGCTGCGCACCGAGCACGGCCTGCCGTTCGCGATGGCGCTCGCCGCCGCGCTGCGCGGTGACGCCGCCCCGGCCGCCGAGATCGTGAAGGAGCCCAAGGTCGCCAAGTACCTCCAGGTGCTGGTCGAGGAGCTCAAGCAGAACAAGGGCCGGTCGGTCGTGATCGCCGGCCGCCGCCAGCCGCCCGAGGTCCACGCGCTGGTCGCGCGGATCAACGACGCGATCGGCGCGGTCGGTGCCACGCTCGACTACGTCGAGGATCCGGATGGCGATCGCCCGAGCCACCTGCGCGCGATCAGCGATCTCGCCCGGCAGATGCAGGGCGGCCAGGTCGCCACGCTGATCATCCTCGGCGGTAACCCCGCGTACGACGCCCCGGCCGACCTGGACTTCGCCGGCGCGCTCAAGAACGTCAAGACCTCGGTCCACCTGTCCGAGTACCACAACGAGACCTCGCTCCTGACCACGTGGCACGCGCCGCGCGCCCACTTCCTCGAGGCCTGGGGCGACGTCCGGACCTGGGACGGCACGGTCACGATCGCGCAGCCGCTGATCGCGCCGCTGTACGGCGGGCTGTCGTCGATCGAGCTGTTGTCGCTGCTGCTCGGCGACGAGCAGGGCGGCCAGGAGCTGGTCGCCGCGGCCCACAAGGACCTGAACCTCGACGGCGCGTGGAAGCAGAACGTCCACGACGGCTTCGTGGCCGGCACCGCGGCCAAGGCCGCCCCGGTCACGCTCGCCGACTTCCCGCTGCCCGCCCTGTCGGCGAGCCAGCAGACCGGCTCGCTCAAGAAGAACGGCGACCTCGAGGTCGTGTTCCAGCCGTCGAGCTTCACCTACGACGGGCGCTACGCGAACAACGCGTGGCTGTGGGAGACGCCCGACTTCATGACCAAGGTCACGTGGGACAACTACGCGCTGGTCGGCGCGGGCACCGCGACCGGGCTCCAGCTCGAGAACGACACGATGATCAAGGTCAAGCTCGGCGATCGCGAGATCGAGCTGCCTTGCTACACGATGCCCGGTCAGGCCCAGGGCACGATCGGCCTGGTGCTCGGCGCCGGCCGCACCGCCGCGGGCCGGGTCGGCGGCACCGCGACCCGCAGCGTCGGGTGGAACACCTACAAGGTTCGCGCGACCACCGGCTGGGACTACGCCGGCAAGGCCACGGTCACGCCGACCGGCACCGGCTACACGCTCGCGAACATCCAGGAGCACTGGGACATCCGCGCCGGCCTGGGCAACGTCGCGCAGATCAAGCACGACTCGACCCACGTCAACGCCGACGGCCTCGCCGAGCGGCTGCCCCAGCTGATCCGCGAGACCACGGCCAAGACGCTCACCGAAGATCGTACGTGGCGCGCCGAGGAGTCCGAGGGGTTCTTCAACGACCTCGCCAACGCCGGCAACCAGGACCGGCCGGGCGAGGGTGGGTTCTCGCTGTTCAAGGAGAAGGACTACCAGGGCCACCGCTGGGCGATGGCGATCGACCTGACGACCTGCACCGGGTGCAACGCCTGCACCGTGGCGTGCCAGGCCGAGAACAACATCCCGGTGGTCGGCCGCAAGGAGGTCATCAACAACCGCGAGATGTCGTGGATCCGGATCGATCGCTACTTCAGCGGCTCGGTCGAGGACCCGCAGGTCGTGCACCAGCCGATCGGCTGCCAGCACTGCGAGCAGGCCCCGTGCGAGCAGGTCTGCCCGGTCGGCGCGACGACCCACTCCGACGAGGGCCTCAACGACATGGCGTACAACCGCTGCATCGGCACGCGGTACTGCGCCAACAACTGCCCGTACAAGGTCCGCCGGTTCAACTTCCTCGACTGGAACAAGGAGTGGCGCGACGCCCGCAACAAGGTCCGCCGCCTGCTGTTCAACCCGGACGTCACCGTCCGGATGCGCGGCGTGATGGAGAAGTGCACGTTCTGCGTGCAGCGGATCCAGAACGCGAAGATCAAGGCCAAGGTGCAGATCCGGTCCGGCCAGCGCGCCGGCTCGATCAACGACCCGCTGCCCGACGGCGAGATCGAGACCGCCTGCCAGCAGGCGTGCCCGACCGAGGCGATCGTGTTCGGCGATCTCAGCGACAAGGACAGCCGCGTGTCGCGCCTGCACGAGGATCGCCGGAGCTACGCGCTGCTCCCCGAGACGTACACCAAGCCGCGCAACCGGTTCCTCGCGCGCGTCCGTAACCCGAACCCGAACCTCGCCCCGGCGGCGCAACAGGGTGGTCACGAATGAGCTCCGGAGACGCAACCATGGACTCCCATCACGCGGAGGCCGGCAAGGCCCGCGAGGCGTTCCGCGCGGTCACGCGCGACGTCGCGTGGATCGCCGAGGCCCCCAAGCCGCACAAGCTGTGGCTCGTGGTGCTCGGCATCGCGCTGGTCATGTTCGCGATCGGCCTGTACTCGATCTACGTGCTGGTCACCACCGGCATCGGCGTGTGGGGCAACTCGAACACGGTCGACTGGGCGTGGGACATCACGAACTTCGTGTGGTGGATCGGTATCGGCCACGCCGGCACGCTGATCTCCGCCGTGCTGTACCTGACCCGGCAGAGCTGGCGGACCAGCATCGCGCGGTCCGCCGAAGCGATGACGATCTTCGCCGTCATGTGCGCCGGCCTGTTCCCGCTGCTCCACACCGGTCGGCCGTGGTTCGCGTGGTGGATGATCCCGCACCCGAACGACATGCAGATGTGGCCGCAGTTCCGCAGCCCGCTGATGTGGGACGTGTTCGCGGTGTCGACGTACATGACCACGTCGATCCTGTTCTGGTACATGGGCATGGTCCCCGACCTCGCGACGTTCCGCGACCGCTGTGCCGCCAGGGGCGACAGGCTGCGCGCGATCATCTACGGCTCGCTGTCGCTCGGCTGGCGCGGCTCGGCCCGCCAGTGGCACCGCTACGAGCGCGCCTACCTGATCCTCGCCGGCCTCGCCACCCCGCTGGTGTTCTCGGTCCACTCGGTCGTGTCGTTCGACTTCGCGACCTCGCAGCTGCCCGGCTGGCACACGACGATCTTCCCGCCGTACTTCGTCGCCGGCGCGATCTACTCCGGATTCGCGATGGTGTTCACGTTGCTGATCCCGGCGCGCCACCTGTTCAACCTCAAGCACATCATCAAGGACGAGCACGTCGAGGCCGCGTGCAAGATCATGCTCGGCACCGGCATGATGGTCGGCCTGGCCTATGCGACCGAGTTCTTCATCGCCTGGTACTCGGGCAACCCGTTCGAGAAGTTCACCTTCATCAACCGCGCGTTCGGCCCGTTCTGGTGGTCGTACTTCCTGATGGTCGGCTGCAACGTGATCGTGCCGCAGGCGTTCTGGTTCAAGAAGATCCGCCGCACGCCGGTGGTGATCTTCGTGCTGTGCCTCCTGGTCAACGTCGGCATGTGGTTCGAGCGATTCGTGATCATCGCGACCTCGCTCGCGCGGTCGTTCCTGCCCGCGCAGTGGAGCTACTACTCGCCGACCCGCTACGACGTCGGCGTGTTCGTCGGAACGCTCGGCCTGTTTTTCACGCTGTTCCTGCTGTTCTTCCGGTATGCCCCGGTCATCGCGATCTCCGAGGTCAAGGGCGTCATGCCCGAGGCCCACGCGGGGAAGAAGCACTAGCCATGACGGAACCACACACCCACGATGCCTCCGGGCATGACGACCACGGCCACGATGGCCACGATCACGGGCATGGCCCCGATCACGACGGCCACGGCCATGACCGCGAGCTGCCGGACGGCAAGCTGTACGGCGTGCTCGCCGAGTACGACACGCCGGGCGAGCTGGTCGAGGCCGCCCGCAAGGTCCGCGACGCCGGGTTCACCGAGTTCGACTGCTACAGCCCGTTCCCGGTGCACGGCATCGACGAGGCGATGGGCATCAAGCGCACGATCCTGCCGGCGCTGGTGTTCTGCGGCGGCGCGACCGGCACGCTCGGCGGCATCCTGCTCCAGTGGTGGTGCAACGCCTACAACTGGCCGTGGAACATCTCCGGCAAGCCGTCGTGGTCGATCCCGGCCAACGTGCCGATCGCGTTCGAGGCGACGATCTTGCTCGCGGTGTTCACCAGCTTCTTCGGAATGTGGATCCTGAACAAGCTGCCGCAGGTCTGGCACCCGTTCTTCCGCAACGAGCGGTTCAACCACGTCACCGATGACGCGTTCCTGCTCGGCATCGAGGCCGGCGATCAGCGGTTCGACGCCGAGACCACGCCCAAGCTGCTCAAGGACGCCGGCGCGATCGAGGTCTCGAACGTCCACCTCGATCCGGATCCGGAGAGCCGGCAGATGCCGAGGTGGATCACCGCGTTCATCGTGGCGAGCACGGCGTTCGCGCTGATCCCGTTCGCGATCGCGGCCAAGGCGCGGACCTCGCGGTCGAGCGAGCCGCACATCCACATCTTCCCGGACATGGACTTCCAGCCCAAGTACAAGTCCGACCAGCCGATGGACCTGTTCGACGACGGCCGCGAAAACCGCGGCGAGATCACCGGCACGATCGCGCGCGGCTCGCTCAACGCCGACGACCTGTTCTTCCGCGGCTTAGAGAACGGTCAGTGGACGACCGGGTACCCCACGACGCAGCTGCCGATCACCGAGGCGCTGCTCAAGCGCGGCAAGAACCGGTTCGAGATCTACTGCACGCCGTGCCATGGCTACGACGGCCGCGGCATGGGCGCGATCCCGACCCGGGTCGCCTCGGAGGGCGGGGCGTGGCAGGCTCGCAACCTGGTCGACGCGTCGAACCCGGTCGCGATCAACATGCCCAACGGCCAGCTGTTCAACACGATCTCGAACGGCTACAGCACGATGATGGGCTACGCGGCCCAGATCCCCCACGCCGACCGCTGGGCGATCGTCCTGTACGTGCGCGCGCTGCAGCGCAGCCAGAACGCGTCGCTCGAAGATATCCCCGTGGACCACCGCAGTGCCATGCAGATGCCGGAGGCGCCGATCAAATGAGCGCGCTACAGAAGTCTCTCCACCCCGATGAGAAGTACAAGGCGGGCAAGCTCGGCCAGAGCCTGTCGAAGATCGGCATGGGCATCGCGGCCGTGTTCCTCGCGATCTCGGTCGTGCTCGGCGCTACCCACGGCGATCACTGGAAGCGATTCCTGTACTCGTACGTCATCGGCTGGTCGTACATCTTCAGCATCTGCCTCGGCGTGTTCTGGCTGGTGCTGCTGCACCACCTGGTGCGCGGCCGGTGGGCCACGGCGGTCCGCCGGATCGCCGAGGCGATGAGCATGGCGTTCCCGCTGGTGTTCGTCGCCGGCCTGGTGTTCATCATCCCGCTGATCGCGGGCTACACCGATCTCTATTACTGGGCGCACCCGGACGCCGCGCTGTGCCTCGAGAAGACCGCGACCGGCTGCCACGAGTACCTGAACCCGACCCTGGTCCACAAGCTGGGCTGGCTGTCGCCCGGGTTCTTCGCGGTGCGCTACGTGCTGTACGGCGTGCTGTACACCGCGATGGCCGCGTACTTCAACCGCAAGTCGCGCCAGCAGGACGAGACCGGCGATCCCAACATCTCCGAGAAGCTGCGGATCGCGTCCGCCCCGGCGATGATCGTCTACGCGCTGATCACGTGCTTCGCGGCGTTCGACATCCTGATGTCGATGGCGCCGAAGTGGTACTCGACGATCTACGGCGTCAGCTTCTGGGGTAGCGCCTGCGTCGGCGGGTTCGCCGCGCTCGGCCTGATGGTGCTCGGCATCCAGCGCACCGGCCGGCTGACCCACTCGATCAACCCGGAGCACTACCACGACATCGGCAAGTGGATGTTCGCGTTCACGTTCTTCTGGGCGTACACCGCGTTCTCGCAGTTCATGCTGCAGTGGTACGGCAACCTGCCCGAGGAGACGGTCTGGTACAAATACCGGCTGTTCGGTGAATGGCAGTGGGTCAGCATCGCGATCCTCGTCGGGTTCTGGGCGTTCCCGTTCGTGTTCCTGATGTCGCGCTGGACCAAGCGGATCGTGCCGTCGCTCGTGTTCTTCGCGGTGTGGCAGCTCGTGTTCCACTGGCTCGACCTGTACTGGAACGTGATGCCGTCGTACGACTGGCTGACGTCGTTCCACGGCGGGACCCAGCTCGTGTCGGGCCCGCTGACCGGCAACACCGCGCTCCACCACGTCGGGTTCTCGCCGCTCGACATCACGGTGTGGCTCGGCCTGATCGGCGTCCTGCTCGTCGGGTTCGGCCGCAACCTGCGCGGCAACCTGATCCCGATCAAGGATCCCACGCTGGGGATGTCGCTCGCCCACGAGAACCTCTAAGGCCTCCGAGGAATCAAATCCATGTCGGGACCCAAGCGCAACCAGGACAAGCTCAACACCATCGGCATCGTCGTCGTTGGAATCTGCGGTGCGGTGCTCGTGTACGTCACGATCGTCGCGCTGCAGGCGTTCTATGTGAACGACACCGCGGACGTCCAGCTCACCGCGGACTACGGCGGCCAGGACACCAGCGCCAAGTCGCTGCGCGCGGCGCAGGCCGGCGCGATCAGCGACTACGCGACCAACCCCCGGCCGGCGGCGCCCAAGCCGGGTGAGTCGGCCCGGCCGCAGACCTACCACGTGCCGATCGACGTCGCGATGAAGCGCGTGCTCGAGGAGGCCAAGACCGACCAGAGCTCGCTGATCCCGTCGCTCGGTCGCTCGGACAAGGCGACGGTGCTGCCGATCTTCGGCCGGCCCAAGCTGATCTCGACGCCCGCGGCGGCTCCGGCCGCGGCGGCTGGAGAGGCTCCGGCAGCCGGTTCGGCGGCGGGCTCGGCCGCGGCTCCCGCAGCGGGCGCCGGTTCGGCGGCCGGTGCAGCAGTCGACGTCCCGGCCACCCCGCTGGTCCCCACGGGCGCGGGCACCGGTCCGTCGCCGGTCGTCGGCGCGGGCGCGCTCGATGCTCCGTCCAAGAACCCGGCACCTCGGCCCGGTGCGCCGGCCCCGACCGGTGCGCCCGCGGCACCCGCGGGCTCGCCGCCGGTCCACGCCGGACCGGCCGGCGCTGCAGCGCCTGCGATCCCCGCCGGCGCCACGGGTTCGGCTGCACCGAAAGGCAATGGCAAGTAGCTCGCTCATCGCGCTCGCCGGGCTCGCCGGCGCGCTCGGCCTCGCCGTCGGCATCACCGCCGGCCAGCCGGGGCTGGCGCTCGCCCGTTCGAATGCCGGCGACCCGCCCGCGACCACCGCAGGGCCAGGCTCGGCCCTGGGCCCAGGGGACGACATCGCGCCGCCGCCGCCGACCTACGAGGCCAACGACGTCAAGGTCGACGAGCGGCTCGGCTCCCGGCTGCCGCTCGACGCCGTGTTCCGCACCCAGGACGGCGCGAACGTCACGCTCGGCCAGGTGATGCGCGGCGGCCTGCCGGCGATCCTGACCTTCAACTACTCCGACTGTCCGATGCTGTGCAGCGTCCAGCTCAACGGGCTGACCGCGGCGCTGCCCAAGGTCGGCGAGCTCGGCGCGTCCCCGGATCCCACCGCGGAGAACGCCGCGATGTTCCGGGTCGGCGCGCAGTTCCGCATCGTGACGATCGACCTCGAGCCCAGCGAGACGCTCGAGAAGGCGCAGGCGATGCGCCGCCGCTACCTCGAGCGGCTGCCCGAGGACCAGCGCAAGGCCGCCGCGGCGGGCTGGACGTTCCTGGTCGCCGCGATCCCGGGCGATGGCGCGGCGATTCGCCGCGTCGCGGATGCCGTGGGATTTCGCTACACGTACATCAAGGATCGCGCCGAGTGGGCGCACCCCGCGGCGCTGATCCTGCTGAGCGCGGCCGGCGTGGTCACCCGCTACCTGTACGGCATCGAGTTCGATCCGAAGATCATGCGCGAATCGATCTACAAGGCCGGGCTCGCCGAGCCGGCCGCCGCGGTCGGGTTCATGATCCGCTGCTACCACTACGATCCCGGCGCCAACAGCCATGCGCGCGCCGGGGTAACGGCGCTGCGGTTCGGCGCCGCCGGGTTTGCCATCCTGCTGTTCTCCGCACTGGGCGTGATGCACTTCGTGCGTCGCTCCAAACGCCCGTTGCCGGCTGCACCTAACGGAGTCACATGAAGCCCATCATTCGCTACACAGGCACGATCGCAGTGACGGCGATCGCGGCCTTTGCGGTCGCGGCCTATCTGATCGGCTCGCCGACGGCCGACGCCGATCCCACGCCGCAGGTCGTGCCGCAGCCCGCGCAGACGACCAACACCGGCGCGGTGCCGGCCCCCACCGTGCAGCAAGCCGACAAGGGCGCCGCGTCGACCACCGCGGCCGGCTCGAACAACGCGTCGCCCGGTCCGCAGCCGGCGGCAGGCGCCACGGCGACCGGCGCCGACGCCGGCTCGGCCGCCCCCGCGGCGGCTGGTACTGGTGCCGGTGGCGATGCTGGGTCCGCGGCCGGCTCGGCGGCGGGCTCGGCCGCTGGCTCGGCCGCTGGCTCCGGGGCCCCGCCGGGGCCCGCCAAGCCGACGATCAAGGAGGTGCCGTGCGTCGACCTGCCGTCGAAGACGTTCAACGGCGTGATCGACGGCGAGATCGAGACCAACGCGGTCATCAAGTTCGCGCTGCCGGCCGGCGTCGATGCCATCCCCGACAACGCCGCGAGCGCCGGGCTCGAGCTCCAGGCCGGCCAGACCAAGTGCCTCAAGTTCGAGAAGGCCGGCACGTTCCTGTTCCACTCGAGCGGCAAGCAGCACGGCGCGATCACCGCGCGCGCCTGGTACGAATTCCTCGTCAACAAGAAGGTCGAGGACCTCGACGGCGGCAACTTCTGGATGCCGTTCGCCGGCAACCAGACAGCCGAAGAGTCGGACGTCATGTACTACTCGGTGCTCGGGCTGTCGGCGTTCTTCTTCGTGGCGATCGCCGGCACGGTGATCTACTTCGTCATCAAGTACCGCCACCGCCCGGGCCACAAGCCCGAGCCGTCGTCCGCCCACAACGACGCGCTCGAGATCACGTGGACCGTGATCCCGACGATCATCTGCGTGTTCCTGTTCTATTACGGCTGGACCACCTACGTCCGCGTCGTCACGCCGCCGACCAAGGCGGTCGAGGTCAACGTGCTCGCGTGGCGGTGGAACTGGCAGTTCACCCACGCAAACGGCGTGCAGGACTCCGATCTGCACGTTCCGGTCGGCGTGCCGGTGCGCCTGGTGATGACGTCCAAGGATGTGCTCCATAGCTTCTACGCGCCGGTGATGCGCGTGAAGCAGGACATCATCCCGCGGCGCTACACCTACGCGTGGTTCCTGCCGACCAAGCCGGGCACCTACCGGCTGACCTGCGCCGAGTACTGCGGCACCAACCACTCGCAGATGGGCATCACCAACGCCGGCCGCCGCGCGGTGCTCGTGGTCCACAAGCCCGGCGACTACGAGCGCTACCTGTCCGACAAGGCCGCCGAGTCGCTGACGATGGATCCGGTGACGCTCGGCAAGACCCTGTACGAGAAGAAGGGCTGCAACGCCTGCCACACGGTCGACGGCTCGGCGCGCGTCGGCCCGTCGTGGAAGGGCACGTTCGGTACGATGGTCCCGCTGTCCGACGGCACGTCGGTCAAGATGGACGAGAACTACATCATCGAGTCGGTGAACTACCCGCAAGCGAAGTCGCGTCCCGGCTACCCGCCGTCGATGCCCTCGTTCCAGGGCCAGCTCAAAGACATCGAAATCCAAGGCATCATCGCCTACATCAAGTCGCTGAAGTAACGAGGGGCACCATGGCGACCAGCAAGCAGCAGATTGATTACGGGTATCCCGACGGCCCGGTGAACGAGCCGGACTTCATCCACGTGGAGAAGGGGCTGAAGAGCTGGATGCTCACGCTCGATCACAAGCGGATCGGCATGATGTATCTGTTCGGTATCCTCGGGGCGCTGATCGTCGGCGGCGCGTTCGCGCTGCTGGTGCGCACCGAGCTGTGGGCGCCCGGCAAGACCATCGTCAGCCAGGACACCTACAACCAGTTCTTCACGCTGCACGGCGCGGTGATGGTGTTCCTCGTCATCATCCCGGGCATCCCGGCCGCGCTCGGCAACATCATCATGCCGATCCAGCTCGGCGCTCCGGACGTCGCGTTCCCGCGGCTCAACCTCGCGTCGTTCTACCTGTGGTGCTCCGGTGCGCTGCTGCTGGTCGGCGCGATCCCGTTCGGCGGCCTCGATACCGGCTGGACCCTGTACACGCCGTACTCGCTCGAGACCAAGACGCCGGTGTTGATCGCGGTGTCGGGTGTGTTCCTGCTCGGGTTCTCGTCGATCTTCACCGGCCTCAACTTCCTGGTCACGATCCACAAGTTCCGGCCGCAGGGCATGGGCTGGTTCCAGCTGCCGCTCAACGTGTGGGCGATCTACTCCACCGCGATCATGCAGGTGCTGGCGACCCCGGTGCTCGGCATCACCGTGCTGCTGCTCGCGGTCGAGCGGTTCGCGCACATCGGCATCTTCGATCCGACGCTCGGCGGCGACCCGGTGCTGTTCCAGCACTTCTTCTGGTTCTACTCGCACCCCGCGGTCTACATCATGATCATCCCGGCGATGGGCGTGATCAGCGAGCTGATCTCGACGTTCTCGCGCAAGCCGATCTTCGGCTACCGGTTCATCGCGTACTCGTCGGTGTCGCTCGCGCTGCTGTCGTTCCTGGTGTGGGGCCACCACATGTTCGTTTCGGGCCAGTCGCGGCTCGCCAACATGGTGTTCTCGGCGCTGACGTTCACCGTCGGCATCCCGTCGGCGATCAAGGTCTTCAACTGGGTCGCCACGCTGTACAAGGGCGACATCCGGCTGAAGACCCCCATGCTGTACGCGCTGTCGTTCCTGCTGCTGTTCACGATCGGCGGCCTGACCGGCCTGTTCCTCGGCATCCTCGCCGTCGACGTCCACCTGCACGACACCTACTTCGTGGTCGCCCACTTCCATTACGTGATGATGGGCTCGACCCTGGTCGCGTTCCTCGGCGCGCTGCACTACTGGTGGCCGAAGTTCACCGGCCGGATGTACCCCGAGTCGCTCGGCAAGATGTGCGCGATCGGCGTGTTCTTCGGGTTCAACCTGACGTTCTTGCCGCAGTTCGTGATGGGCGCGCGCGGCATGCCGCGGCGCTACTGGGACTACGATCCGCAGTACCAGATCTTCCACCAGCTCTCGACGATCGGCGCCTACATCCTGGGGATCTCGATCTTCATCAGCGTGATCTATCTGTTCTCCTCGTTCTGGAACGGCGAGAAGGCGCCGCGCAACCCGTGGGGCGCGAGCTCGCTCGAGTGGCAGGCGCCGACCCCGCCGCCGCTCTACAACTTCGAGAAGCCGCCGGTGCTCCACGAGCTCTACAACTACGACGATCTCGTCGAGGTCGAAGAGGATCGCTGGGAGCGCCGCGCGCCGACCGAGCTCGAGCCGGCCGCGGCCGCGGCCGCGGCCGGCGGAGAGGATGACCACAAATGACCGATCAGCCGCACGAGCCGCACGCACCGCACGCGGCGCACGGTGACGACCACGGCGATCACGGCCACGGCCACGGCTCGCCGTTCATCCAGCACCACTACGACGACGCCCAGCACCAGTTCGACTCCGGCAAGCTCGGGATCTGGCTGTTCCTCGCCCAGGAGGTCCTGTTCTTCTCGGCGCTGTTCGTCGCCTACATCCTGTATCGCTACCACCACCCCGAGATCTACTCGTACGCGCACCAGTACCTCGACGTGAAGTACGGCGCGATCAACACCGCCGTGCTGATCTTCTCGAGCCTCACGGCGGCGTGGGCGGTGCGCTGTGCGCAGCTCAACCAGCGCCGCGGGCTGATCCTGTGCATCGCGGTCACGATCGCGTGCGCGTGCGCGTTCCTCGGCATCAAGTACATCGAGTACTCGCACAAGGTCCACGAGCACATCCTGTTCGGCCGCTACTTCGACCCGTGCGTCAGCTCGGGCGGCACCGAGCTGTTGACCAAGAACAACAACTGCGCCGGCACCAAGTCGACCGTGGTGTGGGACTTCGGCGCGGGCACCGCCACGGCCGGCTGCTTCAACGACATCGACCAGGATCCGCACAAGGACGGCGTCCAGGCCGACTGCGCGGTGAAGGAGTACGAGGTCGAGGGCAAGACCGAGAAGCTCAAGCGCGACATCACCACGCAGTGCCCCGAGGAGTCGCCGCTGGCCGAGCTCGCCGCGGTCGAGCACGGCAAGGGCGGCGAGTCGGCGCAGGCCAAGCCCGGCGCGGCCGAGCGCGGCGGCAAGCCGTGCTGGCGCCCGGCGTTCCAGCCCGCGGTGTGCAAGAAGGGCGTCGGCATCCTCGTCGAGTAC
>DATBBB010000488.1:0-2197 GCA_036271215.1 Kofleriaceae bacterium | reverse complement strand
CCAAACAACACGGCCGCGAGCGGCGCCCCGAATTCGCGCATGCCGCATCCTACACCGCGCGGTCGTCGCGCGTGTGCAAATCGCGGCGCAGCCGCGTCTAACGACCCTGCGAACGATCGACTGGAATCGTCGTGATCGCCGGGCCGCGCGGGACGAACGCAGCGTCGAGCGCGTGGACCACGCGCAGCTTCGCGTCCTCGAGCTCGCCCGGGAGATGACAGCCGCCGGCGCCGGGATGACCGCCGCCGCCGAGCGTCATGCACACGCGGCCGACGTCGATCTTGTCACTGCGCGAGCGCATCGACACGCGGACGCCGCCGCCCTTCGCGGTGGTCAGGAGTACGCCGACCTGGACGCCATCGACGTTGCGCCCCCAGTTGACCATGCCCTCGATGTCTTCCCACGACGCGCGCGCGCCCTCGACCATGTCGGTCGTCACGCTGAGCACGCCGGCGCGCCCGGCGCAGTGCAGCTCGAGCGTCGACAGCACGGCGCCGAGCAGCCGGAGCTTGCTCGGGCTCGGCCGCTCCTCGAGCGAGGCGGCGATCGCCGACGGCACGACGCCGGCGCGGATCAGCGCGGCGCCGACGTGGAGCGCCTCGGCGTTGGTGTTGGCGTGGCGGAACCCGCCGGTGTCGCTGATCAGCGACACGTACATCGGGATCGCGGCCTCGAGCGTGACCGGCCAGCCCTCGTGGAGCGCGATCCGGTGGACCAGCACGCCGACCGCGGCGGCCGAGGGATCCCACACCGCGATGTCACCGAACGGCCGGCCGCTCGCGTGGTGATCGAGCGTGATCAGCGTGCCGCAGACCTCGGGCGGCGGCAGGGTGTCGCCGAGCAACGTCACGTCGGCGCAGTCGACGACGATCGTGCAGTCGAACCGCTCGTCGAACGAGATCGTCTGCACCGTGGTGTGGACCAGCGGCAACCACTTGTAGCGCCGCCCGATCGGGTCGAGCGAGTAGATCACCGCGGTCTTGCCGCACGCGCGGAGCAGCGACGCGAGGCCGGCCATCGAGCCGGTGCCGTCGCCGTCGGGCCGGCGGTGGCTGGTCAGGAGCACGCGCTCGGCGCGGCGCAGCACGTCGCACGCGCGGTCGAGCGCGACGGTCGGATCCGGGGTCGTCATGCCGGCTCCTTGTCCGCGGGGGGTGGCGGGTCCACGGCGGCGGCCTGAACCGGGGCGGCCACGGCTGCCTTGGGGTCGCGGCCGGCGGCGCGGGCGCGCGCCTCGTCATCGCGGATGATCGCGGCGAGCTTCTCGCTCATGTCGACCGAGGCGTCGGCGACGAACCGCAGCTCGGGGGCGTGCTGCAGGTTGAGCTTGCGGCCGGCCGGGCCGCGCAGGAACCCGGCGGCCTTGGCGAGCCCGGCGAGCACGCCGTCGGCGGTCGCGTCGTCGCCGATGATCGAGACATAGACGTGGGCGACCGACAGATCGACGTTGAGCTCGACCTTGGTCACGGTGATCAGCGTGGCGGCGCGGACCCGCGGATCCTTGACCTCGCGCGCGATCAGCTCGGTCAGGACGTCGCGCAGGCCGTGCTCGACGCGTTGCTTGCGCTGGCTCATACCGGCTCCTCGCGCCAGGCGTCAGGGATCCAGTCGTCGCCAGCGACCGCCTTGTCCCCGGCGCCGGTGCGGTCGTCGGTGAGGGCCGGCGAGATCGGCGACGCCTCGGCGTCGAACGTCACCGCGTCCCTGGCGACCGCGGTGATCGCGGCGCCGCCCGCGGCCAGCGCCACCCGGATCACGTCGTCGATCAGCGAGATCGCCTTCTGGCGGTCACCGCTCGCGACCGCGACGCCGAGCTCCGAGCGCTGCCAGGAGTCCTTGGACTCCGGCGAGCCGACCTCGCTGACGAACACCCCGAGCCGCTCGCGGACGCGATCCTTGATCCGGCGCAGGACCATCCGCTTCTCTTTGAGCGAATGAGCCTCGGCCAGCATCAAACTGATCTTGGCCATGCCGACGTACACATCCTCACCCTACCCCGGCCGCTCCCGGGCTGCCAAGGAAGCGGCACACTCTGGGGTGGCAATCTGACCCAGCAGGACCAGACATCCGATCAGGTACCGATCGCGCACAGCTTGGGGAGGCCCGTCAAACGAACCGTCAAACGAACCGTCAAACGAACCGTCCAACGAACCGTCCAACGAACCGTCAAACGAACCGTCCAACGAAGCCGCGCCTG
>DATBBB010000487.1:0-7630 GCA_036271215.1 Kofleriaceae bacterium | reverse complement strand
TGGTTGTCGCTCGCGCGGTGGCGGCGTAGAACTTGGTCATGCAGCCGGTGTTCGCCGACCCCAAGACCGACTTCGTGTTCAAGCGAATCTTCGGGACGGTGGAACACAAGGCGCTGCTGATCGGGCTGCTCGACCACATGCTCGAGCTGAAGGGGGAGCGGCGCATCCTCGACGTCCAGCACCTCAGCGGTGAGCAGCACGTGGGGATCCCGGAGCTCAAGCTCTCCATCGTGGACGTCAAGTGCACCGACGCGAGCGGCCGGCGGTTCGTCGTCGAGATGCAGGTGCTCAAGGTCGAGGGCTTCGAGAAGCGAGTCGTCTACAACGGGAGCAAGGCCTACGTGATGCAGCTGCGCAACGCCGACGAGTATCCGGCGCTGTGCGATGTCGTCGGCGTGACGATCTGCAACTTCAACCTGTGGCCGGAGCGCGATGACGGCGGCGGGTACAAGGTCCCGATGCTGAGCCGGTGGCGCATGCAGGAGCAGCACAGCGGGGAGCGGGGATTGCCGCAGGTCCAGTACGCGTTCCTGGAGCTGCCCAAGTACGCGGCCGGCGATGCGCCGCAGGCACTGATCGACCGGTGGGCGTATTTCTTTCGGGAAGCCAAGAACCTGAGCGTGGTGCCGTCGGCGCTGTCGGAAGATCCGTTCCGGGGGGCGCTCGAAGTCGCGCGGACCGCGACGTTCTCGCCGGAAGAGTGGGAGGCCTACGAGCGCGCAAAGATGGCCGAGCAGGACGCGCGCGGCGCGCTGGCGGTCGCGCGGCAGGAAGGCGCGGAGTCGGGGCTCGCCAAGGGGCTTGCCGAAGGCCACAAGTCCGGGCTCGCCGAAGGGCTCGCCGAAGGCAAGCGGGCGGCCCTGCTTCGCCTGCTCGCGCGCGCAGGGCTCGCTCTCACGCAGGAGGAGCAGGGACAGATCGCGACCTGCACCGACATCGCGACACTCGACCGCTGGTTTGACAACGCGCTGGCAGCAAGGGCCGTTGCCGACGTGTTTTCTTGAT
This sequence comes from Kofleriaceae bacterium, assembly GCA_036271215.1. Lineage (GTDB taxonomy): Bacteria > Myxococcota_A > Polyangia > Haliangiales > Haliangiaceae > JABFXX01. The sequence continues at coordinate 6,625 of DATBBB010000487.1, read as the reverse complement.
TCGCAGTCGGAGGAGATCTTCGAGCCTAGCGGACGACGGCGAGCACGGGAGCCGCCGGAGCGACCGCCGCGGCCGGCGCATCCGTCGCGGCCAGCGACGCCTTGAGCGCCGCGCCCTTGTTGGCGACCGCGCCGCACGCGCCGTGCGCGCCGCTGCACGCGCTCGACAGGTGGGTCACCAGGAAGTCGCGCAGCAGCGCCACCCGGTACGGCAGGCGGCGCGAGGCCTGGGTCAAGAGCTGGAGGTGGATCGACGCGCCGTACGCCGGAAGCACCTCGACCAGCGTGCCGGCGCGCAGGTGCAGGGTCGCCGCGAACGCCGGCAACAGCGCGATGCCGAGCCCGGCGACCGTGGTGTCGATGATGAACCCGAGGTGATCGCCCGCGACCGCGCCGGCGACCTGGACCGACTCGGGCCCGTTCGGCCCGGTCAGCTCCCACACCGCCGGCCCGCTGCGCGACAGGATCGCGTCGTGGTGCGCGAGGTCGTCGAGCGTCCGCGGCGTGCCGCGCGCGGCGAGGTAGCCCGGCGCCGCGAACAGGCGATGCGAGGTCTCGGCGACCCGCCGGCTGATCAGCGCCGAGTCCGGGAGCTTGCCGTGCACCAGCCCGAGGTCGACGTGCTCGCCGACCAGCTCGGCCGCCCGCGCGCTCGCCGAGACCTCGATCCGGATCTTGGGATAGCTGCGCAGGAACGCGGCGACCACCGGCGCGAGCGCCGGCGAGAAGTCGGGCGGCACGGCGATCCGCACCATGCCCTGCGGCTCGCGGGCGGAGTCGAGCGCGGCGGCGGTCGCTTCGTCGAGCCCGGCGAGCGCCTCGCGCACGCGCTCGAAGTACGCGCGGCCGACCTCGGTCAGCGCGACCCGGCGCGTCGTGCGCTCGAGCAGCACCACGCCGAGATCCTCCTCGAGCTTGGCGACGCTGCGGCTGACCGAGGACGTCGGCAGGCCGAGCGCGGTGGCGGCCGCGGTGAAGCCCCCGGACTCGACGACCTGAAGGAACGTGGCGGCGCGGTTGAGGTCCATACTTGCCCCCTGAACAATAATGTGTTGCCCGACAGCTGACTAGTGCTTTTGTAGCAATGACCTATGCTGGGTCTCAACGGCGCCTCGCGCCTCCCTCAAGGAGCTCATCATGTCGATTCGACACAAGATTCCGCTGGTTGCTCGCACCCTGCTCGGCCTCGCGTTCCTGGTCTTCGGGCTGAACTTCTTCCTGCAGTTCCTGCCCCAGCCGGCGATGCAGCCGGAGGCCGGCGCGTTCCTGGGCCAGCTGGTCGCCGGCAAGATCCTGACCGTGATCAAGCTGGTCGAGATCGGCGCCGGGTTCCTGCTGATCACCAACCGGTTCGTCCCGCTCGCGCTCACCCTGCTCGCCCCGGTCGAGGTCGGCATCCTGATGTTCCACAGCGTGTTCGAGCCCGCCGGGCTGCCGCTGCCGGTCATCTTCGTGGCGCTGACGATCTACCTCGCGTGGTCCTATCGCTCGGTGTTCGCGCCGCTGCTGCAGGTGCAGGTCGAGCCGACAACATCGGAGACCGTGGCCCGCCAGCGCGTCACCGCCTGACAGACCGCGGCGCAAGCTGCCCGCGAGATCGCTGGATGCTCGCGGGTCGCGCGAGCTAGCGCCCTCGCGAGTCGGGCGAGCTAGCGCTTCTTGGACTGGCCCTTGCCGCCGCCCGACTTCGCGGCGCCCGGCTTGCCCGTGCTCGCCGGCTTGCCCGTGCCGGCCTTGGCCGCGTCGGCCTTGACGATGTCGGCCTTCGCGGTGTCCGCCTTGGCGGCAGCATCCGCCTCGGCGGCAGCATCCGCCTCGGCGGCATCGGCCGCCTTGGCATCGGCCGCCTTGGCGTTGTCAGACTTGGCCTTGGCCTCCGCCGCGGCCTCGACGTCGGCCGGATCGTCGTCGATCTCGGCGTCGCCGCCGGCCGCCTCACCGCCCGACTTGCCCGCGGCCATCGCCGCCGCCTCGAGCTCGGCGTCCTCGCGCTCGCGCTCCTCGCGCGCCTTGGCCAGCGCGGCCTGCTTGCGCTCGGCCTCGGTCTGCTTGTCTTCCTCGGCGCGCTGCCGCGACTCCTGCTCGTCGTTCAACGCCCTCCGCAGCCGCTTCTGCATCTCGGCCGAGGTCGGCGCCATGACCTGCGCCACCTGGCCGGTCTTGAGGATCCGGCTCAGCGCGTAGCCCGCGACGCCGAACGCCAGGATCGAGCTCCACTGCGCGAACGTCAGGCCCAGGTGGCGCGGATCGGTGTCCTCGGGGCGCAGGTAGTCGAGGAAGAACCGGACCGGCGCGTACAACAGGCCGGTCAGCACGGTAGCCACCCCGGCGGGCCGGCGGTGCTTGGGGTTGAACGCGAGCCACAGCACCAGGAGGTTCACCGGCACCAGGTAGAGGAGCTCGATCAGGCCGAGGTTCCACGCCGGCAGGTGGTCGACCACGGTGCCGGGCGCGGTCTTCTCGCGGACCTCGAACAGCTGCGCGAGCGTCGGGTTGACCACGGATTCGCGGAACTCGCCGGCCGCGGTCTTGAGCTTCTGAAACGCGGCGGTCCGCGGGTAATCCATCGCGAGGAACGAGTACCAGGTGGTCGGCTCGACCGCGGAGCCGATATGGTCACTGACCACGGTGCAGCCGATCCGGCCGATCGAGAACGCCGGCAACAGCCCGACGATCGTGATGTCGGCGAACAGCCGGGTCGGCTGGCGCTTCCACCACACGAACAGCGCGAACCCGAGCGCGCCGCCGAGGAACCCGCCGTACGACGAGATCCCGTCCCAGATCCGGAACGGCAGCGGCCAGTTCGACGGCCACAGGCTCTCGGGCAGGAACCACCAGCCGGCGGGCTGCTGCATCGCGGTCTCGCCGATCCGATCCCACTGGTAGGCGATCATGTCGAACTCGTGGGCGCCGAGAAACCCGCTGACCATGACCCACGTGAGCAGCCCGCGGATCAGCTCGTCGCTCACACCGTGCCACTCGGCGTAGCGCCGCAGCGGCACCGCCCCGATCAGGACACCGGCCGCGACGATCATGCCGAACCACTGGATCGGCAGCCCGACGTTGATCGCGCCGAGATGAAAGTACGGCAGGCCGGAGGTGGCCGCGCCGGCGGTGGTAGACCCGGCCGACATCAGGAGGGCGAGCGCGTGCATGCGCCCGAGAGCCTACACCAGGGCGAGCGCCGCGCTATGATCGCGGCGTGATCTGGGAACCATTCATTCTCGCGCTGGTGCTCGGGATCATCGTTTCGGCGGGCCTGTACTTCGCGTACCTGTGGCCGTCGGTCGAGCCCGAGGAGCCGGCCGAGCCGGCGGTCGATCCAATCGCCACCGCTGCCGATACCGCCATCGCTGCCGAGGATCCCGCCATCGCTGCCGCCGAAGCTCCCGCTGCCGATACCGCCACCGCCACCACTGCCGAGGCTCCCGCCACCGCTGCCGATACCGCCACCGCTGCTGCTACGACCGACGACGCGGGCCCGGCCTCGTGACCCGCGCCGCCGCCCTGCGCCGCCCTGCGCCGGCGACCGCCGTTGCGGCCGCGCTCGCGATCGCGTCGGCCACGGCGGCGACCACCGCCCAGCCCGCGACCGCCGCCGGCGGCGCGCACGACGCCGCCGCGGCCGGCCACGCCGACCGGGTCGAGTTCCGCGATCCCGCCACGCCGCCGGCGCGCGGCCCGAGCACCGCCCTGGTCACGATCGAGGTCTTCTTCGTCCCCGGCCCCAACATGGCGGCGGCGAGCGCGCTGCGCATGCTCCGCCAGCTCCAGGATCGCCACCCGGCGCGGATCCGGGTGGTCTACCGCGTGATCAAGAGCGGCGCGTCACTGCTGGTGCCGAGCATGGCGCTCGAGGCCCACACCGAGGGCAAATTCTTCGAGCTGATCGACGAGCTGCTGCCGCTGCGCAGCGCGCTCAAGAAGGACGACCTGCTCGAGCTCGCGCGCAAGATCGGCCTCGATCCGCAGCGCGTCGCCAGCGCGACTCAGCTCGAGCGCTACCGCAAGGTCCTCGACGCCAACCAGCAGCGGCTCGACCGACTCCACATCTCGGCCCAGGTGCCGATCCTGTTCAACGCCCGGCTCGCCCGGCTGCCCAGCCTGGCCAACCCCGTCGACCTCGAGCGCGAATACGACGCCGCGTACGGCCGCGCGCTCGACAAGCTCGACCGCGGGTTCGCCCCCGACCAGCTCGCCCAGGCGTTCGACGACGAGGCGATGGCGGCCGCGCCGCCGATGATCCTGACCCTGGGCTCGGCCGACGACGAGGACCGCTCGACGGTCGACCACCCGCTCGCCTCGCCGCCGCTCGCGCTCGACGGCCTGCCATCGTTCGGCAAGCCGGGCGCCGCGGTGCCGATCGTCATCTTGTGCCGCCCCAACGACGCGGCGTGCAGCAACCTGCTGCGTGTGGTCGAGCCCGAGACCCGGCGCTACCCGGACGAGGTTCGCATCGTGTGGGCACCGTGGTTCGATGTCGGCCGCGACGACGCCGCCGCGCTCTCCATGCTGGGCGATGCCGCGCTGTGCGCCGAGACCATCGGCTCGAATCAGGGCGAGCTAACGACGTCGCCCGGCTGGACCTGGGTCCGCGAGATGTATGCCCAGGCGAGCCGGATCCGCGGCCGCAAGATCGACGCCATCAAGCTGATCGACGGGGTCGCCGCCAAGCTCGACGTCGATGTCAAGGCGCTGTCGGCGTGCCGGGCCCGGATGGCCAGCACCACCCTCGACTGGGTCGGGGCGGCGCGCCGGTCGGGCGTGCCCCGCAACACCGAGGGGGTCGTGGTGGTCGGCGGCCGGATCTACAGCGGCCTGGTCGATCAGACGGCGATCCAGCAGCTGGTCGAGGCCGAGCTGTCCCCCGGGGTGCTCGGATCGCTGCCGCGCTGGCACACAAACAAGTAGCTGGTTTGACCGTCGCGGCGGCGCGTGTTACCCGAAGAAGGTGGAGCTGACGTTCGCCGCAGCGACCGATATCGGACGGCAGCGTACACACAACGAGGATAACTTCCTCATCGACAAGAAGCTTCGGCTGTTTCTGGTCGCCGATGGCATGGGCGGCCACGCCGCCGGCGAGGTCGCGTCGTCGATCGCGGTCCACGAGATCCGCGACGCGGTGTTCAACAACCGCGAGTTGCTCGATCGCTACCGGGTCGACCACCCCGGCGTGCAGAGCTACGAGGTCCTGCAGATCCTCGAGCATGCGATCCAGGCCGCGTGCTCCGCGGTCCACACCCGGGCCCAGAACGAGCCCGACAAGCGCGGCATGGGGACCACCGCCACGGTGCTGCTGATCGCCGGCGGCGGCGACCACCTGCGCGGCTTCATCGCGCACGTCGGGGACAGCCGGGTCTACCTGGCGCGCCAGAACCAGTGCCACGTGCTCACCGAGGACCACTCGCTGATGAACGAGCTGGTCCGCCGCGGCAAGCTCAACCGCGAGCAGATCGAGAGCTCGCCGTACAAGCAGTACAAGAACGCGGTGACCCGCGCGGTCGGGGTCTACGGCTCGGTCGAGGTCGACACGTTCGACTTCGATATCCTGCCCGGCGACCGGTTCCTGCTGTGCTCGGACGGCATGTACGCCTACGTCGACGAGGAGACCCTGCCCAAGCAGCTCGCCGACGGCGAGGTCAAAGAAGTCCCCAAGAAGCTCGTCGAGCTCGCCAACACCGGCGGCGGCCACGACAACATCACCGCCGTCGTCGTGCGGATCGGCGAGACGTCGTCGACCGAGCTCGCCCCGCGGACCACCGAGGTGTCCCTCAAGCTCGAGGTCTTGAAGGGCATGCAGATGTTCCGCTACATGTCCTACAAGGAGCTGGTGCGGGTCTCGAACATCGCCGAGATGATCGAGCTGTCGACCGACCAGGTGATCTTCTCGACCGGCCAGCCCGGAGACGCGATGTACGTCGTCCTGTCCGGGGCGGTCCGGCTGACCAAGGCCGAGACCACGGTGGCCGACCTGTCGCGCGGCCACCACTTCGGCGAGATGGCGCTGGTCGATCGCTCGGTGCGGTCGCTGACCGCCACGGCGACCGAGGGCACGCGGCTGGTCGTGATCCACCGCAAGGACTTCTACGAGATCATCAAGCGCGAGCCGGCGCTGGCGACCAAGATGCTGTGGAGCTTCGTCCAGGTGCTCGGCCAGCGGCTGCGCAAGACCACCAACGATCTATCCGACGCGCTGCACGGTGATCGCCACGGCCAGGAGACCGAGGCCGAGAACCTGTTCCAGGACTGAAAAAGCGCTGCGGGCCCCGATGGCATCCCCGATGGCATCGTTGTCGCTGCGCCCTCGGGGCTCCTCGCTGCTTTTCACCGGCTACAGCAGGTCGACCCAGATCTCGCCGCCGATCTCGGTGACCCGGTAGCGCCGCAGGTGGAGCTGCGGCATGTGCTCGCAGCGCCCCGTGTGGAGGTCGAACCGGTAGCCGTGGACGCGGCAGCGCAGCTCGCCGTCCTCGAGCACGCCGTAGTCGACCAGCGACACGTCGTCGTGCGGGCACACCCCGGGGAACGCGACCAGCTGGTCGTCGATCCGGGTGACCATCACCGGCCAGGTCACGCCGGTGACCGTGAAGCCGCGCAGCGCCCCCGGCGCCACGTCGGTCACGTTG
>DATBBB010000486.1:0-6805 GCA_036271215.1 Kofleriaceae bacterium | reverse complement strand
AAGCTCGCCGCCATGCCGGGTCCCGACGTCGCTGGTGTCGCCTCTGCGTCCAGTTCAGCCGCCGCGTCCGCCGCCGCGAACCCGTTTGGCCTCGACGCCACCGCGGCCGCCGCGCTGGTCCGCACCGGCCGCGCCTCGCCGCGCGAGCTGGTCGACCACGCGATCGCGCGCATCGAGGATCACAACGCCGCGCTCGGCCCCGTGATCATCCCGCTGTACGACGCGGCGCGCCGCGCCGCCGACCGCGCCGCCACCGGACCCGACGCGCCGTTCCGCGGCGTCCCGATCCTGATCAAGGACCTGGTCGCCACGATCGGCGGCGTGCTGCAGTGCGGCGGCCTCTTGCCGCTGCGCCAGGCCGGCATCACCGCCGACGCGACCAGCCACCTGGTCACCGCGCTCGAGCGCGCCGGGTTCATCGTGGTCGGCAAGTCCAACGCCTCCGAGCTCGGCATCCTGCCCAGCACCGAGCCGCCGGCCTGGCCGCCGACCCGCAACCCGTACGACCCGACGCGCACCCCCGGCGGGTCGAGCGGCGGCTCGGCGTGCGCGGTCGCCGCCGGCCTGGTCCCGATCGCCCACGCCAACGACGGCGGCGGCTCGATCCGGATCCCCGCCTCGTGCTGCGGCCTGTTCGGCCTCAAGCCCAGCCGCGGCCGGATCTCGTTCGCGCCCAGCGACGGCGACGTCCACGGCGGCCTGGTCAACGAGCACGTCGTCACCCGCTCGGTCCGCGACTCCGCCGCCGTGCTCGACGCGCTCGCCGGCATGCAGCCCGGCGATCCGTACATCGCCCCGCCGGGGCCCGCCAGCTACCTCGCCGCGCTCGCCGCGCCGCTGCCGCGGCTGCGGATCGGGGTCGAGACCCGGCGGCTGATGCCCGACGGCCAGATCGCCGACTCGCACCCCGACTGCGTCGCCGCGGTCGCGCACGCCGGCCGGCTGCTCGGCGCGCTCGGCCACACCGTCGAGCCGGCCGAGATCCCCGAGCTCCGCGACCCGGAGTGGGTCGCCCGGTTCCTCACCGTGTGGGCGGTCGGCGTCACCGTCGAGCTCGACGAGGCGTCGCGCCGGCTCGGCCGGCCGATCGAGCCCCACGAGATCGAGGTCCTGACCTACGCGCTCACCGAGCTGGCCCGCACGATGTCCAGCTCGGCCTACGCCGAGGCCTGGGTCTGGATCCACCGCGCGTCGCGCCGGATCGCCCGGTTCTGGGACACCTACGATCTGTGGCTGACCCCGACGGTCACCGAGCCGCCGCCGCCGCTCGGCACGTTCCGGTCGCCGCCCGACGATCCGCTCGGCGGCATCATGCGCGCCGCGGCGTTCGCGCCGTTCACCGCACCGTTCAACGCCACCGGCCAGCCGGCGTGCTCGATCCCGCTCTACCACAACGCCGGCGGCCTGCCGATCGGCGTCCAGCTGGTCGCCGCGTATGGCCGCGAAGATCTGCTGCTGCGGATCGCCGCCCAGCTCGAGGCCGCGCAGCCGTTCCAGCACCTCGCCACCCGCCCCGGCTGACCCGCGACGGCGCCGGGGTCTCCTAGCCCATCTCCTTGCGGATGTTCGCGATGACCTCGGCGTAGCTCGTGCTCTCGACCACCGCCGCCATCTCGGCGGTGTAGCGCGAGACCAGATCCTCGCGGCCGCGGGCGAGCGCATCGCGCCGCGCGTTGTGCAGGGTCAGGAATGCGCGCTCGGCGTTGACGAAGTACGACACCATCGCGAGCACCGCCCGCGCGGTCGACGACGTCACCGAGCGCGAGGCGTCGCTGAACGAGAAGATCCGGCCCTCGCTGTTGGTGACGTCGAGCGTGACCCGGGCCACGGCGTCGACCCCCGCCTGGGCCTGCTTGGTCTCGATGTCGGCGGCGACCTGGAACCCGGTCAGCTGGATCGTGTGGAGCGACTGGTACTCGCGCGCGTAGCGATCGAGCAACCCGGCGAACAGCGCGTCGACCAGGCCGACGCCGTGGCCTTCGACCTCGATGACCTGCTCGCCCTCGCTCACGGCGAGCTTGACGCGCGAGCCACCATCGATCTCCTCGATGGCCAGCCGGTGCAGCTTGAGATCGACGACGTTGGCACCCAGCACTCTGCGGATCAGTGGTTCGTGGGGGGGTGTGCTCACGCGGCTAGCTTAGCTCGCCCTGCGCACCGTGCAGCGTGATCGTCAGCGTTGCATGACCTCGCGCGGACTTGCGCCTCTTTCGGAGCTGCCGGCATCCTGCCGGCGCCTGCCGGTGCCTGCCGGTGCCTGCTGGCACCTGCCGGCATCCTGATCGAGCCCTGATCGGGCATAGTGCGGCAGTGTCTGCCCAGGTCCTGCTCAAACGCCACGTCACCCAGCTGAGCGGCTGTCGCGATTGCCCCGAGATGATAGGGCCCGTGGTCACCGGGCTCCCCGTCGTGTCGCCGGTGATGCTGATCGGCCAGGCGCCCGGCGCGCACGAGGGCCCGGCCGGCAAGCCGTTCGCGTGGACCGCCGGCAAGACGATGTTCGGCTGGTTCGCGCAGATCGGGCTGACAGAAGACGCGTTCCGCCACCGGGTCTACATGGCGGCGGTGTGCCGCTGCTTCCCCGGCAAGTCGGCCAAGGGTGGCGACCGCGTGCCGGCCAGCGATGAGATCGCGCGGTGCAGCCGGCACCTGGCGCGCGAGGTCGAGATCCTCCGGCCGCGGCTGGTGATCCCGGTCGGCAAGCTGGCGATCGCCCAGATCGCGCCGGACGCCGCCCAGCTGGTCGACATCGTCGGCGGCGTGCGCCGGGCCCGGCTCGCCGGGGTCGAGCTCGACGTGATCGCCCTGCCCCACCCGTCGGGCGCGTCGACCTGGCACCGGATGGAGCCCGGCAAGACCCTGCTCGCCCGCGCGCTCGCCGAGATCAGCCGCCACGAGGCCTGGCGCGAGGTCGTCGCGGCCAGCGATGCTGTCACCGACGCGAACGCGGCCGAGGGCCGCCCCGAGGTCCGCTCATGAGGGTCGCCGATCTGACCGCCGAGCTCGTCGCGTTGCCCACCCAGCAGGCCGGCCCCGAGCGCGGCGGCGGCAACGAGCGCGCGCTGTGCGAGTACGTGGCGCCGATGCTGCGAGCGGCCGGCGCCGACCAGGTCGTCGTCGAGATCACCCCGCGCAGCGACGGCGATCCCGGCGCCTACGTGTTCGCGCGCTGGGGCACGCCGCGCCGGCTGATCAACGTCCACATCGACACCGTGCCGGCCAACGCCGGCTGGTCGCGCGATCCATGGACCCCGTACATCGCCGAGGGCCGGCTGTACGGCCTGGGCTCGGCCGACACCAAGGGCGCGATCGCGGCGACCCTGGTCGCGCTCGATTCGACCCGGCCGCGCGACTTCGGCGTGCTGTTCTCCGGCGACGAGGAGGCCGGCAGCGGCGTGATCCGCGCGTTCCTCGAGCGCCCGGCCGCCGCCGAGATCCGCGAGGTGATCGTCTGCGAGCCGACCGCGCGCACCGCCGGCGTCGCCCACCGCGGCGTGCTCGGCCAGCGCGCCCGGCTGCTCGGCCCCGGCGGCCACTCGTCCAAGGCCGACTACCTGCCCAAGCCGCTCACCCAGCTCGCGCGGATCGCCGCCGCGCTCGACGACGTTGGCCTTCGCCGGCTCGCCGACGGCCCGCCGGCGATGCGCGGGCTCTGCCTCAACATCGCCGCGCTGCACGGCGGCGTCGCGTTCAACGTGATCCCGGCCCACGCCGAGCTCGAGTGGTCGCTGCGGCCGTACCCCGGGTTCGATCGCGCCGACTGGGATCGCGAGGTCGCCCGGGTCGCCGCCGCGATCGATCCCAAGATCGAGCTCCTGACGATGCTCGACCACGCGCCGTTCGCGTGCGACGCGCTCGCCGATCACGTCCGCAAGTTTGTAACGTCGGTCGGCACGCTCGACTTCTGGACCGAGGCCGCGCTGTGGGCCGAGCACGGCAAGGACGCGATCGTGATCGGCCCGGGCAACATCGCCCAGGCCCACGCCGCCGACGAGTTCGTCTCGCTCGACGATCTCGAGTGGGCGGTCAGCCTGTTCCGCTCGCTGCTGCGAACCTAGCGACCGCGCCGCCGCAGCCTAGTCTTTCGGGGCCTCGGCGCCGACGTAGTCCATGTTGTCCTTCCAGAACTTCTTCATGCCGCGCTCGGGGCGCAGCACCAGCTCGTCGTCCATCTGAACGTCGGGCAGCTGATCGTCCTTCCACGTCGAGTGCTGGACCTGCTCGATGAAGCAGGCCTCGAGCGCCGCGTCGTTCAGCGTCGATTCCTTGATCGTCACGTCGGTGACGTGGATCTCGCCGTTCATCACCCCGACCTTGTACCGGAGCGACAGCTTCTGGTTGCGGTGCAGCTGGCCGTGCTTGCCCTCGTAGCACTTCGCCGCGTTGCGGGTCAGGACCTTGGGGATCGCCGCGTCGAACTTGTAGAAGAACTCATCCGAGCGAACATCGATCTTGCCCGGCTGGGTGGTCGACACCGGCTCGGTCGCGCTACCCGAGCCCGAGCCTTCACCCGGCGCCGGCGCCGGCGCTGGGTGCTCGATGTACGACTCGTGGCGCGGCGGCGGCGGCTTGATCGCCACCGGCTTGGCCTCGGTCGGCCGCATCTCGCGCCATAGCAGCAGCATCAGCACCAGGAGGATGCCAGCACCAATCGCGAGCCACTTCCCCATCGGTCGATACCTCCGGTAGCCTCGCTAGCTCACCGCCACGGCCAGCCATCCATCGCGAACCGCTCGTACTCGCCGGTGCCCGTCAGCGAGTTGTCGGTGACCGAGTTGAGCAGCACCGGGTTGAGGTTCCAGTAATCCAGGCCGTCCATGCTGCCGAGCTCGAGGTGGCCGGTGCAGCCCTGCGCCGAGGTGTCCATCGCGACGTGGTTCAGCTCGCCGGCCGGCTGGCTCGCGGTGGTGTTGGCGAGCGTGTCGCTGAGGCCCAGGCCGTCCGGGTCGTCGCCGCGGTTGAGCGTGAACGAGTAGCCCGCGAGCGGGGTCGGCGCGGTCGCGCAGGTGTTGGTGGAGACCGCCGCGGTGAACGTCCACGTGCCGACCGGCCAGCAGCCGGTGACCGGCATCATGGTGTCCGGATCGGTCGGCCGTGCCGGGGTCCCCGGCGTGAACGTGCCGGAGATCTTCAGCTCCGCCGTGCAGGTGACGCCGTTCTTCTGGTTGCTGTCATCGACACCGCCCTGCTGTTTACTCGGCGAGGCATCATCGTCTCCTCCGACGCCGCACGCGGCGGTGGTTGCAACCATGGCGAACAGAACGCTGGCCCCGGCGAATCGCATCATATGGTGTCATCGTAATGCAACGCGGGCGCCAGCGGGGACCCTTGCGGTTTCCGTGGGATAGCCCTCGCGCGATCTGTGGGCTGGGGCTGTCCTCTGGAGTGTCGAGACCTCGGGCAACTTGCCACGCAGCTCCGGATCGAGACGCCGGCACCGCAGGATTCCTACCCCGGCTCGGTCTTTCCGCCGTGCGCCCACAGGTTTCCAAGCAGTTGGCCCATGGCTGCGAAACCCGCGACATTCGAGTTGCACCTGGAATGTCAGCTGCAAACAATCACGGCATGCAGTGTTCGCGCTTCCTGCGCTTCGCGTGGCTCGCCGCGCTGACCCTCGCCGCCTGCGATGAAGCCGGCGGCGCCGAGCAGGTCCACCTGCGCCCCGCTCCCGTCACCCCGTCGCCGAACGCGCCCAAGGCGATCGACGATCGCGGCGCCCACCCGGCCGACGACCGCGTCAACCCCGAGCAGATCGCCGACGAGCTACGCAAGAAGGGCAAGAACGCGAACTGGGTGCCCAAGGAGTTCGCCGGCGGCAACATGGCGAAGTGGAAAGACTCCGGGCTGTACGTCGACGGCAAGCCGGTCGGCTTCCTGACCTGGGGCGAGCTGCCGATCGCACTCAAGGTGACGTGGGTGACCGACCGGGTGTCCGCCGATAAGGAAGCTGGCTCGACCAACCCGGGCTGGCGGGTCGGCCGCAAGCGCTACTACAAGTTCACCGACTACTTCAAGGCCGTCGGGCTCGACATCCGCAAGATCAAGGAGGTCCACGTCTACTCGGCGAAGGAGACCCAGACCCTGATCGTCTCCGGCAAGGACCTGATGTCGCCGGCGGCCAACGACTTCCTGTTCTGGTTCGGCTCCAACACCTCGGGCAAGCCGATCCCGCACGCACCCGACGATTTCGGCAACGGCCGGATGGGCGACAAGATCACCAGCGTGATGGTCTACATCGACAAGAAGCCGCCGATCCTCGTCGAGAACCAGGGCCTGTTCCTCGACGGCGTCGAGCAGAACGGCGTGCCGTACTACGGCGAGCCGGTGCGCGGCGGCGTGCGGGTCTACCTCGACGACAAGCTCGCGACGATCATCAAGCGCCAGGAGCTCGATCCCAAGACCGCGACCACCGCGCCCGACGGCGAGCCGCAGTGGAAGCTCGCCGACTTCCTCAAGGCGCACGGCGTCCAGCTGAGCTCGGTCGTCCAGATGTGGACGGTCGAGGGCGACAAGCGCAGCAAGAAGTTCACGAAGGCCGAGTTCGACAAGCTGATGTTCGAGGCCGGATCGCAGTCGCGGGGCGGCGTGCTCGTCGGTCCCAAGCTCGATCTCGCCAACGTCATCGCGCTCCACTCGCACGCGCTCCAGCCGTCGGAGATGCCGATCCCGGCGCAGCCCGACGAGTGATCGGGCGCCTCACGCTCGGTCCTGGGTTCGACGCACCGCTCGCTCTAGACCTACCGCTCGCTCGATAGGATCGTTCTCGGCTCTTTGATCGATGGCGCCTCGCGCGCTTCTCGAGAGC
>DATBBB010000485.1:0-39474 GCA_036271215.1 Kofleriaceae bacterium | reverse complement strand
AGCAGCAGCGACCATCCACCGATCGACGGGACGATCAGCGACACGCCGTCATCCGATACCTCCGCCGGCGCGTTCGCCTTGACCAGCACGGCGTTCGCGGCCAGCGCGACGGTCCCGACCGACAACACCTGCAACGGCGCCGACAGCTCGCCACCGCTCGCGTGGACCGGCGCCCCGAGCATGGCCCAGAGCTTCGCCCTGGTGCTCACCGATCAGTCCCTGCAGCCACCGAAGCTTCACTGGGTGATCTACGACATCCCGGTGGCCACCACGTCGCTGCCTGCGAGCGTCGAGAACGTCTACGCACCGGCCAGCGTGCCCGGCGCGCACCAGACGATGAGCGAGGCCGGCAAGACCGTCGGCTACGCCGGCCCGTGCCCGCAGCCACCGCCGACGACGCACATGTACCAGTTCGCGCTCTACGCTCTCGATGTGACCCCGCTGCCGGGAGGAGCCGCGCAAACCACCGCCGCCGAGGCCCTCGCCTCGATCGAGACCCACAAGCTCGCGAACACGACCCTGATCGGCATCGCCACCAAGCCGTAGCTCGTCCTGGCTCCGCGCTCCTGCTCGCAAGGCACCCGTTCACGGCACCCTCGCACAACGAACGCCGAACTCCGCCGCAGCCTCAGCGCAGCTCGAACTCCTTGCAGAACGCGACCTCGGTCGGCGCGGTGCCGTCCGGGTTCGGGGCGTCGAGCGGCCAGCGGCGCTGGCCTTCGTCGGGCCAGTCGTGGGCGCAGGCGGCGTGGGCCGGGCGCCAGTAGAAGCAGTCGCGGCAGGCCGAGCGCAGCTCGAACCGGCGCGCCTCGTCGAGCAGCTGCTCGGTCAGCGGGAACTTCATCGGCGAGCCTGGGGGCGCGGTGGCATGACGGGCTGCGGGATCGTGGGCGTGGGCGCCTGGAGGATTGACGGGATCGTCGGGGGAGCGTCAGGGCCGCGCCGGCGCCGCAGCGCCCGAGCCGTCGTCGGTCGCCTCGTGGTAGCCGGCCTTGACGCCGCGCTCGATGCGGTCGACGGCCGGGCCGGTCTTCTCCTTCACGCCGTCCTTGAGCTCCTGGACTTCCTCGGTGTGCCAGATCGCGCGGATGTGGCCGACGAAGGTCCGCCGGCCAAGCGGCACCGTGGTCGCCACGTAGACGACGATGACCGCGATCGCCAGATAGAGCAGGGCTCGGAGCATAAGGCAACCCTAGCGCGGAGCTGGCGCCGCGCCAGCATCAGTCACTCGCGCGCTTCAGGATCAAGAACGCGACGCGGCGGTTCTTGGCCCATGCCTTCTCGTTGTGGCCGCGGTCGAGCGGCTGGGTCTCGCCGTAGCCCTGCGCGGTCAGCCGGGCGGCGTCGACGCCCTTGTCGGCCAGGTACTTCATGACCGACTTCGAGCGCCGATCCGACAGGTCGAGGTTGTACGCATCGTCGCCGCGCTCGTCGGTGTGGCCCTGGATCTCGATCAGCTGGATGCTCGGGTTGCCCTGCAGGGTCGCGGCGACCGCGTCGAGGATCGGGAACGACCGCGACTGGATCACCGCGGAGTTGTACTCGAAGTAGATCACGTCGAGGATCTCGATCGAGGTCTCGGTCACGACCACGCGGCCGCGATCCGGACAGCCGTCGGCGTCCTGGTAGCCGTTATAGGTCTCCGGCTCGTTGGGGCACTTGTCGTCCTTGTCCGGGATCCGGTCGTGGTCATTGTCCGGATCGGGGCAGCCGTCGGCGTCCTCGAAGCCGTCGAAGTCCTCGGGGTCGTTGGGGCACAGGTCGTCGACGTCCTTGATGCCGTCGCCGTCGTTGTCCGGATCGGGGCAGCCATCGGCGTCCTGGAACCCGTCGAAGTCCTCCGGCTCGTCCGGGCACTTGTCGATGTTGTCGGGGATGCCGTCGCCGTCGCGGTCGTTGGTCCCGCCCTCGGGGCAGCCGTCGGCGTCCTCGACGCCGTTGAAGTTCTCCGGGATGTCGGGGCACTTGTCGTCGACGTCCGGGATGCCGTCGTGATCGTTGTCCGGATCGGGGCAGCCGTCCTCGTCCTGGAACCCGTCGAAGTCCTCGGGCTCGTCCGGGCACTTGTCGACGTCGTCCTTGATCCCATCGCCGTCGCGGTCGCCGATGTTCGGCTCGAACACGATGCCGATCATCGCGCGGAAGTCGGGGTTGGCGCCCTTGTCGGGCAGCAGGCCCCGGCCGGCACCGAGCGACAGGAACGAGTTGCGCGCGAGGTACAGCTTGACGCCGCCCATCGCCTCGAGCGGCTGGTAGTTGACGTGGGTGCCGAGCGGCAGCGAGCCGAACAGCTCGCCGACGACGTCGAACTTCTGGCGCGCGATCGCATATGCGACGCCGAGCCCGTACGGGATCTCGCTGCCGAC
The DNA here is from genome assembly GCA_036271215.1 of Kofleriaceae bacterium. Lineage (GTDB taxonomy): Bacteria > Myxococcota_A > Polyangia > Haliangiales > Haliangiaceae > JABFXX01. Next base: position 37,108 of record DATBBB010000485.1, on the reverse strand, counting down.
CGTGACCGACTGGTTGGTCACCGGCGCCATGTCGTCGCCCGGGTCGTTGTTGGTGAACGTCTCGCTGCTGCGGATCCGGATGCCGCCGTTGAGCGCCATGCGCAGCGCGCCGGTCTTGCCGAACTCCTTGTCGAGGATGCCCATGATCTGGGGCACGAGCTTGCCGTCGGCGGCGCCGGCGGTGTTGCCCTTGGCCTCGCCGAGGAACCGGTCGGTCGGATCGACCGTGGGCAGGAACACGCTGACGATCACGCCCAGCCCGACGTGCGGGTACTTGCTGGTCTTCAGGAACCGGGTCTTGAAGTGCAGGCCGACGTTGCCGATGCCCTGGCCATCGAGCTTGAACTCGTTGGTGCCCATGTCCGGGCCGCGGTCGCCGCTCATGATCGTGAACGGCACCGAGGCGCCGAACTCGAGCTCGAGCGGGCCCGCGTGGATGCCGTACGCGGCGATCAGGGTCGCGCTGATGATGTCATCGATCGAGTAGGTGTTGCCGTTGCCGTCGAGCTTGAGCAGGCCATGGCCCCAGTCGAGCGAGCCGAGGCCAAACGACAGCTCGCGGTCGCCGAGCACCTGGGAGGCGTTCACGGTGAGATAGCCACGCGAATCCATCGCGGGCCGGAACGCATTGAGATCGATGTTGCCCGCCGGCTCCGCGATGGCAGGCGCAGCAGCACCGACGATCGAGGCAACGAGGACGGCGCGGGCAGTGCGAACAGACATGTCGCCTCCGGAGCCCGCGGGTCAGCGCCGGGGCCTTGCTCGTTGTAGACCAATCCGGCTAGGGGGTCAAACAACCGGAGCTACAAGCGTTTTTATCCGGCTCGACCGCACACCCGGCCGGCGCCCGCGGGCGCTCGGGCTCACTGGTTCACGTCGAGCGGGGTCTTCTCGAGCTGGCACTTCTGCTGGATGCTGCCCTGGTACTGGGTCGGCACCTTGTTGAAGTACGCCTTCGCGCTCGACGCGTCGTGCGCCGCGCACGCGTAGGTCGCGGCGAGCCGGTACATCCGCACGTCCTGCTTGCACGCCAGCGCCTTGGTCACCACCAGCAGCGCCGCGCTCGCGTAGCCGCTGTTGTACTGGTTCGCGGCCTGGGTCATCATGTCCTCGACGTTCATCGTGTCGCAGACCTTGTTCGGCGACGGGGCCGTGGTCGCGCTCCCGGTGTTACCGCCGGCGTTGCTGCCCCTGCCCGGGTTCGGCCGCACCACGGCGACGTCGCCCGGGGTCTTCTCGGTGCACTTGGCCTGGGCCTCGCGGACCAGCGCGAGCACGCGCTCGGTGCCGGTCGCCCCGGTCTGCTGCTGGGTCGCGAAGCGGTGGAGCGCGGTGCAGTCGTGGCCCGCGAGGTAGCCGCTGATCTTGTGGCGCGCCTCCTCCTGGTTGGGCAGATCAAACTTGTCGAACAGCTCGTTGAGATCGTGGAAGTAGACCGATTCCGCGCCCATCTTCTTGAGCTCGGCCTGGGCCTCCTTGAGGCTGCCGTTCTTGAGATCCTGGCGGATCCGGCCGTCGGCCTGCTCGTTCAGGGTCTCGCGGACCGCGGTGGTCTTCAGCGCGGTGGCCTTGTCCTTGGCGGTCGTCGCCAAGAGGCCATTGGCGCAGTCGAGCAGATCTTGCCACTTGCGCCGCGCGTTGAGCTCGACGCAGCCGGCGAGCTTGCGCCCGACTTCGTCGTCCGGCGGGTGGGCGGCGACCGCGGCGTCGGGCTCCGGCGTGGGGTGCCCCGGGTTGGTCGCGACCTCGTCGGTGGTCGCGTCGATCGAGGCGAGCTCAGACCCCGAGCCCGGGGTCGCGATGTTACTGCCCTCCTTGGGCTTGTCCGGGCCGGTCGAGCGCATCGAGTAGACGACGATCCCGGCGGCGACCACGAGGATCGCCGCGATGATCGCCATCACCATGCCGCGCTTGCCGCCGGTCTCGGGGACATCGGTGATCACCGCGTCGCGCGCGAACAAGAAGTCCTCGCCGGCCTCGACGAACCGCAGCCGGACATGGCCGAGATCGACGACGTCGCCGCGCCGCAGCTCGACCTTGCCGTAGTCCTGGCCGTTGACCCGCACGCCGTTCGACGACTGCAGATCGCTGATCGTGTACCGGCCGGTCTCGGGCTCGCGCACCAGCTTGGCGTGGTTGCGGCTGATCGAGCGGTGGTTGATGACGATGTCGTTCTCGTCGGTGCGGCCGATGATCATCTGCGGCCGCGACAGCTCGAACTCGCGGCCGGCGAAGTTCGACGACAGCACGACGAGCTTGCCGTACCCGGCCGGCCGCTTGATCGCGTCGATCGCTTCCTGGGTCGCCGGGCCGATCGAGCGGCCGGCCGGTTCGTCCAGCGGGACCATCGGGCGGTTCGGCGCGTTGATGATCTGCTGCGGCGCGCTCGGTAGCGCCGCCACCGGCGCGGTGCCCGACGGCATCACGTCGGGCGGCGGACCAGCCGGGCCAACCGGACCAACCGGGCCGGCCACCGCCTGCGGCATGACCGGGTTCATCGCGGGCGTCATCACCGGATCGACGCGGTCGAGCGGCGAGGCCATCGGATCGTCGGCCTGCTGCTCGCCCTCGGCCTTCAGGTACAGCTTGTAGTCGCCGATCTGGACCTGATCGCTGACCCGCAGCGACACGCGCTCGGCGATCCGCGCGTTGTTGACGCGGATGCCGTTGTAGCTGTTGAGGTCCTCGATGTGGACCTCGCCGTTGTTGCGCAGGATGCGAGCGTGGCGCCGCGACACGTTCCGCTCGGTGAGCCGGATCGTGTTGCCTTCCTTGCGTCCGATCGTGATCTCATCGCGGATCAAAGGGACGACCGTCGTCTTCCCCTCATCGTCCTGGATCACCAGCTTGAACATCGTCGGTTCTGCCCTGCGCGGTTAGCGTTACGGAACGCCCACGTTCGTTGGTTGTAACAGTCCAAGCTTTGTAAAAACAGCTGTCGCGCCGACTACTTGCTACCTATGAAGCGCCTGCCGCGCCAGCTTGACGGCTGCTGCCAGCTGCGGGTCATCGCCAGGTTTGATTGTGGCATCGTTTTTGGTGTGCGCGCCACTCCCCTTGACGTCCCCTGCAACGATCTCTTCCGGAGTGATCGCCGCGACCGTGACGTCCGGAATGATTCCCTTGGATTCCAGCGAGTTGCCCAGAGGGGTATAGTACCTGGCGGTCGTGAGCTTTAAGCCAGATCCGTCCTCGAGATCGTAGAACGTCTGCACCGTGCCCTTGCCGTACGTCGGTAGCCCGACGAGCGTCGCCCGGCCCTGATCGCGCAGCGCGGCCGCGAGGATCTCGGCCGCCGACGCGGTGCCCTGATCGACCAGGATGATCACCGGCACGCCGATCGCGGCGCCGCCCTTGTGCGCGGTCTGGGTCTCGACGGTGCCGTGGCGGCCCTTGATCGTGACGATCGTGCCGGAGTCGAGGAACTGATCGGCGACCGCGATCGACTGATCGACCAGGCCGCCGGGGTCGTTGCGCAGGTCGAGCACGAGGACATCGAGCGCCTTCTGCTGGCGCAGCTTGACCAGCGCCGCCGCGGCGTCGCCGCCGGTCGCCTCGGAGAACCGCGAGATCGCGAGGTAGCCGATGCCCTTGCCCGCGCCGGCCTCGATCACGTCGCTGCGCACGGTCGGCTGCTTGACCTGGGCGCGCATCAGCGCGAACGGCTTCGGATCGTGCCAGCCGGTGCGCAGGATGCTGATCGTGACCCGGGTGCCCGACGCGCCGCGCAGCTTGGCCTCCCACGCGCCGGCATCGCGCTTCTCGTGGCCGGCCTCGGCGGTGACCTCGCCGTCGATCGCGACCACGCGGTCGTCGAGCTGGAGCCCGGCGACGTCGGCCGGCGAGCCGCGCACGACCTGATCGACCGACGGATACGGCGGGACGCTGGGGCGCGCGTCGTCGATCTCGCCGGGCGTGAGGGTCACGCCCACGCCGCCGAACTCGCCCTCGGTGTCCTGGCGCAGGTGCTGGTAGCGGCTCGGCGGCAGGAACGTCGAGTGCGGATCGAGGTTGTGGAGCATGCCGCGCGCGGCGTCGTACAGCAGCTTGTTCTCGTCGGTGGCGTCGACGTAGTCGGTCTCGATCGTCGCGAGCGCCTGGGCGAACGCGTCCATGGCCTTGAACCGCGCGACGTCGCGGCGCGGCACCGCGCTGGCGACCACCGCCGTGGTGACGATGGCCCCCGCGAGGAACGCGGCGGCGTGGGATGCGCGCGACACGCCTCACTCTAACCGGTTCACGGGTTAACGCGGGTTCGCCAGCAGCGGTTCCGGATCGATCGGTAGACCGCCCGGGCCCAGCTTGATTCGCACCTCGAAGTACACGCGGTGGCGCGCGGCGCGGCCGATCCGGTCGCCGGCGGCGATCGGCGCGCCGGCCGGCAGCGCGATCTCGGCGAGCTTGGCGATCACGGTCTGGTAGCCGCCGTGATCGAGGATCACGCCCTGATCGAGGCCGCGGATCGGGCCGGCGTAGCGCACCGTGCCGGCGGCAGGCGCGACGACCGGTGTGTGGTCATCGACCTCGAGGTCGACGCCGCGCCGGGCGAGGATCGCCCTGGACTTGTCGTGCTCGAGCGTGCCGAACCGGCGGACGATCTTGCCGGGCGCCGGGCGCCGGAGGTCCGGAGGTGGCGCGGTCGATGGGATCTGGGCAGCCTCGGCCGCGATCCGATCGTGGGCCGCGCGGAGCTGGGCGGCCTCCTCGACCAGCATGCCGCGCTCGCCGGCGGCGCGGTCGAGCAGCAGGCGGGCAGCCGCGCGGCGCCGGGCGATCGCGAGCGCGTCGTCGCCGGGCCGGGCGTCGAGCGCGCGGTACGCGGCGCGCAGCAGATCGAGCCGGGCGTGATCGGCGAGCGCGATCTTGTCGGCGACCTGGGCGCTGGCGCGGTCGACCGCGTCGGTCTCGCCGGCGAGCTGGCGGGCGAGCAACTCGTGGAGCGCGACCACCGGATCAGCCGGCGAGGCCACCGCCGCGCCAGGCGTCAGGATCAACGCCCCGGCCAGCGCCAGCACCAGCGCGGCGCCCGGCAGGCGGTCAGGGCGCACGCGAGGCTCCGGCGAGCCCGGCGAGGCCGCCGCCGATCAGCCCGACCAGCGCGCCGAGCCCGATCAGCCCGGCCAGCGCGCCGGCCGGCGGCGCGATCAGCTCGAGCGCGACCAGCGCGGTCGGCACGCTGTGGGTCGCGACCACGAGCGCGAGCCCGGCGAGCGCCGCGGCGATCGCGCCGTGCAGCGCGCCGGCCAGCGCGCTCGGCACCGCGGCAAAGCCCGGCGCGGCGCCGAGCAAGTGGAGCACCGCCGCCTCGCGCGGCGAGCGCTCGAGCCGGATCCGGATCGCGGCGAGCGCGATCACCAGCGCGAGCCCGGCGAACACCATCGCGCCGACCCACGCGGCCGAGCGCGCGGTGGCGAGCACGCCGGTGACCGAGTCGGCGCCCGAGTCGGCGCCCGGGCTCGAGCCCGGGTTCGAGCCCGGGTTCAGATCGTCGCCCGCGGCGCCGACCACGACGTTGACCACGACGTCGGCTACGCCGGGCGCGCCGCGCAGCGCCCGCAGCGTCGGGCTCATCGCGATCACGTCGCCGACCCCGGGCGCCAGGGTCACCTCGATCGAGGCCGGCAGGCTCGCGACGTCGACGCCATCGAGCAGCGCGGCGTCCGAGCCGAGCGCCCGGGTCAGCCGGCGCGCCGCGTCCGCCGCCGGGACCAGCTCGGCGCGCTCGACGCCCTGCAGCGCGCGCAGCTCGCCGACCAGCGCCGCCGCCCGCGCCGGCCCGACGCCATCGCCGAGGTAGACCACCAGCGCGCCGCCGCGCCCGGGGTGCGCCGCGGCCCAGCGATCGATCGCCGCCGCGGCGGTCCCGGCCACCCCGACGAGGAACAGCGCGCACACCAGCGCGAGCAAGGTCCACACCGCGGTCGCCGGGCGGCGGGTCGCGAGCGCACCGGCGCGCCGCAGCGCAGAGCTGGCGTGCGCGATCACAGCTCCTCATCGTGCGCGGCGCCGTACGCCGCGCCCGGCAGCGCCCCGCGGCCAGCGCTCGCCGCGCGGCGGGCATACGGGCCGGTCACGCGATCGAACACCGCCTCGGGCGGCGGACCGGGCTCCGGCTCGAGCGTCGCGTCGGGCAGCCATAGCCGGTCGCGGCGCACGATCCGCCGGACCGCGCCCCGGCCGGTGCCACGCACCGCGCGCCTGGGCCGGCGTGGGACCCGGGCCGTCACCGCGCCCCCGCCGTGCGCGCCGCGAGCGGGAACGGCACGACGTTGGCGAGCTCGTCGGAGCGGCCGGTCGCCGCCGCCCCGATCGGCGCCGACAGGTCGACCAGCAGCTCGTCGAGCGCCGGGCCGTCGAGCGCGAGCTGGGCCAGCGGATGCAGCTTGCCGCGGACGATCGCGAGCTGGCGCCAGCCGTCGCGCTCGGCGATCTGGCGCAGCGCCGGATCGCGGCCGAGCACCAGGCACGCGGCACCGCGCCTGGCAGCGTCGGCGAGCGCGCCGCACACCAGCTCGGCGCCCTCGGCGTCCTGCGCGCTGGTCGGGTGATCGGCGATCACCAGCTCGGGCTCGCGGACCAGGGCGCGCGCGACCGCGACGCGCTGGCGCACCGCCGCCGATAGCTGATCGACCTGCAGCCCGGCCTCGGCCTCGAGCCCGAGCAGGGCGAGCACGCGCGCCGCGCGCACGGTCGAGATCGATCGCGGGATGCCGTCGATCTCGAGCGGCAGCACGACGTTGAGCTGCGCGCTGCGATCCTCGAGCAGGCAGAGATCCTGCGGCACGATGCCGACCCGGCGGCGCAGCAGGCGCAGCGACGACCGCCGCAGCTTGCCGACGTCGTGGCCGAGGACCTCGACCCGGCCCGCCCCGGGCGTGACCTCGCCCAGCACCGCGGCGACCAGCCGCGACGTACCGACCCCGGCCGCGCCGACGATCAGCGCCCGCTCACCGCCGGTGACTCGCATGTTCGCCTCGTCGACCAGCGGGGCTCCACCGCGCGGGTTGTCGAGACGAACACCGACCAGCTCGATCCCTGGCTGATTCGTGATCATCGACTCCAGACCTACGCTGCCCGCTCGAGCAACGCAAAAAAACGGCACCCTGCACACCGCAACGCCGCGCATCCCATACCATCGCGGCATGCGGCGGCTTCAGCCCACCACGCGGATCGGACTCGCGATCGTGATCGCGGCCGCAGCCTGCCGCGCCGGCGATCTCGAAGATCGAGTCGAGCGCGTCGATCAGAAGGCCGCGACCGCCGCCAGGCGCGGCGACGATCATGAAGCGCGGCTCACGGCGATCGAGCACCGCGGCGCGCTCGACGTCCACGCGGTCGCCGGCGAGCTGCTCGCGCGCGGCAAGGACGCCGGGATCGAAGGCCCGCCCGGCGCGCCCGGGGCGCCCGGCGGCGAAGGTTCGCCCGGGCCGGCGGGTCCGCCCGGACCGGTGGGCCCGACCGGCGTGGGCTCGGCAGGCCCCGAGGGTCCGCGCGGCCCCAAGGGCGATCCCGGCCCGCCCGGCCCCGACGGACCGCAGGGCATCCAGGGCCTGCAGGGGCCGCAAGGCCTGCAGGGTACGCAGGGCGCGCAAGGCCCCAAGGGGCCACCCGGCCCCGCCGCCGCGTACGCCAACAAGCTCGACATCCAGCGCAAGGAGGCGCGGATCTCGGTCGCCGCCGGCCAGGTCGCCACCGCGGTCGCGAGCTGCGATCGCGCGATCGATCTGGTCGTCACCGGCGGCTGCTATGCCGATCCGCAGTGGATGGCGCAGCTGGTCGCCGCGCGGCCGCTCGCGATGTCGGACGCCGCGTCGCCGTCGAGCTGGCGCTGCGACTACCGCAACACGTCGCCGTCGACGACGATCGAGGTCGTGGCCGAGGTCTACTGCGTCCGGCCGCGCGAGCCGCAGTGACTACTTCGCGGTGACGATGTCGTCGTGCATCGAGGCGAGCGCGCCGAGCAGATCCTTCTGCTCCTTGTCGCCGACCTTGAAGTGATCGAGCGACGCCTTGAGGTCCTCGACCAGCGCGTTGAAGTCGGCGTCCTTGACCTTCATGCCGGCGTGCGCGGTCTTCATGTCCTTGCCGGTGTACTTGCACGGGCCGCCGGTCGCCTCGCAGATCTGATCGACCAGCTTGGTCTCGAGGCCCGGGATGTCGGCGTTGACGAAGAACGACTTGATCCGCGCGTCCTTGGCGACGCGCTCCTCGACGAAGTCCTTGATCACCGCGGTGATCGCGTCCTTCTTGCCGAGCCGATCGTAGAGCGAGCCCGCCGGATCCGCGGCGGGCGCGCTCGTGGTCGTGCCCTTGCCGCCGCACGCCGCGATCGACGCAACCGTGAGCAGCGACATCAGTGTCATCCGGATCTTCATAGTCTCAATGCCTTCCTGGAAAGCGCACCAGCAGGGTTGCCGTATCCCCATACGCCACCCGGTGCGAACTGGAACGGATTGGTATCAAACCTCGAACGGTCGTGCGCGGCGCGCGGCACAACTATCCTCCTGCCGTTGCTGTCACGCGCCCGGGACGGCCTGACATCCTTCCTGACATCAGGCACTTGTCTGCCGAAACCGGCGAACTCGCCGCCGATGGACCGTTATATAATCCCCGCCGTGGCTGGGGTGAAGATCACGTTTCGCGAATCCGTGGTACGGAGGCAGGCCATGGCGACCGTGACGACCGATCTCGCAAACCAGCTGTTCATCGTGACCGGCGCGAACACCGGCATCGGCAAGGTCACCGCGACCGAGCTCGCCCGCGCCAACGCCCGCGTGCTGCTGGCGTGCCGCTCGGAGGCCAAGACCGCGGCGGTGCTCGACGACATCCGGCGCGAGATCCCGGCGGCCAAGCTCGAGTCGATCCAGCTCGACCTCGGCGACCTGGCCTCGGTGCGGCGGTGCGCCGAGGCGATCGTCGCGCGCGACGAGCCGATCCACGGCCTGATCAACAACGCGGGGCTCGCCGGGACGCGCGGGCTGACCAAGGACGGCTTCGAGCTCGCGTTCGGCACCAACCACCTCGGTCCCTATCTGTTCACCCGGCTGGTGCTCGATCGGCTCAAGCAGGCCAACCGCGCGCGGATCGTCAACGTCGCCAGCGAGTCGCATTATCAGGCCAAGGGCATGGAGTGGGACGCGGTCAAGCGGTCGACGCGCAGCGTGACCGGCATGCACGAGTACGAGATCTCCAAGCTGGCCAATGTCCTGTTCGCCAAGGAGCTGGCGCGCCGGCTCGACGGCACCGGGGTCACCACGTACGCGCTGCACCCCGGGGTGGTCGCGACCGACGTGTGGCGCCGGATCCCGCCGCCGGTGCGCTGGATCATGAAGCTGTTCATGATCACGCCCGAAAAGGGCGCCGAGGCGAGCCTGCGCTGCGCGACCGATCCGGCGCTCGCGGATCACACCGGCCGGTACTACGACGTCGGCGGCAAGGAGCGCGAGCCGAGCAAGCTCGCCAATGACGCCGAGCTCGCCAGGACCTTGTGGGACAAGAGCGCCGCGTGGGTCGGGCTCGTCACCTGATCGTCACGGGACATTCGCTTGTGCCCGCAGCGCGCCGGCTCCATGCTGCGGGCCATGTGGCTCGCATTGACTGCCGCGGTTTGCTCGTCGACGACGATGCGGCTCGAGGGCGACGTGACCGCCGCGGGCGGCGACTACGCCGACGTCGCGTTCGACGTGCCCGCCGGGACCCAGGAGATCCAGATCGCCCACAGCGATAACTCGGACACCGCGATCCTCGACTTCGGGGTGTGGGGCCCGGCCGGCTACCGCGGCTGGAGCGGCGGGCTGACCGACGACATCACGGTCGGCGTCGACCAGTCGTCGCGCGGCTACCTGCCGGGGGCGATCGACGCCGGGACCTGGACGGTCGCGATCGGCAAGGCGCTGCTCGATGCGACCGGCGCGCACTACACGATCGACGTCACCTGCAAGACCACCGAGAGCCTGCCGGTGCTGGCCAAGGCGCCGTACCAGGCCGTGGTGATGTCGCCGGATCGCCGGTGGTACAGCGGCGACTTCCACGTCCACTCGGTGCAGAGCGGCGACGCCAGCGCGTCGCTGCAGGCCAACATCGACCTCGCGCACAGCCGCGGGATCGACTTCATCAACTGCAGCGACCACAACACGATCTCGCAGCACGCGCTGGTCGCCGCCCAGCAGCCGAGCTGGCCGATCCTCGCGATGCGCGGCTCGGAGATCACGACCTACTCGGGCCACGGCAACGCGGTCGGGATCCACGACTATGTCGATCACCGGCTCGGCTACAACGGCCGCACGATCAAGGACGTGATCGACGACGTGGTCGCGCAGGGCGGGATCTTCATCGTCAACCACCCGGCGACCAACCTCGGCACCCAGTGCATCGGCTGCGCGTGGAAGCACATGGACGACGTGCCGTGGGATGAGGTCTCGGGGATCGAGGTCCTGACCGCGGGCTACAAGGTCGGCGTGGTCGCGTTCACGCCCACGGTGCTCGCGATGTGGGACCAGCTCGAGGATCAGGGCCACCGGCTCTCGGCGGTCAGCGGCAGCGACGATCACAGCGCGGGGGTCGGCGACGACGGCGCGATCGGCGCCCCGGTCGGCAGCCCGACGTCGCGCGTGCTCGCCGACAACCTCAGCGAGGCGGCGATCATGGACGCGGTCCGCCACCACCGCACGATGGTGCAGCTGCGCGGCCCGACCGATCCGATCGTCGACTTCCACCTGAAGGCGCACGACGGCAGCCTCGCCGAGATCGGCGATGACGTCGACGGCATCGCGAAGGCCGAGATCACGCTCCACGTGACCGGCGGTAACACGATGTTCGTCCAGGTCTGGCGCGACGGCGCGATGACGAGCGAGACCCCGGTGACCAGCGATGACTTCACGACCACGGTCGAGGACGTCCCGGTGCCCGGCGATCACCGCTACCGGGTCGAGCTGGTCGACGTCGGCAACATGCGGATCCTGATCACCAGCCACATCTACGTCCACGCGGTCGCGGGCGCGGACGGCGGCGGGTGCTGCCAGGCCGGCGGCAACTGGCTCGGCGGGCTCGTCAGCCTCGCGCCGCTGGTCCTGCTGGTCGTGCCGCGCCGCCGGCGCCGTGCCGACGCCACTCCGGCGCCGCGTAGCCCCCGCGGCGTCAGGTCTTGAGCATCAGGCCTTGAACGTCGTGGCGTCGATGCCCTGGCGCTGCAGCAGCCGGCGGAAGTTGGTCCGGTCGAGCCCGGCGAGCCGCGCCGCCTCGGAGATCGAGCCCTTCGCGCGCTCCATCGCCATCACCAGGTAGCTCTTCTCGAACATCGCCGCCGCGCGGCGCTTGGCCTCGGTGAGCGGCGGCAGCTGACCGCCGGCGGCTCCGACCGCCGGCACCGGGATCGTCGCCGGCGCCCGGCCGAGGCCGCCGCGCCCGAGCACGACCGCGGGCAGCGACTCGGGCGTGATCGCGTCGCCCTGGCGCAGCGCGATCGCGTGCAGGATCGCGTTCTCGAGCTCGCGCACGTTGCCCGGCCACGCGTAGCGCAGCATCGCGTCGAGCGCGGCGGGCGACACGCTCGTCATCGGACCGCCGCCGCCGCCCGGAACAATGCCGCCGTGCTTGCGCAGGAAGTGGGCGGCGAGGATCGGCAGATCCTCGAGCCGATCGCGCAGCGCCGGCACGCTCAGCACGACGACGTTGAGCCGGTAGAACAGATCCTGGCGGAACCGGCCGTGCTCGACCGCGGCGGTCAGATCGACGTGGGACGCCGCGATCACCCGGACGTCGACGGTGCGCACGCCGCTGCCGCCGACCGGGCGGACCTCGGCTTCCTGCAGCACGCGCAGCAGGCGCGCCTGGACCGAGGTCGGCAGGTCGCCGATCTCGTCGAGCAACAGCGTGCCACCGTCGGCCTCGACGAACACGCCGGCGCGGTCGGTGGTCGCGCCGGTGAACGCGCCCTGGGTGTGGCCGAACAGCTCGCTGTCGATCAGCGCCTCGGGGATCGCGCCGCAGTCGAGCGCGACGAACCGGTGGTTGCGCCGCGTGCCGCGCTCGTGGAGCGCACGCGCGACCAGCTGCTTGCCGGTGCCGCGCTCGCCGCGGATCAGGATCGAGACGTCCTGGCCGGCGAGCCGGTCGAGCGCCGCGTGCAGCTTGCGCATCGCCGGCGACGTGCCGACCAGCAGCGGATCCGCCGCGTCGTCGATCCGCCGGCGCACGCCGGCGAGCTCGCGGCGCAGGGCCGAGCACCGCGCCGCCGCCTCGACCAGCGAGGCCAGCTCGTGGTCGGAGACCGGCTTGGCCAGGTAGTAGAACGCGCCGGCGGCCATGCAGGCCGCGGCGGTGGTCGCGGTGTTGTCGCCGGTCAGCATCACGATCGACGCCGGCGAGCCGGCCTCGCGGAACCGGCGCAGCACGTCGAGGCCGGTCAGCGTGGCCAGCCCCGGCGGCCCGGCGTCGAGCAGCACGACGTCCCAGTCGGCGCGGTCGTTGGCCTCGAGCCGCGCGACCACCGGCCGCGGATCTCTGGACACCTCGACCTCGTGGCCGTCGCCGCCGAGCTTGCGCGCGATGGCGCCGGCGACCTCGAGATCGGCCTCGACCACCATGACATGCGCCCGTGCTGCCGCGCCTTCCATCTCAGTGCGGGCGCGGTCGGTGGCCCGGCGGCCCGTGGCCCGGCGGCTTCGGGGCGGGCTTGACCGGCGGGGTCGGCGGGCCTGGCGCGGCGCTGCCGGGTCCGTCGCTACCGGTCTGTCCGGCGGCCGGACTCGGGGCCGAGCCGGCGGTGGTGCCCGCGGCGGAGCCGCTGCCATCGCCGGGGGTCCCGGGGGTCCCGGGGGTCGTGCCGGCCGAGCCAGGGCCGGTGGCGGGCTTGGCCGGCGGCTTGGCGGCGCCGGTCGCGCTCGAGCCCGAGCCCGCGCCGGATGCAACGCCCGGAGCTGGCTGGGTGGTCGCCGGCTCCGATCCGGAGCAGTGCTTCACGAAGGCGAGCACGATCGCGGCGAGGATCGCGAGCGCGACGAACACGCCGCTGCGCATGATCCAGGTCTTGGGGATCGGCTCGGCGACGTCGGCGAGCGACACCATCCGCGATGCGCGCCGGATCTTCTCGGTCGCGAGATGGCGCACACCGGGGAGCGAGCCCGAGGCGCCGGGGACCACCGGGCTTCCGGCGACCGGGGTCGTCGCGGACGGCACCACGATGCTGCCCGAGTACGGGGTGGCCGTGGTGGCCGGCACGACGGCGCTGCCGGCATACGGCGTCGCCGCCGACGGCACCACGATGCTGCCCGAGTACGGGGTGGCCGTGACCGACGGGATGATGGCGCTGGTCACGTGCGTCGCGGGATCCGGTGCCGGGCCGCCGGCGGGGCCGGCGGGGATCGAGGGATCCGGCGCCGCGCCGGCCGGCGAGGGCTCCGCGGGCACGACGAAGCTGCCCGAGTACGGAGTCGCGACCGGCATCACCACGCTGCCGCCATGCGGCGTGGCAGGCACCACGATGCTGCTCGACGAGTACCGGGCCACACCGGGCGGCATCACCGCGCTGCCCGCGGGCGGCGTGGTACCGGGGTGGTGCGGCAAGGCGCCCGGGATCGGCGTGACCCGCGGGGACACCGTCGGCAGGGCCGTGCTCGGCAGCGGGGTCGTCATCAGCGCCTCGCGCGGCGGCACCCGGGCCCAGGCCGACATGGCGGCGCCGGTGTCCGCGGTGCCGAGCAGCTCGGTGGGCGTGGGAATGACCGGCGCGGTCGACAGCCGAGGCATCGGGTGGGACGGCGGGGCCACGAGGTCGAGCATCGCGAGGTAGTCGGTCGCGGTGGCGATGCGCTCGGCGGCGGCCTTGACCAGGCCGTGCTGGATGATCTCCTCGAGCTGCGGCGGGATCTCGACCCCGGGGGCGGTGACCGAGAACGCGGGTGGCCGGCGGCTGACGTGGGCGCCGAGCATGGCGAGCGGATCGCGGTCCTCGAACGGCGCGTGGCCGGCGAGCATCTCGTACATCACGATCGACGCCGAGTAGAGATCGGACGCCGGGGTGATCTCGCCGCCGACGGCTTGCTCGGGCGAGAGGTAGGCCGGGGTGCCCACGGTGAGGCCGGCGCGGGTCGAGGCCGGGTCGTCGGCGCTGCCGGCGTAGAGCTTGGCGATCCCGAAGTCGAGGATCTTGATCGTCATCTCGCCCTCTTTATGGGCGAGGTAGACGTTGTCGGGCTTGATGTCGCGGTGGACCACGCCGCGCTCGTGGGCGTGGCGCAGGCCGGCGAGCACGCCGCGCAGGATATCGATCGCCTCGAGCCACGCGAGCCGGCCGTCGCGCGCGAGCCGGTCGCCGAGCGACTCGCCCTCGAGCACCTCCATCACGAGGTAGCAGGCGCCGTCGTCGAGCACGCCGAAGTCGCTGACCCCGACGATGTTGGGGTGGTCGAGCCGGCCCGAGGCGATCGCCTCGCGCTGGAACCGCTGCGAGGCCTCGCGGTTGCGGTGGAGGTCGGCGTGCAGGACCTTGATCGCGACCGACTTGCCGATCTTGGTGTGCTCGGCGCGATAGACCCGGCCCATGCCACCGGTGCCAAGCACGCCATCGATGCGATAGCGGCCATCGAGCACGCTGCCGATCGCAAACTGGTCGTCGGACGAAGGAGAGGGCGACGCCGCCATGCAGAACGTACGCGAATCTACCGCGGTGTCTTGGGACCACAAAAGGGTCCGGTGTACGTGCCCGACCTAACTCTGACCGGCGTCATCGGCGCGCATCATAGCCATGCTGGAGGGTTAGCGACACGCTGTGCGGCGCGCTGCATCCGCGCGATCGACAGATAACACCTTGCCGGGCGGCGCGGCCGGCCCCAAAACGACCCCCAAGCCACCCAAAAGCCATGGAAGGCCCTCGCCGTGTGCAATTTTTGCCGGTTGCATTCGCGTCGCGACATGCCGCGAAACCGCCCGGCCAGCCGGATGGCCTCGCCCGATCCGGACCGCCGAGCTCGGCGTCCGGAACCAGCGGATGCTCGCTCCTGTCAGGGCTCGCGGCGCTCGGCGCACGCGGTTGCCGGCCGGTTCGTGCTCCTCGGCGTCCGGAACAAGCGGATGCTCGCTCCGCTCAGGGCTTGCGGCGCTTCTTGTGCGGCATCGGCGGCAGGCCGGTGTGCTGGGTGAGCGCGACGCCGGGCTGGAGCCGGCCGCGGTGGCCCTCGGCGCGGTCGCCGGTACCGGCGGGCTGCCAGGACGGAACCAGGTGGTGCTTGCCGCCGCCGATCAGCTCGGGGCGGCCCATCCGGCGCAGCGCCTCGCGCAGCATCGGCCAGTTGTTGGGATCGTGGTAGCGCAGGAACGCCTTGTGGAGGCGGCGCTTGTCGAGCCCGCGCACGACGTGGACGCGCTGGCGCGCCTTGAGCGAGCGCAGCGGGTTGTACCCCGTGTGATACATCGCGGTCGCGCTCGCCATCGGCGACGGCAGGAACGCCTGGACCTGGTCGGGGCGGAACCCGTTGCGCTTGAGCCACAGCGCGAGGTTGAGCATGTCCTCGTCGGTGGTGCCGGGGTGGGCGGCGATGAAGTACGGGATCAGGTACTGCTCCTTGCCGGCTTCTTGCGTGTAGCGATCGAACAGCTCCTTGAACCGATCGTAAGCGCCGATCCCCGGCTTCATCATGTGGACCAGCGGACCGTCCTCGGTGTGCTCGGGCGCGATCTTGAGGTAGCCCCCGGTGTGGTGCTGCGCGAGCTCGCGGATCCACTCGGGCGACCGCACCGCGAGGTCGTAGCGCACGCCGGACGCGACGAACACGCGCTTGATGCCGGGCAGCGCACGCGCCTTGCGATACAGCTGGACCAGCGGGCCGTGATCGGTGCCGAGGTTGTCGCAGATGTCGGGGAACACGCACGACGGCTTGCGGCACGCCGCCTCGATCTCGCGCGACTTGCAGGCCATGCGGTACATGTTCGCGGTCGGCCCGCCGATGTCGCTGATGATGCCGTGGAACCCCGGGGTCTGATCGCGCACGCGCTCGATCTCGTCGAGGATCGACTGCTCCGACCGGCTCTGGATCACGCGGCCTTCGTGCTCGGTGATCGAGCAGAAGCTGCAGCCGCCGAAGCAGCCGCGCAGGATCGTCACCGAGAACTTGATCATCTCGTAGGCCGGCAGCTTGGTCGGCTGGTGGCGCGGGTGCGGCAGCCGCGAATACGGCAGCTCGTAGAGCGCGTCCATCTCCGGCGTGGTCAGCGGCGTGGGCGGCGGGTTGATCCAGACGTCGGTGGCGCCGGGGCCGGCGCCGTGGCGCTGGACCAGCGCGCGCGCGTTGCCCGGGTTGGCCTCGAGGTGGAGGATCCGCGACGCGTGGGCGTAGAGCACCGGGTCCGCGGTGACCTGCTCGAAGCTCGGCATCCGGATCACCTGGGTCGCGCGATCGACCTTGCGCGGCGTGAGCTGGACCAGCTTGTCGGCCGCGGGCCCAGCCCCCGGCGCCGCGTCGTCGTTGCACGGCGCCGCCGCGCGGTCCTCGGACATCGCGTACGGATCGGGCATCGGCTCGAGCCGGCCGGGGCTATCGAGCGCGGTGGAGTCGAGCTCGCGGAACCCGGGGCGGGTGCCGGCGAACGCGGTGCCGCGCAGGTCGCGGATCTCGGTGATCGAGGTGCCGGCGGCGAGCCGGTGCGCGAGCTCGACGATCGCGCGCTCGGCGTTGCCGTAGACCAGCAGATCGGCCTGGGCGTCGACCAGCACCGAGCGCCGGACCTTGTCGGACCAGTAGTCGTAGTGCGCGATCCGGCGCAGGCTGGCCTCGATGCCGCCGATCACCAGCGGCACGTCGGCGAACGCCTCGCGGCAGCGCTGGGCGTAGACGATCACCGAGCGATCGGGGCGCAGCCCGGCCTCGCCGTCGGGCGAGTAGGCGTCGTCGCGGCGGATCCGGCGGTCGCTGGTGTAGCGATTGACCATCGAGTCCATGTTGCCGGCGGTGACGCCCCACATCAGGTTGGGCCGGCCGAGCGCGCGGAACGGCTCGGCGCTGCGCCAGTCGGGCTGGTCGAGGATCCCGACCCGGAACCCGTGCGACTCGAGCAGCCGGCCGATCAGCGCCATGCCGAAGCTCGGGTGATCGACGTACGCGTCGCCGGTCACCATCACGATGTCGCAGCTCTCCCAGCCGAGCTCGTCCATCTCGGCGCGCGTCGTCGGCAAGAACGGCGCGATGCCGAACCGCTTCGCCCAGTACGGGCGGTACGAGAACAGCGGGCGCGCCGCGGCGGACATCGCGGCAACGGTTAGCACACCGGCGGCCCGGCGTCGCGTCCGATCGTCGATCGCCCCCCCGGACGCGCTCGCATGCTCGCGCCAGGGTCGCCTCGGGCCTGGGGCCCTGCCGCTCAGGTCAGGTGGCTGACCAGGCCGCTGGTGACCACGGCGCGGCCGGCGCTGCGCTGTTCGATCTCGGTCAGCCCGGCGCACAGGGCGCGGCGGCTGGCGTCGTGGGGATGGCCGCGATCGACCAGCACGATCACGCCGCCGTCGCGGACCACGCGCGACCAGCCGCGCAGGGTCGCCTCCCAGTCGTCGGCGGTCGACAGATCGACCCCGATCACCGCCGCGAGCGACGCCGGCTCGACGCCGGACAGATCCGCGATCGTCCGCGGCAGCTTCTTGGCCGCGCGCGCCGACAGCCCGACCGGGATCACGCTGCGGGTGGCGCCGAGCGCGGTCGCGAGCTTGGCGTTGCCGACCACCGCGAGCGTGCCGTCGCCGACGCCGATCGACGCGGAGGCGAGCGCCTCGGTGATCGCCGTGACCGCGGGCGTGACGAACAGGCCGTCGAGCACGCACCACGCTAGCCGGCGGCTAGAGATCGCGCAAGTACTGGCAGCGCGGCGCTTCGACGTGCGGGGTGATCCAGGTGACGTTGAGCAGGCTCTCGAGCAGGAACCGGAAGTTGCCGTAGGTGACGACGAAGAAGTCCAGCTTGCGGCCCTTGATGCCGCCGCCGGTGTCGTCGGCGCGCACGCAGCCGTCGTGGATCGAGCCGTCGGGCAGCACCATGCCGTCGAACTCGGGGATGTAGAGCGGCTCGCCGAGCCGGACCACGCGCGGATCGACGGCGACCGACTTGAACGGGATCAGCGAGCGCTGGCCGGCGCCGCGGCCGAACGGGTAGTCGGTGACCTCGAGCTGTTCGAAGCACGTGCCGTAGCCGTACTTGCACGGGCCGGTGTAGTTGACGACCCGGCCGTCGGCCATCAGGCCCGAGCCCTCGAGCTTGAGCGAGCACGCGTAGCGCTCGGGGACCCGGCCGAAGAAGTAGCCGTCCTGGGTGTACATCTCGACCCAGCGGTTGGGAGGGATCGCGCACGCGCCGCCGCGCGGGACGTTGCTGGACACGGTCTCGGCGTAGTCGGCCTCGAGCGACAGCCAGTAGAACCGCAGCGCCCACTGCTGGTCGCCGACCAGCGGGTAGCCGCAGCACCGCTTGTCCTTGCCGCGCATCGCCATCTTGGGCTGGAGCGGCACGTCTTCCTTGGCGAGCTTGCTGGTGTCGGCGCGAGCGGGCGCGCCGAGGCCGCCGGCGCCCAGCACGCACAGGCCGATCCACCACACCGCCGCGAGGAGTCGCACGCCGCGATCCTACCAGGTACAACCTCGCCATGTGGATCCGGCCGCTGGCCGATGCCGACGCGTCGTGCGGGGCAAAAGCCCACGGCCTGGCGCGGCTGATCGCCGCCGGGCTGCCGGTCCCCGACGGGTTCGTGATCGAGCCGGGGGCGTTCGCCGCGGTGGCCGCGCTGCCCGAGGTCGGCCCCGACGCGATCGGCCACGCGCTCGCCGCGGCCGCGCGACGGATCGCCGAGGCCACGTTGCCCCAGGAGCTCGAGCGCGCGGTTGCTGCGCAGGTCGAAGCGCTGAGCCGCGGCCCAGGGCAGCTGATCGAGCATCGGCCCGACGGCCTCGAGCGCGCGGTCGAGGCGCTGGCCGAGACGCTGACCGGCGGCGCCGCGCAACGGGCCGGACACGCGGCGGGCCGCCTGGCCGTCCGCCTGGCCGTACGATCGTCGGCGTCGATCGAGGACGGCGCGCTCGGCGCGGCGCCTGGCGTGTTCGCGTCGGTGACCGACGTCGCGCCCGGCGACGTGTGGCCCGCGGTGCGCGCGGTGTGGACCAGCGCGCTGACCCCGCTCGCGGTCGGCTACGCGCGGCGCCGCACCGCCGCGATCTCGATCGCGGTGATCGTCCAGCGCTTCGTGCCCGGCGCGCGCGCGACGGTGTACACGCGGCCGATCGGTGCGCCCGCCGGCGGCGAGCTGTGGCTGCAGCGCGCCGGCCGGCTCGATCGCGTGGCGCGCGGCGATGCCGCCGGCGATCCGGACGCGGCGCTCGCGCTGGCCGCCGAGGCTGCGATCGCGGCGCTGTCCGGCGCGGACGTCGAGCTGATCCACGCATCCGCTGCATCCGCCCCGTCCGCTGCGCCCGCCCCGTCCGCTGCGCCCGCCCCATCCGCTGCACACGTCGCGCCGCGCACGTGGCTGGTGCAGGCGCGGCCGATGGTGCATCCGGTGCGTCGCGTCCGGCGCGCCCCGCCGCCGATCATCATCGCGCCGCTGGTCGCCGACGGCCGGCGCTGGACCTGGGACATCACGCACAACCCCGATCCGCTGTCGCCGGCGCAGGCCGGGCTGGTCGACGCGGTCGATCGCGCCGCAGCGTCACCGTACGCGTTGCGGGTGTGCGGCGGCTACCTCTACACCGCGCCAACCGCGCCCGGCGAGCGCTCCGCCCCGCCGTCTCCGTCGCCACCGCTGTCACCGCCGTCGCCGGTGGATGCCGCCGAGCTCGCAGCGCGGATCGCGGCGATCGAGGCCCGGCTCCAGCGCGAGGTGTTCGGCCCGGCCGGCGACGCTGACATCCCCGTGCCGAGCGTCGCCGACGTCCTCGCGCCGAGCGTCGCCGATGCCGTTGCGCGCTACGTCGCGTTCATGCGGATCTGGGCGTTCGAGCTATCGCCGCTGGTGGCGGCCGCACGCCGGCCGCTGCTCGAGCGGCTCGCGCGCGATGGCTATCCGCCGGAGCAGATCGCCGCCCGCGCCGCGGCGCTGATCGGTCCGCGCCGCGCGCCGCGCGATCCGGTGATGTCGCCCGCGTGGGACGTCGCGGTGCCGACGTTCGCCGAGCAGGGGATCTCCGCACCGGCCGAGCGACCCGAGCGCGCCGCCACGCCTGCCTCGACCTCGGACGCTGCCTCGCCCTCGGACGCTGCCTCGCCTTCGGACGCGCCCACCGCCGAGCTCGCGCTGGCCCGCGCCGCAGCTGATGCGGCCGAGCACGATGATCTGTGGTTCGCGCGTGCGCAGTGGCTGGTGCGCCGCGCACTGCTCGCACACGGCCACGCGCTCGGGCTGCGCGACGACGACGTGTTCTGGCTGCCGCTCGACGAGGTGATCGCGGTGCGAACCGACGGCACCGATGGCACTGATGGCACTGATGTCGACGACGCCCATCGCCGAGCGTCCGCCGCGCGCGCCGCCCACGCGCGCGCCGCCGCGTGGGACATGCCACGCGTCATCCACCGCGATGCCCACGACAGCGCCCACGGCGTCACCCATGACAGCGCCACCGGCCTCACCCACGACAGCGCCCACGGCGTCCTCCACGGCGTCACCCATGACAGCGCCACCGGCCCCGCCGGCGCGCATCCGGATGCCGCGGCGGCATCGCGCCACCCGACCGAGCCCGCGTCAGCGACGCCGGCGGCTGTATCCGACGCTGCACCTGGCCTGCACGGAGTTGGCTTCGGCCCGCGCGTCGTCGGCCGCGTGGTTCGGTTCGCCTCACTCGGTGCGGCTGTGCCAGTGCGTCGCGGTGACGTCGTCGTCGCCCGTGCCATCACGCCGGCGCTCGCGATGCTGGTGGACGGTTGCGCCGCGCTGGTCAGCGAAACCGGTGGGTTACTCGATCATGGCGCCGCGATGGCGCGCGAGCTGGGCATCTCGTGTGTCGTCGGCTGCGAGCACGCATGGAGCCAGCTCACCGACGGCATGCAGGTCTGTGTGGACGGCGACGCCGGCCGGGTCGAGCTGGTGTGAAGCGCGGGCCGCCGCGCACAACAACGCAGCAACCACGGTGACTTAGCTGCCGGAGACTGGATCCGATGTGCCGGCAGACGCCGGCGACCGGGTGCTCGACAACCTGCGAGCAAGCTCAGCGGCAGGCGTGGTTGCGCCTGCGCACCGAGACCTAGTCTTCCTCGTCGTCGTACTCCGGCTCGTTCGGATCCGTGTCATCCGGCTCGTCGGGCTTGTCCGCCGGCAGCGGCGTGCCAAGTCCGGCGTTCACGCGCTCCCGCAAGTCTTTCCCGACCTTGAAGAACGGCAACCGCTTCTCGGCGACGTGGACCGTCTCGCCGGTTCGCGGGTTTCGCCCTTCATATGCCTTGTACTTGCGGACTGTGAAGCTGCCGAAGCCACGGATCTCAATGCCCTCCCCACGCTCGAGTGCTTTCACCATCGAGTCAAAGATGGTGTTGACGATCGCTTCCGCCTTGCCGGCGGGGAGCTTCAACGTTTCGGAGATTTTCTCGATGAGCTCGGACTTGGTCACCCGTAACTCCGCGTAACTAGGACTAGCTAAACAGTCCTCGATGCCAATAGCAAGCTTAACCACGCGGAATCAGTCACATGCGCGGGATCGGCGCTGGCCGGCCGCGCGCGCGAACTAATTTAACTAATTGATATAAAACAGAAACTGCCAAGTCTGGCAGCGATCTCGGCGACCGAAGTCGGCGAGATCCCTCCAGCCGATTTCTCCACGTTCGAGCCCACTTCGCACCGCTTGGAGGCATCACGAACCGGCACATCACGCTGTCCCGCGTGATCGCAGGCGATCTCAGGGCTCGATGCCGGCCGCCGCGGGCGCGACGTGATTCAAGTATCAGATGTCCAGCGGCGGAGCTTCGCGCGGCGCGGCGCGGGTCACCGCGAGCGAGCGGTCATCGCGCCGCGTGCACGCGAGCAGCGCGCGGTTCCGGTTTCCGACGCGAACGCCAGCGCGTTGAACGCGAGCGGCGGCGCGGTGTGATCGATCTCGAGCGCGCGGCCCGTTCCGCAACGCGCAGCGCCCGAAGCTCGCGGCGCGCGCGGTCCTATCGCTCGAACCATGCACGAACCGTGCAGATCGAAACCGTTGACTCGACGAGGTGCAACGCGCCTAATCGGTGCCCGCTTGTATGCAGGTCGTGCACCGACATCGTGTGATCGGCCTGGTGATCGCACTTGGTCTCGCGCTGCGGTTCGCGCTCGCGCCGGCCCCGGTGCTCGCCGAAGATCGGGTCGCCTCGCTGACCCGGATGCTGTCGAGCACGAGCGACAAGACCCGGCTCGCCGCGGTGCTCGCGCTCGCCAAGCTCGGCGACCGCACGGTGCAGAAGCCGCTGGTCAGCGCGCTGCACGATTCGAACGTGCGGGTCCGCGCGGTGGCCGCGACCGCGCTCGGCCGGCTCGGCTGCGAGGCGGCGCTGCCGACGTTGCGCGAGCTGTCGACCGGTGACGCCGACGACGGCGTGCGCCAGGCGGCGAGCAACGCGGCGATGAAGATCGCGCAGGCGCCGCACCCCCCAACCGACAAGGACGACAAGGCCGACCCGGTGGGCCTCGCCGACAAGCCCGGCAAGCCCGGTGGCCCCGACGCCGCCGCCCGCCGCTCGCTCGCCAGCTCGCGCCCCGGCGGCCACGCCGACGAGCCGCACGCCGATCTGTTCCTGCTGGTCAGCTCGTCGGCCGACGACTCGCCCGGCACCGCCGACAAGACGACGCGCAAGACCCACGCCGAGATCGTCCGCCGCGTGCTGATCGAGCAGCTGAAGACCGAGGCCTCGGTGACGTCGACCGCGAGCGAGGCCTCGCACTGGGGGCTCGCCGCGCGCCACATCGATCTGTCGGTGACCAAGCTCGAGGTCGGCAAGGCCGGCGTCTACACCGAGGTCAAGGCCGAGCTGCGGATCGCGATCTCCGACGACAAGGGCAAGATGCTGTCGTTCCTGTCGGGCGGCGCGAAGGTCCAGGTCCCGACCGACAAGTTCAACGTGCAGTACCTGCCGTCGCTGCGCAAAGAGGCGCTCGAGGACGCGATGCACGGCATGTTCCGAAAGCTGCTCGCCCACCTCCACGACCAGGTCCCGGGGTAACCCCGTCAACGCCGATCTGGATCGGACCGGCGAGCCGCGCGTGAGGTTGCACGCGGAAATATCTGCCGTGATCTCGTCGACCTCGTCGATCCGGCCGCGCGGGATCGCCACGCGACGCGTTGGCCGCCGCGGCGCGAGCCGATAGAGTCTCTAGCCATGCGTCGGTGGGTCCTGGCGATCGCGGTGATCGCAGCGTTTTGCCCGGCGGCCCACGCCGACGACGTGCGGCCGCCCGCCGCCCCACCGCCGGCCAGGCGCACCGGCGTGGTGACCAAGCCGCCGGCGGTGCTGCAGGCCCAGGCGCCCGAGTATCCACCGGCGGCGCTCGCGGCCGGCAAGGAGGCCAAGGTCAAGGTCCGGATCCACATCGACGCCACCGGCGTGGTGACCTCGGTCGACGTCCTCGAGCACGTCGGCGATGGGTTCGACGAGGCCGCGGTCGCGGCGGCGATGCAGTACGTGTTCGATCCGGCCGAGATCGACGGCGCCCCGGCGCCGATCGCGGTCGAGACCACGATCAACTTCGTGATCGAGCAGCGCGAGGAGCCCGAGCCGCCGCTGCCCCCGCCGGCGCCGGCGACCCACGCCGGCCCGGCCAACCACGCCGGCGCGTCCGACGCCGCGGTCACCTTGCAGGGCACCGCGATCGAGCGCGGCACGCGGCGCGCGCTCGCCGGCGTGATCGTCTCGATCAGCGAGCTGGCGCTCGACGCGGTGACCGGCGACGACGGCACGTTCTACTTCCACGGCGTACCGCCCGGCAGCTACAAGGTCCTCGCGGTCGACCCGCGGTTCGAGCGGCTCGAGCGGCCGATCACGATCGCCAAGCGCGAGGCGCTCGAGGTCCGGCTGTGGATGAAGCCCCGGGGCGGCAACCCGTACGAGACCGTCGTCGAGGGCGAGCGCGAGGTCCTCGAGGTCACGCGGCGGACGATCCAGCGCCAGCAGCTGACCTCGGTGCCCGGCACGTTCGGCGATCCGATCCGCGTGCTCCAGACCCTGCCCGGCCTCCAGCGCGCGCCGTTCGGCCTGGGCCTCTTGCTGGTCCGCGGCTCGAACCCCGACGACACCGGGATCTACGTCGACGGCCACGAGGTGCCGGCGCTGTTCCACTTCCTCGGCGGGCCGTCGATCTTCAACGCCCAGATGCTCGACTCGATCGACCTCTACCCCGGCGGGTTCCCGGCCCGGTTCGGCCGCCACCACGGCGGCGCGGTCGCGCTCGAGCTCCGGCCGTCGACGTCCGACGGCGTCCACGGCGAGGCCAAGGTCGACTTCATCGACGCCGGCGGCTACCTGCGCGCGCCGATCACCAAGGACCTGTCGTTCGCGGTCGCCGGCCGGCGGTCGTACATCGATCTGTTCCTCGGGCTGTTCGTGCCGCAGCCGGCGATGGGCGGCCAGCGCATCGTCACGCCGGTCTACTACGACTACTCGGCGCGGCTCGACTACAACCTGCACGACAACGGACGGCTCAGCGTGTTCGCGATCGGCTCGTCGGACGAGCTCCGCGTGCTCGACAAGGATCCCGACGCCGCGATGTCGACCGACCTCAACTCGGCGGTGAAGTTCTTCCGCGTGATCGGGACCTACGAGCGCCCGATCGGCGGCGACCTCAAGCTCACGCTGTCGCCGGCGTGGGGCCGCGACACGATCTCGCTGACCGGCGCGCAGGCCGACGCCGCCGGGCCGTTCACCAGCATCGGCGTGGTCAACGATAACCTGTCGTACCGGATGCGGATCCACGGCCGGGTCAACAGCCACCTGACGATCGACACCGGGCTCGACATGCTGTCGCGGGTGACCAGCTACCAGGCGCTGGTGCCGGTCGACGACACGCTGATCAACACCCAGGGCGTCGACATCCCGCCGTCGCAGCTGTACCGCGGCGCGCAGCTGATCGGCCTGGGCGGCTACGCCGACGTCGGGATCGACGTCACCTCGCGGCTCAAGCTGATCCCGAGCCTGCGGCTCGATGGCTACCTGCTCGACGGCGTGGAGCGCGACTCGGTCGATCCGCGGCTGGTCGCGCGCTACGCGGTCAGCCCGGAGTGGACGATCAAGGCGTACGTCGGCCACTTCAGCCAGCCGCCGCAGCCCGAGGCGCTCGACAAGCGGTTCGGCAACCCCAACGTCGGGATCGAGCACGCGATCCACACCGGCCTGGGCTACGAGTGGAAGCCGGACCGGCTGTGGTCGATCGACAGCGAGATCTACTACATCTCGCGCTCCGACCTCGCAGTGTTCACCTCGGCGATCGTCCAGAACCCCGACGGCACGTTCAGCCCGGTCAACTTCCTCAGCGAGGGCGTCAGCAACTCGTACGGGTTCGAGGCCCAGATCAAGCGCGAGATCAGCGAGCACGTCTACGGCTGGCTGTCGTACACGTTCAGCCGCGCGCACCAGCGCAACCACCCCGACCAGGACTACACGCCGACCCCGTTCGACGAGCCGCACGTGCTCAACGCGGTGGCGAGCTGGAAGCCGGGCGGTGGCTGGGAGCTCGGCGCGCGCTACCAGCTCGCGAGCGGCCGGCCCGACACCCCGATCATCGGCGCGACCTACGACGCCGATCAGGGCAGCTACGTGGCGGTCCGCGGTCCGGCGCGCTCGATCCGCACGCCGCTGTTCAGCCAGCTCGACGTCCGCGCCGAGCACGACTGGCTGTTCGAGACCTGGAGCATGGGCGCCTACCTCGACATCATCAACGTCACCAACGCGCAGAACGTCGAGGCGGTGCAGTACGACTATCGCTATCGCCAGTCGTCGCCGGTGACCAGCTTTCCGATCCTGCCGACCCTGGGAGTCAAGGGCACATGGTGAGCCGCACGACCTGGCTGCTCGGGGCGCTCGCGCTCGCCGGTACCGGCGCCGGCTGCGGCTCGTTCCAGGATCCCAACATCGTGCTCGACCTGCGCGTACTCGCGATCGATAGCTCGCCGCCGGACCAGGTCGTCGACATCGACCTCACCGCGCCACCCGATCCGCAGGCGGTGACCAGCCAGCTCGTGCCGGTCACGATGTGCGCGCTGGTCGCCGACCCGGGGCTCGATCGCCAGCTCGCGTGGTCGGTCGCGATGTGCCCGTTCGGCGACGCCGCCAGCGGCGAGCGCTGCGACGAGGATCCGGACAACACGTACGCGGTCGCCAGCGGCGTGGTCGACGATCCGGACACCACGGTCCCGGCGCCGCCGCTGTGCTGGACGATCAACCCCGACGCCAGCCTCTTGAACCTGTTGCTCGACATCGCCGAGGGCGACGACCTCCACGGCGTCGGCGGGATCGACGTCGATGTGGTGCTGCGGATCGGCGGGATCGAGGCCGACCGCAGCCTCGATCAGTACGCGTCGCGGACCCTGCGGGTGCTGCCGCGGATCCCCGCCGCGCTGATGCCGAACCACAACCCGACGATCGATCACGTCGACACCACGCCGACCGGCGTCGACGGTGCCCCGGTCGTGCCGCTGGCGCTGGGCCGCTGCATCGAGGACCCGGCGCCGATCGAGGTGCCGCCCGGCACCAAGCTGCGGCTGACCCCGGTCGAGCCGCCCGGCGCGCGCGAGGTCTACGTCGCCCCGACGCTCGACGGCAAGTCGCAGACCTTCACCGAGAGCCTGACCTACCAGTGGATCGCCAGCGCCGGCAGCCTGTCGCGCGGCAAGACCGGCGGCCCGCACGACCTCTCGGGCAACCCGGCGCCGCTGTTCACCGACTTCAAGGCCCCCGCGTCCAAGGATCTCGACGGCCCGACCAACATCTCGCTGTGGATCATCCAGCGCGACGAGCGCCTCGGCCTGACCTGGTACGAGTCCTGCCTCCACGTCACGCCGGCAGCCCCGTAGCGGCCGCCCGGCGGGCTGTCAATCGGCGGTGAACGAGATCGCGTTGGACGCGCGGCCGCCGGCGATCACGGTGAGGTCGACGCGGCCGGAGATGCCGTCGGGGACCTCGACCGAGATCTGGGTGTCGCTCCACATCGCGGGCGTGCCCGGCGCGGCGCCGAAGTGGACATCGCCGGTCGAGTCGCAGACCGGCGGGCCTTCGTCGTCGTCGCCCGGGGTGGGCTGCGGCTGCTGGCAGAAGTGATCGCCGGTCAACGTGACCAGCGCGCCCGGCGACGCGTGATCGGGCTGGACGTTGGACAGCATGGGCGAGGGGACGTCGTCGTTGGCGGAACAGCCGCCCAGCGCGCCGGCGACGGCCGCGCCCGCCATCGCGGCGAGGGCCGCGCCCGCCGCCGTGGCGAGGATCGGGGGGCAGGGTCGCTGGCGCACCATGCTCGCACTGTACGCCGCGCGGCCGGCACGGCAAGCGATGCCCCAGCGAGGCGCGGCCCACGCGCCGAGTGCTACGACCGCGGGACCGGCACCGCGTAGCTCGGGTTGGCCTCGAGGTGGAAATGATCCTTGTGCGAGATCGGATCGTTTTTCGGCGTCAGTACCATGCGGAACGCGCTCGAGGCGTCGACCGCCTGCTCGATCGCGAGCAGCAGCGGATCGCCGTGGCGATAGTCGCGCGCCACGACCGCCTCGCGGCCGGCGTCGTCGATGAACGACACCACGTCCATCGCGAGGCCGAGCGCGTGGCGCGATAGCGCGGCCTTGGTCTTGCCGCCGACCCGGATGTTGCTCCACCGGTAGATGCTACCGAACCGGACCTCGCGGACGCCGGCGGCGTACAGCGTGGGGCCGATCTGGGCCAGCGCGAGCGCGAGCTGGCAGTCGAGCTTGTGCGGGCCCTTGCCGTACGCCGGCACGTAGGCGATGCCGCCAAGCACGCCGTCGTCGATCGTCACGGCGTCGACGATGTGGCCTTCGCGGCCGGCACGGGTCCACGCCACGCTGGCGTCGTCGAGCCCGTGCTCGCAGGTGGCCGCCGCGTCGCGCATCACCTGCGACGGTGGCCACGTGAAGCCACGCGGCATGTTGTTGCCGTTGGCCTTGGCGAGCCCGCCATGCTTCGCCCGCACCGGCGCTTTCTTCGAGGTCGAGGGCTGCGATGAGGCCGAGGCCGAACGCTGCGATGAGGTCGAGGTCGAGGGCTGCGATGAGGCCGAGGCCGGCGTCGCTCTTGACGAGGACGAGGGCTGCGATGAGGCCGGGGCCGGCGACGAGGCCCCGGGCGCCGCCGTCGCGCCGCCACCGCCGATCGCGACTCCCGCGATCAAAGCGATGACGAAGCCCGGGCGCCGCATGGCGGCGGCGACCATAGCAGGTAGCATCGCGCGATGGACCTGGAAATCCTCGAAGCGCTGGCGCTGTCCGATGACCGCGGCGCCGCGCTCGCACAGCTGCTGCCGGGGAGCGAAGACCACGACTACTACCGCGCGATCCACGCCCAGCACCGCGGCGCG
The DNA here is from genome assembly GCA_036271215.1 of Kofleriaceae bacterium. Taxonomy (GTDB): domain Bacteria; phylum Myxococcota_A; class Polyangia; order Haliangiales; family Haliangiaceae; genus JABFXX01. The sequence continues at coordinate 8,605 of DATBBB010000485.1, read as the reverse complement.
CTCGACGAGGTCGACGCGATCCTCGCGCGGTGGCCCGATCGCCACGGCCGCACCCCGCGCCACGACCAGCTGGTGTTCCGCCAGCAGCTGTACCGTGCTACCGCGACGGCCGAGCAGCCGCCAGCGACCGAGCAGGCCTCGCCAGCGATCGAGCAGGCCCCAACCGCGCCGACCGAGCCCGCCACCGCCGAGCACCCTCCGACCGAGCCCGCCACCGCCGAGCACCCTCCGACCGAGCCCGCCACCGCCGAGCACCCTCCGACCGAGCCCACCACCGCCGAGCACCCTCCGACCGAGCAGACCCCGGCGGTGGCCGAGCAGACCCTGACCGGGCTGGCCCCGGTCGCGACCGCGCAGGCTCCGTCGGCCGCGACGGCCGCGATCGACCAGCTGCGCGATCGGTTCGGCGTCGGCCACTGGCACGAAGCCGAGGTCGAGGCCGTCGATCCGACGCGGCCGACCCGGGTCACCGACGGCGCGTTCGATCCGATCATGCTGCTCCAGCAGGCCGCCGAGTACGACGCCAACCTCGCCCACATCACCGACGAGGGCGCGTCCGAGCTCCTGCGCTGGAAGCTCGAGGCCGGCCGCCGCCGCGTGCTGCTGAACCGGCTCGGCCACACGCCCGAGCCCCGGCTGGTCGAGCTGGTCGCCGACGACCTCGACTACCGGGGCTCGACCGGGTTCGGCTCGATCGCAGCCCACCACCAGCTCACGCTCGCGCAGCTGCACGCGCTCGCCGTGCGCCGGCCCGAGCTGCGCTCGCACACCGGCTGGATCCACGCCGTGGTCACCCGGATGCAGCCGCTCGCCGACCTCGACCTCGAGCTCGATCGCGAGGCGCGCGCGGCGCACCTCGACGCGCTGTGGCAGTTCGTCGGCGCGCTGCCGCCGGCCGCCAACTCGCTCAAGGCGCACGTGCTGTGGCACCTGCTCGACACGACCCGGCGCCGCGGCCTGGCGGTCGATCGCGATCTGTTCCGCGACTACCTCGCGCTGCCGCGCCAGGCGCCGTACGTGTCGCGCGCGCGGCTCGAGCGGATCCGCGACGTGCGCTCGCGCGACGAGGTCGTCCAGCTCGGCGCCGACTTCGCCAAGCTGACCCGGCTGGCGGCCGCCGGGTCCGACGAGGAGCTGATCCGCGACCTGCTGCGCCAGCAGCTCGCCGACGCCGAGAGCTACGCCGCGTGGCTCGACCGCGACTGGCTCGACGCCGAGATCGCCACCGCGCAGCTGCTCGCCGGCGAGGCGGTGTCCGATCGCGCGACCCTGGTGCTCGGCCCGAGCCGCGCCGCCGCGCTGCGCGATCGCATCGAGCTGGCGTGGTGCGCGCACAACCCGGCGCGGTTCGCCGCCGGCGAGCCGATCGCGCTCGACGTCGACGTCAAGAACGTCGGCGAGCTGGTCATAAAAGTCTTCCGGATCGACCCGCTGGCGTACTTCCAGCACCACCACCGCGAGGTCGACACCCGGCTCGATCTCGACGGGCTCGCCGCGAGCGATGAACAGGTGCTGCGGTTCACCGAGCCGGCGATCCGCCGGGTCCGGCGGCGGATCGAGCTGGCGGCGTGCACCCGGCCCGGGACCTACGTGATCGATCTGATCGGCAACGGGATGTCGAGCCGCGCGGTCGTCCACAAGGGCCGGCTGCGCTACGTGATGCGGATCGGCGCCGCCGGTCACGTGATCACGATGTTCGACGAGGCCGCCCGGCCGCGGCCCGACGCGCGGGCGTGGATCGGCGATCGCGAGTACGTGGCCGACGAGCACGGCGCCGTGATCGTGCCGTTCTCGACCCAGCCCGGGCGCACCCCGATGCTGCTCGCCGCCGGCGACATCGCGTCGGTCGAGCACGTCGAGCTGGTCGCCGAGACCACCGACCTGACGCTCGCGCTGAGCCTCGACCGCCAGGGCCTGACCGCCGGCCGCGCCGCGCGCGCGATCGCCCGGCTCGGGCTGAGCGTCGGCGGCGCCCCGGCGTCGCTCGCGCTGATCCAGCAGGCGACCTGGGACCTCACGCTGATCGATCGCCACGGCGTCGCGACCACCCGGTCGCAGCCGCTCGCGCTCGACGACGAGGCCGCCGCGGTGCTCGAGTGGCCGCTCGGCGACGACCCCGCGACGATCGAGCTCGTGGTCCGCGGCCGGATCGAGATCCGCAGCGAGCAGCGCGACCGCGAGATCCGCGTCGCCCGCCGCACCAACCTCGCCGAGATGTACGCCGGGCCGAGCACCGAGGCGCTGTACCTCGCACAGACCGCCGGCGGCTGGGTGGTGTCCGCGCTCGGCAAGACCGGCGAGCCGCGCGCGCACCGCCCGGTCACGGTCGGCCTGGTCCACCGCTGGTGCTGGAACCAGCTGCAGTGCGAGCTGGCGACCGACGCGGCCGGGCGGGTCGAGCTCGGCGCGCTGCCCGGCGCCCGGCGGATCACCGCGACGCTCGGCAGCCTGACCCAGACCTGGGACCTCGACGACGCCGTGCCGGCCGCGGTGCCGCTCTACGTCGCGCTCGGCCAGGACGCGATCGTCCACCTGCCGGCGAGCCGCACCGCCGAGGACGCGCTGGCGCACGCGTCGCTGGTCGAGATCCGCGGCGGGTCGCCGGCGCGCCATGTCCAGCCCGGTGGCGACGGTGACTCCGGGGCCGAGCCCGCCGCTGGCGTCGCGATCGACGCGCTCGCCGGGGCGCTCGTGATCCGCGGCCTGCCCGCCGGTGAGTTCCAGCTCCGCGCGCACGGCCTGCCGGTGACGACGATCTACGTCACCGCGCCGCTCGCCGAGCTCGCCGGCTGGGCGATCGCGCCGGCCGAGGTCGTCGAGCTGCCGCGGTTCGCCGCGGCGATCGCGGCGATCGATGCGGCCGACGACGCGCTGGTGATCCGGCTGCGCGGCGGCGACGCCGCGACCCGCGTCCACGTGATCGCGACCCGGTTCGTGGCGTCGCCGATCGACGCGGTGGCCGAGGGCCCGGCGGTGGTCCCGCGCTGGCGCGCCGACCGCGACCCGGGTGCGCGCTACGTCTCGGGCCGCGAGCTCGGCGACGAGTACCGCTACGTGCTCGAGCGCCGCGCGCAGCCGCGGTTCCCCGGGCTGTTGCTCGACCGGCCGAGCCTGTTGCTCAACCCGTGGTCGCGGCGCACCACCACGACCGACATCGCGCCGCCGCGCCCGAGCCAGGCGTTCGGTGCGCCGGCCGCGGCGACGATGATCGCCCAGCGCGCAGGGGGCTCGTTCGGCGGCGCCGCGCCGGCGAGCGACGAGTCGTTCACCGGCTACGACTTCCTCGCCGCGCCGCCGGCCGTGCTCGCCAACCTGGTCCCCGGCGCCGACGGCGTGGTCCGGGTCGCGCTCGCCGCGCTCGCCGGGGCGACCTCGGTCACCGTGATCGCCGACGATCCGGCCGGCCGGTCGCGGCGCCGGGTCGCGCTCCCCGAGCCCGCGCTGGCGCCGCGCGATCTGCGGCTCACCCTGGCGCTCGATCCGGCGCGCCACGCCACCCAGCGCAAGGCGATCGCGCCGCTGACCGCCGGCGCCACGCTGGTGATCGAGGATCTCGCGACCGCGAAGCTCCACCTGATCGACACGGTCGAGCGCGCGCACGCCTACCTGCTCGCGCTGCGCGACGATCCGACCCTGCGCGAGTTCGCGTTCGTCACCCGGTGGCACGCGCTGCCCGACGCCGAGCGCCGCGCGCTGTACAGCAAGTACGCGTGCCACGAGCTGCACCTGTTCCTGTACTTCAAGGACCGCGGGTTCTTCGACGCCGTGATCCGGCCGTACCTCGCGCACAAGCGGACCAAGACGTTCCTCGATCACTGGCTGCTCGACGCCGGCGCCGAGGTCGCGGCGTACGCCGAGCCGGCGCGGCTCGCCACGCTCAACGCCGTGGAGCGCGCGCTCCTGGCCTGGCGGCTGACCGCGGACGACGCGCTGCCGCGGCTGCTCGCCGACGAGGTCGCGACCCAGCCGCCGGCGCCCGGCCTCGACGCCCGGCTGATCGACGCCCTGCTTGGCGCCCAGGCGCTCGACGGCGACGACCGGTTCGTCGCCCGCGACATCGCCGAGTCCGCCGACGCCGAGATCACCGGCAGCAACGCCGCGCTCGCGATGGCGAGCGACGACTCGTTCGACTCCGTGCTCCCGCTCGGTGGTCCGCCGAGGGGCGGGGGCGCGGCGATGGCCCGGTCCGCGCCGCCACCGATGGCGCAGGCCCAGCCTCAGGCCGCGCCGATGGCGAACCGCGCCCGGCAGGTGGCCGGGATGATGCCGCCCCCGCCGGCGCACGCCCCCGCGCAGCTCAAGCAGGACGTCGCGAAGCGCGCCCAGGCCAAGCCGATGTACCGCGCCGCCGACACGGCCCAGGAGTGGGCCGAGCACAACTGGTGGCGCCGCACGCCGGCCGACAGCGGCGCCGGCATGATCGCGGTCAACCGGCTGTGGCGCGACCTCGCGGCCCACCCGGCGCGCGACGGCCAGCTGCTGTCGCCGTGGCTCGGGCTCGCGACCACGAGCTTCGCCGAGGCGATGGCCGCGCTCGCGGTGATCGACCTGCCGTTCGTCGCGCCCGGCCACGCGATCACCAGCGATGGCCCGCGGCTGACGATCGTCGCCGCCGGCAGCGCGCTCGCCGGCACGTCGCAGCTGGTCGACGGCGAGCTGGTGACCGGCGGCCCGCCGCTCGTGGTCGGCATGAGCTACGTGCGCGCCGACGATCGCCACGACTGGCGGGGCGGCGAGCAGGTCGACAAGTACGTCGAGGGCGCGCTCGCGGTCGGCGTGGTCTACACCTGCCAGGTCGTGCTCGCCAACCCGACCAGCTCGCGCCAGCGGGTCTCGGCGCTGGTCCAGATCCCGCGCGGCAGCCTCGCGGTCGCCGGCGCGCGCCCGACCCACACGATCGACGCCGTGCTCGCGCCGTACGGCACGCTCGGCCACGAGTACTCGTTCTACTTCCCGGCGCCCGGCCGGTGGACCCAGTTCCCGGTCCACGTCACCCGCGGCGGCCAGATCGTCGCCGCCGCGCCCGCCCGCGCGCTCGACGTCCAGGCCGGCGACGCCGCGCCCGATCCGCGGTCGTGGCCGTTCCTGTCCCAGCGCGGCGCGCTCGGCGACGTCGTCGCCTACCTCGCGACCGCGAACCTCGCGGCGATCGATCTGACGCGGGTCGCGTGGCGGCTGCGCGACCCGGGCGCCTACCACGCGATCCTCGCCGCGCTCGAGGCCCGCCGGGCGTTCGACGCCACGCTGTGGGGCTACGCGCTGCTCCACCGCGACCCGCCGCGGATCCGCGCGTGGCTGCGCGCGCGGGGCGCCGCGCTGCTCGCCGCCGGCCCGGTGCTCGACATGCTCGGGCTCGACGCCGAGCGGCTCGGCGGCTACGAGCACCTCGAGCTGGCGCCGCTGGTCAACGCGCGCGCCCACCGGCTCGGCGGCAAGCTGCGGATCTTGAACGACGGGCTCGCCGCGCAGTACACCCGGTTCCTCGAGCTGGTCGCCCACCGCCGCGCGCCCGGCGCCGAGGATCTGCTCGCCGCGACCCACTACCTGTTAGCCCAGGGCCGGATCCCCGAGGCGCTCGCCGCGCTCGCCCGGGTCGACGCCGGCGCGATCGCCGATCGCCTGCAGTACGACTACCTCACCGGCTACGCCGCGTGCCTGACCGGCGAGCTCGCCCGCGCTCGCGCGGTGACGGTCAGCTGGCGCGACCACCCGGTCGACCGCTGGCGGCACCGGATCGCCGCGCTCGCCGCGATGCTCGACGAGCTCGACGGCGCCGCGCCCGGCGTCGTCGATCCGCGCAGCCGCGACCAGCAGCAGGCCGAGCTCGCCGCGGCCCAGCCGGCGTTCGACCTCGCCGCCGACCGCGACGGCCTGGTGCTGCACAGCCGCAACGTCACCGCGCTCGAGCTGCGGTTCTTCGAGATGGACATCGAGCTGTTGTTCTCGCGCCAGCCGTTCGTCCAGAGCGACGTGTCGCGGTTCTCGTTCATCGAGCCGGGCCACCGTGAGCCGATCGTGAGCCCGCCGGCCGAGCTCCGGGTCGCATGGCCCGACCGGTTGCGCGGCAAGAACGTCGTCGTCGAGGCGGTCGGCGCCGGCATGCGCAAGGCCAAGGTCCACTACGCCAACGACCTGGTCACCACGCTGTCACATCAGTACGGCCAGATCCGGGTCCAGCGCGCGTCGGATCACGGCGCGCTCGCGGCGACCTATGTCAAGGTCTATGCCCGCAGGCGCGGCGGCGAGGTCGCGTTCTACAAGGACGGCTACACCGATCTGCGAGGCTGGTTCGACTACGCGACCCTGTCGACCACCGAGCTGGACGCGGTGGAGCGGTTCGCCATCCTCGTCTGCTCCGATCGAGCGGGCGCGGCGATCCTGGAGGCCACGCCGCCCGCGCGGTGATACGCTGTCCCGGGCGTGCTCGGCCACGTCGTCGGCAAATACAAGATCCTCAGCCCGATCGGCGAGGGCGGCATGGGCATGGTGTACCGCGCCCAGCACATCGTGCTCGGCAGCCCGGCGGCGGTGAAGGTCCTGCTGCCGCAGTTCACCCAGGATCCGGTGGTCGTCGACCGGTTCTTCCAGGAGGCGCGCGCGGCGAGCGCGATCCGCTCGCCCGGCATCACCGAGGTGTTCGACTACGGCCGGCTCGCCAACGGCCAGGCGTACATCGCGATGGAGCTGCTGCGCGGCGAGGATCTCGCGAGCCTGGTCGCCCGCCACCGCACGCTCGAGCCGTCGCTCGCGGTGCACATCGCCGGCGAGCTGCTGCGGGCGCTCAACGCCACCCACCTGGTCGGCGTGATCCACCGCGACCTCAAGCCCGACAACATCTACCTGGTGCGCGATGCCGGCTCGCCCGGCGGCGTGCGGGTCAAGATCCTCGACTTCGGGGTCGCCAAGCTGATCGGCGATCCGTTCGGCCCCGGCGGCCCGCGACCCAAGAGCAAGGGCGGCTCGATCCTCGGCACGCCGACGTACATGGCGCCCGAGCAGTGCAAGGGCGGCGTCGAGCTCGACGCGCGGATCGACCTCTACGCGGTCGGCTGCATCCTGTTCGAGATGCTGACCGGGCGGCCGCCGTTCGTCGCCGAGGGCAACGGCGCGATCATGGCGATGCACATCTACGAGCCGCCGCCGCGGCTGTCGAACCTCGCGCCGCACCTGCCGGTCGAGCTCGACGCGCTGCTCGCCAAGCTCTTGACCAAGGCGCCCGAGGATCGCATCCCGTCGGCGGCCTACGCGCTCGCCGAGCTCGAGCGCGCCTCGCTGCCACCGCTCGGCGGCGAGCTCCCGCTGTCCGGCGCCCAGCTGCTGACCAGCGCGCTGCACGTCTCGCCCGGCGGCTATGCGGCGGAGGTCCCCGACGCGGGATCCGGATCGCGCCGGCTGCCGCTGCTCGTGCTCGGCGGCGCGCTGATGATCGCGATCGCGATCGCCGTCGTGATCGGCGTGACCTGACCGGGGCCGCGGGCGGTCCCGCCGCCCGGCTGACCCTGCGCTGACCCTGCGCTGACCCTCGGCTGACCCTCCGCTGACCCTCCGGCTGCGCGCCGGCTGTCCCAGTTCTGATCGTGCGGATTCGCCCGCGAACTGCACCGGGCGCACGGTTGTCATCCTCGGGGCCGCGAGGCAACGTTGACCCATGGTCTATCGAGGCGAGCTCTCCGTGGCGACCCGCGGCCGCGGCATCTACGACATCACGCGCGACGTCGTGCGCGTGGTCGGCGCCAGCGATGCCCGGGAGGGCCTCGCGACGATCTGGATCGCCCACACCAGCGCGTCGCTGATCGTGTGCGAGAACGCCGATCCATCGGTCCGCACCGACCTCGAGGCGTTCATGGCCCGGCTCGTCCCCGACGGCGACAAGCTGTTCACCCACAACGACGAGGGCGACGACGACATGCCGGCCCACGTCCGCAGCGTGCTGACCCAGACCTCGATCGGCATCCCGCTCGCGGCCGGCAAGCTCGTGCTCGGCACCTGGCAAGGCCTCTACCTGTGGGAGCACCGCGCGGCGCCGCACAGCCGCAAGCTGACGATCTCGGTGATCGGCGAGTGATCGCGACCCCGGATCCGCAGACCGAGCTGCTCGCGACCCTGCGCGAGGCGATCGCCGCGCTCGCCGCCGCGGACCCGGCGCACCGGCGGTTCGGCGCTGCCCAGCACCGCTACCAGCTCGCGCCGCCGCTGGCGCCGGCCCAGCTCGCCGCGCTCGAGGCCGCGCTCGGCGCCACGCTGCCCGACGACCTGCGCGACTTCGCGACCCACGTCGCCGCCGGCGGCGCCGGCCCGTACTACGGCATCGTGCCGATCGACCGCGGCGCGGCGTACGTCGTCACTCCGGTCAGCGCGTCGCTCAGTGCGTCGCCCAACGCATCGATCGACGCACCGTCCGGCGCACCGGCCCGCGCCGCCGCGCCCGCCGCGCCCCACGCGCCCTGGACCCGCGGCCTGCCGGTCAGCCACCTCGGCTGCGGCTACGCCGCGATCGTCGCGCTCGACGGCGCCGCGCGCGGCGAGGTCTGGATCGACGCCCGCACGCTCGGCGTCTCGGCCCCGATCGCCCCGAGCTTCACCGCCTTCATGCTCGACTGGATCG
>DATBBB010000484.1:0-5526 GCA_036271215.1 Kofleriaceae bacterium | reverse complement strand
CGGTGATGGTGGCGGCCACGGCGACGATCGCGTTGGTCATCGTCGCGCCGAGCTCGGACACCCGGCCGAGCTGGTCCACGATCACCAGCCGCGACGCCTGGCTGTCGACCGCGCACGCGGCGAGCGGCGCGGGCAGGATCCGCTCGCCGACGCAGCAGCTCGCGCGCAGGTCGAACATCGCGACCGAGGCGCCGCGGCCGAGCACGAGGATGCCCTTGCGCTCGGCGACCGCCACGATCCGCGCCTCGCCGAGCCGGATCCGGCTGCGGACCTCGCCGCGCCGGACGTCGTAGACCAGCGCGGCGCGCTGGCCGTTGCGGTCGAGCTCGATCAGCGCCGCCGCGCCATCGAGCACCATCGTGCCGCCGACCACGGTCGCCGCCGTGAGATCGAACGGCAGCGTGAACCCCGGCAGCGCGCCGCGCCGGAGCCACGCCAGCAGCGCGCCGCGCCGCTCGAGCACGCCGCGGCCGCCGATCAGCACGCGGCGGTCGCGGCCACGCTCGCCGAGCGGCTCGACGGTCAGCTCGCCGTCGCGCTCGGTCACCAGCACCGCGCACCGGCCCTCGATCAGCGCGCTGCGCGCCCCGGTGCGCAAGGTCGAGATCGCGAGCTCGCCGAGGTCCGGCCGGAGCGTGGCAAGCGCGCCGGGGGTGCCGGTCGTGCCGAGCGCGCCGGTCGCGCCGAGCGCGCCGAGCGTGCCGAGCGTGGTTTGGGCGGCGATCCGCGCGCCCGCGCGGTCGAACCGATGCAGCTGGTGCGCGCCGTCGCCCGCGGTGACGACCCAGATCGCGCCGTCGACCGCCCCGGCCGCCACGACGTGCGCGGCGTCGAGCAGCACCGGGCCGCCGGCGAGGCGGAGCGCGTCTCCGTCGGTGACGACGACCTGGCCGCCATCGCACGACATCGCGGCGACCGGGAGCGGCATCGGCGCAGGAGCCACAGGGCCAACCACAGGGGCAACCACAGGGGCAACGACGAGGTCGCTCGCGGAGGGCATCATTCCCGGACACACGCAGGTCCGGGCCGAACCCTGCAGCGCAGCTGCAGCGCGCCGGCAGTGCAGCTGCAGCGCGGATGATCACCGAGTTAGATCCGCTGGTTAGGCGCCTCGCGCCGCGCTCGGCACGGTTGGGCCAGCGCGCGTCACTGCCTGCGGGCGATCTGGGCCAGCAGCTGCACCGCGACCGGTCGCAGGGCAGCCGCCCGGGGATCGCTCGACGCGATCACGGCGTCGAGGTCGCGCTTGGCGTCGGCGAGCGCGGCCTTGCGGAGGTAGCTCTGGGCGCGGTGGAGCTTGGCGCTCGCGTCGTCGGGCACGCCCGCGATCATCTTGCTGAACGCGTCGATCGCCTGGTCGTCTGCGTGCTTGGCCTCGTACGACAGGCCGGCCGCAAACCACAGCTCGGGCGCGTCGGCCGGGGCCACCTGGGCGGTGCCGCGCAGCGCCACGGCGATCGCCGCATCGTGGGCGTCCCACCGCCGGTACAGATCGGACAGCGCCAGGTACCCGAACCGGTACGCCGGGTGGGTGGCGATCGTCTGCGCGAGCTGCTCGGCCTCGCGCCGGGGGTCGTCGAGGTCGCGGTACACCCGGCTGAGGTAGAAGTGGGCGCGCCACAGCGCCGGGTCGAGCACGGCCGCGCGCGCGAGCGCCGCCTTCGCCGGCTCGAGCTTGAGCAGCGCCGGGTTGATCGTCACCTCGTCGGGCGTCTTGTGATCGCGCTGCGCGAGCTCGTCGCGGATCCGGGCGCGCTCGGCCTCGTACTTCGCGATGCCGTCATACAGCTGGTACATCGCGAGGTCGGGGCGCAGCGCAACCGCGTGCTCGACGTCGGCCTGGGCCGCGGGCCACTCGTCCTTCGCCATGTGCGCGCTGGCGCTGGCGTACCAGGCGAGGTGGTTGCCGGGCCAGGTCTGGACGGCGGACCGGCACGCGGCGAGCGCCGGGTCGTAGTGGCGCTGCTCGAACTCCTTGTAGCACTGGCTCGCGTGCGCAACCGACGCCGCGCGGACCTTGGGATCGACCGCGGCGCGCAGCGGCGGCCGGGTCACCACCGCGACCTCTGGCTCGGGCGCGGGGCTCGCCGCCACCGGCGCCGCCCCGGCATCCGGCGGTGTTGCGCGATCGAGCGCCTGGTAGATCAGCAGGCCGTCGCCGTTGTGCTCGTGGTGCGGCGACTGGACATTCCACGTGCCGGTGACCGCGACGTAGTCGCCGACCGCGAGCCTGGGCACCGGCGGCAACGCGGCGAGCTCGGCCCGCGACATCCGCTGGCGCTCGGCCTTGCCGGGCGCGCGCGGCACATCGACGACCCAGATCGAGCGCTCGCGCGCGGTGTCCTTGCGATCGCCGAGGTAGAGCTTCGCCGGCTCGCACAGCGCGGGGTTCTTGTCGACCGACGCGACGATCTGCGCGCGCGTCGCCTTGGGGTTGGTCACCGCGAGCGCCGCGATGCAGTCATAGATCGCCGTGACGTAGCCCTCGACCTTGAGCTCGCTGCCGAGCAGCGACTTGCCGCGGACCCGCAGCTCGCGCGCGCTGTGAGCCCCCGGCGCGACCGGCGGCAGCTCGAACGCCGGCATCGCCGGGAGATCGATCTTGGCGGTATGCGGCGCGACCTCGGGCGCCGGGCCGGCCAGGTCGTCGGGCTCGAGCTTGTCGGCGAGCCCCGGGGTCGAGAGCAGGAACAGTGTCGCGGCGACGACAGGTGTACGCTGGTTCACGCGGTGCCGGTTATCCCACGGATCGGGCTCGCGATCGCGATGCTGATCGCGGTGGCGGCGTGCGCGCGCCCGCATGCCGACGCCGTGCCCGCCGTCGCGACGGTGCTCACCGGACCCCGCGCGCAGGTCGAGGCGCTGAGCGGGTTCGCGCCGACCGCGGCGCTGATCGATCCGCGGACGTTCGACCATGCGCGCACCGGCTGGCCGCTCGGCGGCGCGCACGCGGCTGCGCCGTGCGCGAAGTGCCACGTGAAGATCAACCGGCGCGGCGAGCCGGTCTATCGCGGCCTCGACGCGCAGTGCGCCGCGTGCCACGCGCCGATCGAGCCGCACCAGCTGCACCACGCGGTGGCGTGCGATCGCTGCCACACCGATCGCGGCTGGCGGCCGGCGGCGCCCGCGACGTTCGACCACGCCACGACGAACCTGCCGCTGGTCGGCGCCCACCGCGAGGTCGCGTGCGCGCGCTGCCACCCGGGTGGAGTCTACGGCCTGGGGACCCGGGCACGGGCGACCTGCGATCACGCGGGCTGTCACCCCAACGCGCACGGCGAGCAGATGTTCGGCATGCGCGACTGCGCGCTGTGCCACTCGCCGTCGCTGCCGTCGATGACGCAGATCAGCTTCGATCATGAAGCGGTGTTCCCGATTGGCAATCATCGTACGATGGCGTGCGCCGGCTGCCATCCCGCGGCGCGCGGCGCGCAAGCCGCCGACGTCACCTGCGAGCGCTGCCACGCCCAGGCGTCGCCGCACGGCGATCGGTTCGCCGCGTTCGGCGCACCGGCGCGCTGCGCGACCTGCCATTCGCTGACCAGCTGGACCGCGCTGGCGTTCGATCATGCGGCCGCGCACGCCGCCAGCGCCGGGCACGCGGCCGAGCCCGGCGGCGCGACCAGCGCCGGCCACGCGTCGACCTGGCAGAACCCGATGCGCGGCCATCGCGGCCTGGCGTGTCGCGCGTGCCACCGCGGCGGCCGGCCCGATGAGCTCGAGGATCTGCGCACCCAGGCGACGTGCAAGGGCTGTCATACCCACCAGCTGGCTCATGCCGACGCGGATCACCCCAAGGGTAAGTTCAAGACCGAGCAGTGCCTCGCCTGCCACTTCACGCTCGATATCACCGACGCCGGCGAGAATCGGTTCGATCACGCGACGTCGAGCTGGCCGCTCGAGGGCAAGCACCGCGACGTGCCATGCCGCGGCTGTCATGCCTCGGCGCAGTTCAAGTCGACCCCGCGGCGCTGCGCCGGTTGCCACACGGTGTCAGCGTTCCACCGCACCACGCGCTCGGACTTCGCGTGGTACGACGACGATTGCGGCGGCTGTCACTCGACGCGCCGCTGGTGATGTAGCGCAAAACCCGCTATCTTTCAGGCGTGCTGGGGACGACGCTGGGGCAATACCGCATCACCGGGACGCTCGGCGTCGGCGGGATGGGTGTGGTGTACAAGGCGGAGCACACGTTGCTCGGCCGCGCCGCCGCGGTGAAGATCCTGCTGCCCGAGTTTTCGGGGAACCAGGAAGTCGTGACCCGGTTCTTCAACGAGGCGCGCGCGGCGGCGGCGATCCGCCACCCGGGCATTGTCGAGATCTACGACTTCGGGTGGCACACCGATGGCTCGGCGTATCTCGTGATGGAGTACCTGCGCGGCGAGAGCCTGGCGGCGCGGATCAAGCACGGCGGGATCGCCGCGGGTAGCGCGATGATCATCGCGCGCCAGATCGCGGGCGCGCTGGCGGTAGCGCACCGCAGCGGCATCGTGCATCGCGATCTCAAGCCCGAGAACTTGTTCCTCGAGCCGGACGTCGACGTCGCGGGCGGCGAGCGGGTCAAGCTGCTCGATTTCGGGATCGCCAAGCTGGCTGCCGACAGCGATCAGCACCGGATGACGCGGCCGGGTGCGGTGCTCGGCACGCCGACGTACATGGCGCCCGAGCAGTGCCGCGGCGAGCCGGTCGATCACCGCGCCGATCTGTACTCGCTGGGCTGCATCATGTTCGAGCTGTGCACCGGGCGGCCGCCGTTCGTGGGCCGCGGGATGCAGGAGGTGTTCGTCGCGCACCTCGAGGACACCGCGCCCGCGATGTCGTCGCTCGTCCGCGGGATCCCGCGGGGGCTGGACCTGCTGGTGCAGCAGCTGCTGGTGAAGGATCACGCGGCGCGGACGCAGTCGGCGGAGGCCGTGGTGCGCGCGATCGACGACGCCACCGGCGGGGCGTTCCGCAGCACGATGATTTCGGTGGTGGGCCAGGAGGTCGGGCCGAAGCTGCGGCCGTCGTCGACGACGCTGTCGGAGGCGAGCGGGATGCAGCCGGCGCCGCCGGGCGCGCGCCACGCACGGCTGCTCGGCGCCGGTGTCGCGGTGATCGCGGTCGCGCTGGCGGCGATCGCGTTCGGGGTCGTGCGCGGTACGGTGCGGCGCGGTGCGGTCGCGACCGAGGCGCCCAACGAGGCGCCCAACGAGGCGCCCAGCGCGCCACGCGCGGGGCGTGCGCCGTCGCCGCGCGCGCCGGAGCAGGCTGCGCCGCCGCTGCAAGCACCGCGGGTGGCGGTCGCACCGACGCAGGACCAGGCGTCGGCGCCGCCTGCGCTACCGAAAACCGGTGCTGCCGAGGTCGCCACGGTCGCATCACCGGCCACGTCAGCAGCAAAGCGGCATGCCCCGGCGAGCGGACATTCGCTGCGGACCGCCCAGCCAGCCCCGGTGAGCCCACCGCCGGCGGTGCTGGCCGGGGCCATGCCCACACCGCCGGCGAGCCCGCAGGCCATCGCGCCGGCGAGCCCGCAGGCCATCG
>DATBBB010000483.1:0-8037 GCA_036271215.1 Kofleriaceae bacterium | reverse complement strand
CGCGCGCTACTCGTTCGGCGTCAACCCGACCCTGTTCTTCGACGCCGGGCTGATCCGCGGCCGCCACGTGGTGCTGCTGGTGGCCAAGGCCGTGGCGTACGGCGCGGCGATCCCGGTGGTGTCGGGGTTCTGCGGGCTGCGGGCGCGCGGTCAACGCGGCGGTGGTCGCGGCGGCGGTCTCGATCATGGTGCTCGACTTCCTCATGACCTACCTGACGGGGTGACATGACCGGCGATCCAGACGAGCCAGCGGACGGCCCGGCGCCCGGCTGGGCGAGCCGGCGGCTCGCGGCGGTCGGCGCCGCGGCGATCGGCACCGGCCGGGCGGCGCTGGCGCTGTGGCAGGTCTACGTCGCGACCTGGGCCGGGATCGTGCGCCGGGTCGCGCGGCGGCGGTCGCACACCCTGCCGCGCGGCGAGCTCGCGCGCCAGCTCCACGCGATCGGCAATCGATCCCTGGTGTTCATCGCGGTCACCCTGGGGTTCATCGGCATGGTGATGACCTACGAGGCGTGCCTGCAGCTGGCGCGGGTCACCGGCGACTTCTCGCAGATCGGCAGCCAGCTGCTGCGGCTGATCATCTCGGACTTCGGGCCGACCTTGACCGCGCTGATGCTCTCGACCCGGGTCGGGGCCGGGATCGCGGCGGAGATCGGGTCGATGAAGGTCACCGAGCAGATCGACGCGCTGCGGATGAGCGGGGTGGCGCCGATCGACTACCTGATCGTCCCGCGGTTCCTCGCGTCGCTGGTGATGACCGTGGTGCTGAGCGTGATCGGCGGGCTGGTGATGTACACCGCCGGCGGGCTGACCGCGCGCTACTCGTTCGGCGTCAACCCGACCCTGTTCTTCGACGCCGGGCTGATCCGCGGCCGCCACGTGGTGCTGCTGGTGGCCAAGGCCGTGGCGTACGGCGCGGCGATCCCGGTGGTGTCGGGGTTCTGTGGGCTGCGGGCGCGCGGCAGCTCCGAGGGCGTGGGCTGGGCGACCACGGCGGCGGTGATCGGCAGCTCGTTCGCGGTGATCGTGCTCGACTTCGTGATCTCGACCGCGGCGCTGGTGGTCACCGGCGGCGATCTATGACCGCGTTCATCGAGTACAAGGCGGTCACCAAGGCGTTCGCCGGCGTGCCGGTGCTGCGCGGGATGAGCCTCGCGATCGACCGGGGCGAGGTCATGTTCATCATCGGCACGTCGGGGGTCGGCAAGTCGGTGACGATCAAGCACCTGATCGGCCTGCTGCGGATCGACGGCGGCGAGATCTGGTTCGACGGCGAGCGGGTCGATCAGCTGCCCGAGCGCGCGCTGGTGCCGCTGCGCCGGCGGATCGGGATGGTGTTCCAGAGCTCGACCCTGTTCGACTCGATGACCCTGGCCGAGAACGTCGCGCTGCCGCTGCGCACCCACCAGCACCTGGCGTGGCCGGCGGCGATCGACGAGGCCCGGCGCAGGCTGGCGCAGGTCTACATGGCGGACCACGCCGAGCGCTACCCGGCCGAGCTGTCCGACGGCATGCGCAAGCGCGCGGCGATCGCGCGGACCCTGGCGCTCGGCCCCGAGGTCGTGCTGTTCGACGAGCCGACCACCGGGCTCGATCCGGTGAGCGCGCGGCGGATCGATCGGTTGATCCGCGAGCTGGCGGACCGCCTCGGGGTCACCGCGGTGGTGGTGTCGCACGATCCGCCGTCGATCTTCGGGATCGCCGATCGGGTCGCGCTGCTCTACCAGGGCGTGGTGCACGTGGTCGCCACGCCGGCCGCGCTGCGCGGGTCGCCCGATCCGATCGTGCAGCAGTTCATCACCGGCCAGTCATCGGGGCCGATGGAGACCCCGGGGTTCTAGTTGATCGATTC
This sequence comes from Kofleriaceae bacterium, assembly GCA_036271215.1. Taxonomy (GTDB): domain Bacteria; phylum Myxococcota_A; class Polyangia; order Haliangiales; family Haliangiaceae; genus JABFXX01. The sequence continues at coordinate 6,185 of DATBBB010000483.1, read as the reverse complement.
GGCTTACTTATCGGGTGGCGTCTCCATGATTCGCCACGGGTGGCGCTTCATGATCTTGCCGAGGTCGCGGGTGTCTTCGGGGAACTCGGGGTCGGTCAGGATCCGGCCGATCGAGCCCTCGCCGCTCGCGATCCGGGCGGTCAGCTCGTCGAGGTTGGCGAGCACGGGGTCGATCTTGTCGAGCGCGGCGCGCAGCGCGTCGATCGTCTGCTGGGCGCGGGCGATCGGGGCCGCCTGATCGACGCGATCGCGGACCCGGGCGAGGTCGGCGACCAGCGCGCCGGTGCGCGGCGCGAGCTGATCGATCGCGGCGCGCAGCTGGGCCGTGACCTGGCGCGCCTCGCCGAGCATCGCGCGCAGCTCGGCGACACCGGGGTCGCCGCCGAGCTGCGTGTCATAGGTGTGGCGCGCCGCGGCGACCAGATCGCGGACGTGGCGGCCGAGCGCCGCGATGCCGCTGCCCTGCGCGTCGCCTTCGGCGGCGACCGCATCGAGCCGATCGCGGAGCTCGGCGAGCTGGGTCCGCAGCGCCGCCAGCTCCGGCTTGACCGTATCGACGAACAGCTTGAACGTCGTCATGTTGTTCCAGGTGTGCTGGAGCACGTTGTCGAGATCGGGTGGGTCGACCCCGCGCAGCTCCTGGCCGTCGTGGACCGCCGGCCCAGGGTCACCCTTGGGCGGCGCGACCTCGAGGTATTTGTCGGACAAAGGGCCGCGCGACGCGACGAAGATCTCGGCGGCCACGGGGACCTGCCATACCTTCGCGGCCGCGATCGCCACGGTCGCCGACACCCCGACGTCGCCGTCGAGGGCGCCCGGCGTCCCATGCGCGATCGGGACGATCGCCTCGATCCGGCCGACCGGGTGGCCGGCGACGACCAGCGGCGCGTGCTCGCGCAGCCCGGCGACGCGGTGGAACACGACGTGGATCTGGATCGACGCGCCGAGCGATGCGCGGTCGAGCAGGAACACCAGGCCGGCGATCGCGGCGCCGAGCACCAGCAGGGTCAGCGCCCCGACACGGCGCGCGACGCGCTCGTCGGGGATCACCATGAGTGCCTCATTCCTTCCAGAAGAACTTCCACGGATTGCGCTTGAGGTCGCGGATCAGCTCGCGGAGATCGCTGTACAGCTCGTCGCGCGACAGCAGCGCGCCCGCGGTGCCCTTGCCGGCGCGCAGATCGGTCACGATGCCGTTGGCGTTGTCGAGCAGGGTCGCGGCGTGGCCCGCGGCGGCGCCGGCGTTGTCGAGCGCGTGATCGACGCTGGCGAGCCGCTGATCGGTGATGAGGCCGGTGACCCGCGTGGCGTCGGTCATGAACGCCGCGGCGCCGGGGGTCAGGGTCTGCAGCGAGGTCTTCGCGCTGGTCAGCGCGCCGTCGGCGCTCGCGATCAGGCTCGCGACCGGCCGGCCATCGCCGAGCCCGGCGTTGAGCTTTTCCAGCGTGAGCTGGCCTTCCTTGGCGAACGCGGCGGTCGAGCCGATCAGCTGGCCGATCTGGGCTCGGTTGTCGGTCAACAGCTGGTTGACCTCGGCGACCGCGCTCGCGCCGTTGGCGAGCAGGTGCTTGATCGCGTCGCGGTCATCGTGCAGCACGCTCGATACGCCGTCGAGCACCTCGTAGAGCCGGGCGACGACCAGGTCGGTGCGCGGCGGATCGTGGACGAAGTGCGGATCGTGGACGGTCGTGCCGGCCGCGAGCGGCGGGTGGTCCCAGTCCTTGCCGGGCACGATCTCGAGGTACTGCTCGCCGAGCACGCCGGCGGTGTTGATGAAGAACTCGGCGTCGCCGCGGATCGAGTCGGCGACCCGATCTTCGATCCATGCGGTCACCCGGACCTGGACCCGCTGCTGGATCGCGGGATCGATCTTGCCGCCGAATAGCTCGACCGAGGTCACCTTGCCGACCTTGATCCCCGACAGCTTGACCGGCGCGCCGGCGGTCAGGCTGCCGACGTAGTCGTAGTCGACGTGGAGCTCGAACCCCGAGCGCAGCGAGAAGTTGCCCAGGATGAAGATCAGGCCGACCAGGATCGCGCTCGACACGACGATCAGGAGCCCGACCTTGAACTCGAGGCCACGTTCGCGCATGCCCGATCGTAGCCGATCGCGTCGTCGACATGATTACCGATGCACCGATACCGGCCCACACCGCCCTCGTGAGCGCAGCCGCACACCGACGATGGTGGTGAGGATCCGCGAGCCGATGTTGGTGCGTGCCGTGCGGTGGTTCACATCGCCGCGAAATCGTCGTCGGTAGGGCATGCGGTCCGCGGCGAAACATCGGGCACCGCGCGACGCCGCGGGGGTATGGTCGCGCCATGCGAACCTTCCTGTGGCCCGCCGCCGCGCTCGCTGCCCTCGCCGCCGGTGCGGCGTGCGGTGGCGACGACGGCATGTCTCCGCCGAAGATCGCGCCCTACGGGCTCGATACCCGGCCCTCGAACCCGACCTGCGTCGCGCCGACCCGCCCGGTGCTCGACACCGGCGTGATGCTCGCGCCGCAGTGGGCCGGCATCACGTTCCAGGAACCGATGTTCATGGTCCAGGCGCCGGGCGACGACGCCAACTGGTACATCGTCCAGCGCGAGGGCAAGGTCCGCGCGCTGCCGGCGAACGCGACGGCCAATACCCAGGTCCGCGACTTCGTCAGCGTGACCGTCAACTCCGCCGGCGAGGGCGGCCTGCTCAGCATGGCGTTCCACCCGATGTGGCCGGCCAAGCGCGAAGCGTACCTGTCGTTCACCCGCACGCCGGTCGCCGGCGATCCCACGCCGATCTGCCTGTCGACCACCGATCAGCCGCTGACCTCGATCATCGCGCGCTACCAGAGCACCAACGACGGCATGACGCTCGACGTCGGCCCCGACGAGATCTTCAAGGTCGGCCAGCCGTACACCAACCACAAGGGCGGCACGCTCAACTTCGGCCTCAACGACGGCTACCTGTACCTCGGGCTCGGCGACGGCGGCAACGGCAACGATACCTGCGGCTCGGGCCAGAACCTCAACACGGTGCTCGGCAAGACCCTGCGGTTCGACATCAACGCGCCGGCGGGCAAGTACAACATCCCGCCCGACAACCCGTTCGCCGGGGTCGCCAACACGCGCCAGGAGATCTGGTCGTACGGCCACCGCAACCCGTTCCGCTGGAGCTTCGACTCGGCGACCGGCGACATGTGGGTCGGCGACGTCGGCCAGGACACGTGGGAAGAGATCGATCGCGTGACCAAGGGCGGCAACTTCGGGTGGAACACCTGCGAGGGCTTCCACAAGCGCGGCAGCACCACGGACCTGTGCAACACGCCGGGCCTGATCGATCCGGTCGTCGAGCACCCGCGGACCGAGGCGCGCGCGATCGTCGGCGGCTACGTCTACCGCGGCACCGCGATGCCGAGCCTGGTCGGCACGTACATCTACGGCGACTACGAGACCGGTAACATCTGGGCGCTGCTCTACGATGCCAGCAACAAGCCGACGCCGAAGCTGCTCACGACCGTGGCGGCCGAGACCCTGACCGCGTTCGGCCAGGGCCACGACGGCGAGATGTACACGGTGCAGATCACCGGTACGATCTCCAAGCTCGTCCCGACAGGCGCGGTGGCGCCCGACACGTTCCCGCAGCACCTGTCGGAGACCGGCTGCGTCGATCCCGCCGACCCGACCAAGCCGGCCGCCGGCCTGATCCCGTACGATGTCAACTCGCCGCTGTGGTCCGACGGCGCGCAGAAGGAGCGCTACTTCGCGATCCCCGACGGCCAGACGATCAACATCACCGCCGATCAGGACTTCGATCTGCCGATCGGCTCGGTCGCGATGAAGACGTTCTCGGTCGACGGCAAGCGGATCGAGACCCGGTTGTTCATGCGCCACGACGACGGCGGCTGGGCCGGCTACACCTACGAGTGGGACGACGACGGCAAGGACGCGACGCTCTTGCCCGCCGGCAAGACCAAGGCGCTCGATGCCACCACGTCGTGGGCGTACCCGAGCCGCAGCCAGTGCATCCAGTGCCACTCGGCGGCCGCCGGCGGCACGATCGGCCTCGAGGTCGCGCAGCTCAACCGCGACGAGGTCTACACGGTGACCAACCGGCAGTCGAACCAGCTCGCCACGCTCGATCACATCGGGATGTTCTCGGCGCCGCTCGCGGCGGCCCCGGCCGACGAGCCCGTGCTGTCCGATCCGGCCGGCACCGATCCGATCGACGCCCGCGCCCGCAGCTACCTGCACTCGAACTGCTCGCACTGCCACCGGCCGATGGGCGGCGGCCAGGGCACGATGGACCTGCGCTACGCCGAGTCGTTCGCCGATACCATGACCTGCAACGCCGACAGCACGCAGGGCATGATCGGCACGGTCAACAAGATCATCACGCCGGGCATGCCGGTGATGAGCCTCCTGTCGCTGCGGGTCCACGCGACCGACTCCAAGCGGATGCCGCCGGTCGCGGTCAGCATGATCGACCCGGTCGGCAGCCAGCTGCTCGATGACTGGATCACGCAGCTGACCAGCTGCCCGTAGCGCGCCGGCTGAACCTGAAGCCAAACCCGCCGGCCGACCGGGTGCCGACCGCCGGCCAACCGGGTGCCGACCGCCGGCCGACCGGTTGCCGACCGCCGGCCGACCGGACGCTGATCGGTGGCCGACCGGACGCTGATCAGTGGCTCAAACGAGCAACGGCCCCGTGCGGGGCCGTTGCTACATCGCTTGTTGTAAACGCGTGACTCAGGTCGCGGCGGCTACTGCCAGCCGCCGCCGCCGCCCTGCTGCGGGGGATAGCCGCCGCCTTGCGGAGGATAGCCGCCGCCTTGCGGAGGATAGCCGCCGCCCTGCGGAGGATAGCCACCGCCCTGCGGAGGATAGCCGCCACCTTGCGGAGGATAGCCGCCACCGCCCGCGGGCGGCTGCTTGTTCTTGCTGAACATGATCTTGGCCTCCTCGTAGGCGGCCGGCGACGCCATCATCAGCACGCCGAAGTACGCCAGGATCGGCAGCAGGCCGTGGCCGAGCATCAGCAGCGCGCCGATCAGGACGTGGCCATGGATGATCATCGCCAGCGCGATCAGCACCTGCTGCAGCGGCAGCCACGCGATCAGCACCGCCGCGATCAGCGGGCCGAACGCGTCGACCGTCTGCAGCGCGGGCGGCAGCTTGGCCGGCGGCACCACGAACACGATGCAGAACACGCCGAGCGACAGCACCAGGAACCACAGCAGGTTGTGGAGGATGAACAGGATCGGCATGCCGCCGAAGCTCAGCAGGTGGAAGCCGCCGAGCCACGAGAACACCAGGCAGCCGGCGCCGATCGCGATCACGATGCGCGCGATCTGATCGGTCGGCTGCGCGATGCGCGCGAGCAAGCCGAACACCAGCACCGAGTAGCCGAGAATGTACAGGCCGCCGGCGCCGCCCATCCCGACCCCGCCACCGCTGGAAGCGGCGAGGAACGCCGCGAACCCGAAGCCCATGTGCGAGATGAAGATTCCGGCGTACGCGACGCCGAACGGGATCCACTGCAGGACCACCGGCGGCACCTTGGCGCGCATGTCCTGCGGCGCCGCCGTGAGCAGGAGGTACGCGCCGCCGGAGATCAGCGGCCACAGGAAGAACTCGAAGCCGCCGCCCGACCACGCAAACAACAGCGGGCTGAGCGAGAACGGCACCGCGACCGACGCCACCAGCGCGACGCCGGCGAGGAACAGGATCTTCTTCTGCAGCCCCGGATCGCGGAGCCGCGACACCGAGAACCCGAAGATCGTGCCGGGCGCCGACTGCGGCAGCTTGCCCATCATGTCGTTGTGGTGGTGCGGCTGGGCGTCCTGCGCCGACTGCGCGAACGGGCTCACCCCCTGCGGGTAGCCACCCTGCTGCGGATACCCGGACGGCTGCTGCGGCGCCGCATACGGGTTCGCCTGCTGCTGGCCGTACGGATTTGCCTGAGGCTGCTGCTGGCCATACGGATTGGCAGCTGCCTGCGGCTGGCCGTACGGATTTGCCTGAGGCTGCTGCGGCTGGCCGTACGGGTTCGCCTGAGGCTGCTGCGGCTGGCCGTACGGGTTTGCCTGAGGCTGCTGCGGCTGGCCGTACGGGTTCGCCTGGGGCTGCTGCGGCTGGCCGTACGGGTTCGCCTGCTGCGGCTGACCGTAGGGATTTGCCTGAGGCTGCTGCGGCTGGCCGTACGG
>DATBBB010000482.1:0-4774 GCA_036271215.1 Kofleriaceae bacterium | reverse complement strand
GATCGATCCGCACCCGGTGGACCGCGCCGTGAAATGTCTGGATCGCCGGCCGCGGCCGATCGAACGCCAGCTCGAGCGCTGGTGCGTCCGCGACCTGGGCCTGCCAGTACGCCGCGTCGGGGTCGCCGCGGGTCGCCAGGTAGTCGAGCTGCCACGCCACGAACGCGCGGTAGCTCGCCCCGGTCGCGATCCGCTGCGCGACGTCGCGGCCGGCGCGCAGCGCGGCATACACCGCGCGCAGCTCACCGAGCAGCACGACGATCGACCACAGATCGGTCGCGATGTGGTGCGCCGCGACCACGAGCGTGGCATCGCCGGGGCCGCGCACGAACAGCTGGGCCCGGAACACCGGTCCGGCGGCGAGATCGAACGGCCGGGCCGCGGCCTCGCCCAGCCGAGCGTCGAGCGCGGCGGCCGACCACGCCGTCGCGTCGACGACCTCGAGCGCAAAGCCATCGATCAGCGCGGGCTGCAGCTGCTGCACCGGCCGGCCGTCGAGCTCGGCATAGATCGTGTGCAGCGCCGGGTGGCGCGCCACCAGCTCGCGTAGCGCGCGCTCGAGCACCGCCGGCGCCAGCTCGCCGGTGAGCCGGAGCGCGGTCGCCAGGTTGTACGCCGCGCTGTCGGGCGCGAGCTGCTGCAGGAACCACATCGAGTCTTGCCCGGCCGAGACCGGGAAGGCGTCGGCGTCCGGCGCGCTCGCCGCGTTCGGGGCGCTCGCCGCGCTCGCCGCGTTCGGGGCGCTCGCCGCACTCGCCGCGTTCGGGGCGCTCGCCGGGCTCGCCGCCAGCGCGTTCGGGCTCGCCGCCGGTGCAGGGGGCTCCGCGATCATCGCATGCAGCCGGGCCGCCAGCTCCAGCCCCGAGCCATCGCCGAGCAGCGCCGCGATCGGCAACATCACGCCGAGCCGCTCGGAGATCCGGTGACCGAGCTCGACCGCCATCAGCGAGTCGAGGCCGAGCCCGCTGGTCTGCGCGGTCAGGTCGACACGATCGCGCCGGACCCGGAGCGCGCGGGCGAGCTCGCTGCGCACGAAGTCCTCGACCAGCGCGCGCTGCTGATCGGCCGGCGCGGTCCGGATCTCGCCGAGCGCGTCGCCAGCTGCGTCTCCGGCCTCGAGCTCGGCGCCGCCCGGATCGTGGGTCGCATGGATCACCTCGAGGCCGCCGTCCAGGAACAGCTCGCGGCAGCCGCGGCGCTGGATCTTGCCGCTCGACGTCTTCGGGATCGCCCCCGGCGCCACCAGCACGATCGCATGCACGTGGACGTCGAAGCTCGCGGCGATATCGCGCCGGATCGCCGCGAAGATGTCCGGGATCGCTGGATCGTCGTTCGCGGCACCGGGCGCGGCACCGGGCGCGGCACCGGGCGCGGCACCGGGCGCCGGATCGACCTCGACCGCGATCACCAGCCGCTCCTCACCCTCGACATCGATCGAGAACGCGGCAGTGCAGCCGCGGCGCAGCCGGGCGTGCGCGTGCTCGGCGCAGCGCTCGAAGTCCTGCGGGTAGTAGTTGCGGCCGCGCAGGATGATCAGATCCTTGAGCCGGCCGCAGATGTAGAGCTCGTCGCCATCGAGGAACCCGAGATCGCCGCTGCGCAGGAACCGAACGCCGGGCTCGCCGGCGAGCTCGGCCGCGAACGTCGCTGCGGTCTTCTCCGCGTCGGCCCAGTAGCCGATCGCGACGTGCGGCCCCGCGATCCAGACCTCGCCGACCCGACCATCTGGCTGCACTCGCCGGGTGACCGGATCGACGATCACCACGCGCGATCCGGGCGCGGCAGGCCCGTTGCCGACCAGCGCGCGCGCCACCGCCGACGACGCCGACACCGCGCGGCCGTCCTCGAGCGCGCGCGGATCGAGCTGCCGGATCTGCGCCTCGCCGGCCGTCGACTTGCCAGACACCAGCAGCGAGGCCTCGGCGAGCCCGAAGCACGGCAGGAACGCCTTGCGCGCGAACCCGCACCCGGCGAACGTCGCCGCGAACAGCTCGAGGGTCTCGGCGCGCACCGGCTCGGCGCCGGTGAACGCGACCTCCCAGCTCCGCAGATCGAGCCGCGCGCGGTCGTCGTGCGAGATCTTTCTCACGCACAGGTCGTAGGCGAAGTTGGGCCCGCCGCTCGCCGTCCCGCCGTACCGCGAGATTGCCTCGAGCCACCGCATCGGCCGCGCCAGGAAGTGCAGCGGCGACATCAGCACGCAGCGGAAGTCACCGTAGATCGGCTGGAGCACATTCCCGATCAGACCCATGTCGTGATAAAGTGGTAACCAACCTATACCCACGGATCTCTTGGACAATCCGAACACCTGCCGGATCATCTCCTGATTGGCAATCAGATTGCGGTGGGTCAACATCACGCCTTTCGGCGTGCCGGTCGATCCGGACGTGTACTGCAGGAACGCGAGCGTGTCGGGCGCGATCGCCGGGCGCTGCCACGCCGCCTCGAGCTCGGCGCCGAGCCCGTCGGTGGCGATCCAGGTCTTGGTGCCGAGGTCCGGGGCGAGCGTCGCGAGCGCCGTGGTCATCGCCGCGATCGCCCGGGTGGTGAGCACGATCGGGGCGTCGGCGTCGTTCACGATCGCCTGGAGCCGCGGCAAGGTCCGCTGCAGCCGCGCCGGATTGGGCGGATACGCCGGTACGGCCACGAAGCCACCGTACAGGCAACCGAAGAATGCAGAGATATAATCGAGCCCGGGCGGATACAGCAGCACCACGCGCGCGCCGGCGGGTACCTTCGATTGCAGCAGCGCGGCGATCGCGCACGCCCGGCGCCGCAGCTCGCGGACGCCGAGCTGGTCTTCTCGCAGATCACCGTCGGTGAGGAACGTGAACCCGGTTTCCCTGGTCCCGGAGCCGGCCCCCGCGGCGCGCTGCTCGAGGAGCTCGACGAGATCGGGGACACCCCCGGGTACACCCTGCATGTCATTCGGTGATACCAGGTCCGTCTCGACGCTGCCAAGCACCCGCCGCGCCGCGTCCGCGCCATCCGGCGATCGGTCACAGATCGATTACAATTCGATCACGTCGATCAGAATCCGGCGTAGACCCGGCGCTCGTTGTCGACGCCAAGGAACGCCACCGCACCCGACGCCGGCTCCGCCTCGTGGCTCACCGGCCGGCGATCCACCTGATCATCGGCGCTCCGGATCGCCTCGTACTCGGCGAACGTGTAGCGCCGCCGCCCGGCGAGCGGCTCGGCCAGCTGCAGCCGGTCGACCATGTCGCCCGCGCCGGCGACCACGCGCCCGGCGAAGAACTCGGCGCAGCACCCCGAGCCGTAGCTGAACAGCCCGATCCGCTCGCCCTCGAGCGCGCGGGCCTCGCCGTCGAGCAGCGACGCCAGCGCCAGGTACAGCGAGCCGGTGTAGATGTTGCCGACCTGCGACGGCAGGCGCAGCGACGGCGCGACCTCGCGGGCATACGCCGCGTCGGCCTCGGCCTCCGACTTGCCCTCGAGCTGGTACAGGTGGCGATGGGCCTTCCGCGCCATCTTGCCGTACGGCACGTGGTAGCACCGGCGGGCCAGCGCGGCGCCGAGCCCGTCGGCCTCCGACCGCGCGCGCCACGCGCCGTACGCGCCGGCGAGCGCGTCGAGGTAGCACTGCACCGAGTGGTGACCATCAACGACCGCTTCCTTCGAGTACAGCGGCCGCCAGAAGTCGTTGACGTCCTGGGCGTACGAGCCGGTCACCCCGTGCTCGAGCGCGACCAGCCGCGGCGCCTCCGAGACGATCAGCGCCACCGCACCTGCACCCTGGGTCGGCTCGCCGGCCGACCCCAGCGCATAGCGCGCGATGTCGGTGCAGATGATCAGCGCGCGCTGGCCGCGCGCCGCCCCCGACGCGATCCAGTCGAGCGCCGCGAGCAGCCCCGCGGTGCCACCGAAGCACGCGTGCTTGGCCTCGAACACCCGGCACTGCTGCGGCAGCCCCAGCAACCGATGCAAGTACGCCGCGATCGGCTTGGAGTGATCCACCGCGGTCTCGGTACCGACCACACACAGCCCGATCGTCGCCGGATCCACGCCGGCCCGCGCCAGCGCCCGGCGCGCCGCGGTGGCCGCCAGCGCGACCGGATCTTCCTGCGCGCGCGCCACCATCATCCGCTCGACCCCGAGCCCCTCGATGTACTTGCCCGGCGGCACCCCGCGGGCAGCCGCCAGGTCAGCGAGCTCCAGGTAGCCTTCGGGAACAGCCAGCGCGATCGCATCAATACCCAAGGTGTTCTTCGACATAGCGCACCGCATCATCTAGCACACCGACCGGTCGGTCGGCATCCTCCAGAGCCAAGCTTCGTAGGCCGGGGCCGCCCCGATCCGCTCGGCCCCGCCCACCTCAGCCGACGACTGCCCCCAGACATCCCTGGGTCCAGCAGCCTCCGGCACCCGGGGACCCGCGCCGCGGCGACCAGCACGCCGGTGGTCGCGCGCTCCTCCGCGACGACAACCCCGAGGAGTTGTGCGCGCGCAACCGGCTGCCGACAGCTCAGGACGCCATGGAGTTGCCCGCCCCGAACGCTGGCCATACCCACCGGCGAGGGACCGACTTGTCAGACCCGGCGAGACTCTCGGGGAATGCGTTGGTACGTAATCCGGTCGTTTGTCGTCTGTGCCGTTTGGTTCTGTGTAGTAATGGCGTACTGGCACTCTGGGAAGCAAATGGACATCGCCCCGGTCGGAACGGCACTTTCTCCGATCGGCTGGATGCTGACGGCGCTCGCGATCACGATCGGATTCAAACAGCGCCACGACGACATGAAGCGATCGCATTTGG
>DATBBB010000481.1:0-62312 GCA_036271215.1 Kofleriaceae bacterium | reverse complement strand
GCGCGCGTTTCGCGACTGCGATCTGTTCGTGTCGATCGGCACCTCGGGCACGGTGATGCCGGCGGCGAGCTTCGTGCGCTGGGCCGAGTACGCCGGCGCGCACCGCGTGCTGCTCAACCTCGAGATCCCCGACGACGCGCGCTTCATGTACAACGAATGCGCCGCTGGCACCGCCGACGATCTCGTGCCGCGCTGGTTCGCCACCTCCGATGGGTAGAGCCGGTCTGGCCGGGTACTACGTTTCGTCGTCACCCTGTAGCTCGAGTGCGCGGCCGACTTACTGCTCGAGCGCGCCCCTGGGGCTGCCGCCGACCTCGGGCTCGCGATCACCGCCGCGCCGATCGCTGCCCCCACAGCTCGCGGTGATCGTCCGGAAGCGCGCTATGGATCGAGCGGGCAGATGTATGCGTCCATGAAGATCTCGTAGCGGCGCTCGGGGCACGTCACGTCGTAGTCGTCGATGAGCGAGCCACAGCGACCGCCGGGGCCGAGGTTGCCGGTGCGGGTCAGCTCGGCGTCGTGGTGGCTCTTGACCGCCTGCGAGCCGTCGTCGCAGCGCAGGTGCGTGAGCCACTCGTTGGCGGCGTCGATGCCGCACATCTCGATCGGCCGCGCCTGGGTCGAGTGCGCGTCGCGGAACTTGGTCACGCCAGCGCCGTTGCGCTGTGCCCATGCCGTCTTGGGGACACCGACCGCGGAGAGCCCCGGCGACGCGCTGGCGTCGCACGCGCGCAGCTGGGATGTCGGATCGGGCGTGGCGGCGATGATGCATTTCATCGCGGCGGCGCACTCGTTGTTATCGACCACGCAACGCATGATCGGAAGCATCGTGTCGTGCGACGCGTCGAGCTCGCGCTGGATCAGGGATGGGCAGCCGGCGAGATCCTGGTTCAACGTGGCGAGCGGCGGGCAGGTCGGGGCGAGCCACGCGACGCGCGCACAGAATTGCTCGGCGGTGACGTCATGTTTCGGCGCTGCCGCCGGCCGCTGGGGCGAGGCGAGGGCGGGAGATCCAGCGGACAGCGGCGGGGCCGAGGTCATCGGCGACGCGGCGGGCTTGCTCGCGCCGTCGCCACACGCAGCGACGAGAAGTGAAACGACAGCGACAAACACCACACCCACGGAGCGCATGAGGTGAATCGTAACACGCGTCACACACCCGGCCGCGTCACTTCACGTCGATCACGGTACCGCGGCGCGCAAGCGGGCGAGCGTGTGCTCGCAGCCAGGCGGGAAGACGCTCGAGGTCCACGCACTGGGCGACGACGAGCGCTGGCGCGACGTGCGGATCCACGAGGGCGATGTCCGGGGGCGCGCCGAGCCGTTCGCGGCGATCGAGCTCGAGCTCTCGGCGCTGTGGGTGCGTTGATGACCGGCCCGATCACCGTGTTCCCCGATCCCGCCGGCACCGAGCGCGAGAACCAGCGCGTCGCCGCGCACAACACCGAGGTTCGCGACCTGCTGCGCCAGAAGGGCTTCGAGGACTGACGGGCGACGTTCCGCGCGCGCACCCTTGATCTCGGGCGAGTGCCCCCCGATGCTGCGGGCCATGACGGACACCAACACCGGCCGGTTTGTCTGGTACGAGCTGCTCACCACCGACGTGCAGGGCGCGATCGCGTTCTACACCGACGTCGCGGGCTGGAAGTCCCAGCCGTGGGAGGGCAACAACTACACGATGTGGGTCGGCAGCCAGGGCCCGCTCGGCGGCGTCACGCTGCTCCCGGACGCCGCGAAGCAGATGGGCGCGCCGCCGTACTGGCAGGCCAACGTCCAGGTCGCCAACGTCGATCAGACCGTCGAGCTCGTGAAGCGGCTCGGCGGCCAGGTCCATGTCGTCGAGGACGTGCCGACCGTGGGCCGGTTCGCCGTCATCGCGGACCCGCAGGGCGCGGTCATCGCCGTGTTCACGCCGTCGAGCGACATGCAGTCGCACGACGCCGCGAAGCCGGGCGAGTTCTCGTGGCACGAGCTCTACACCACGGACCACGAGGCGGCGTTCGCGTTCTACCACCAGATCGCCGGCTGGGAGCGCCTCGGCGCGTTCGACATGGGCCCGATGGGCACGTACCTGCTGTGGGGCCGCGGCGGCAAGCAGCTCGGCGGCATGATGACCAAGCCCAAGGACATGAAGACGCCCGACGGACGCGAGGTCCCGTCGTCGTGGATGTACTACATCACCACGAACGAGCTCGACGCCGCGCTCGCGCGCGCGAAGGCCGGGGGTGCGCGCGTGCTCAACGGGCCGATGGAGGTCCCGGGCGGCCAGCGCATCGTGCAGCTCATGGATCCCCACGGCGCCGCGTTCGCGCTGGTCACCCCGCCGACGACGTAGCGCACACAGGTGCCATTCGCTCCGGTGGCAATCGGCAAGGCTTGGCGCACCGATCAGGTGGTGACCGGCGGGCCGGGGATGGGCAAGCGCGCGATCCTGGTCCGTGCGTTCTGGGACCGCGCGGCCGGGCCGCTGGGCTCGATCCGCGCGACCGCGGGGATCCGCGCTTCGTCGATGAGGCGGTGGCGCGCGCCGACGGCAACGTGCAGCACGCGGTGCAGTTGCGCAGGCAGCTGGCCGCGCTCGGCCCGGCGCAGCGCCGCGCGGCCCGGCGCAGCATCGACGACATTCCCCCGTCGCCACCGTGGCCTGCGACGCAGCTTGCTACGGCGGGCGGCATGGTCGCGCCCGGTCGACCTGGCGAGTGCGCCTCGACCCCGATGACTGCATGTCAGCCCCTCGTGCCAGGGTCGCGGCGTGGATCAGAGCCTCATCCGATCGGAGCCCGTCGTTGCGACCCTCATCGCGACCCCGTCGGCCGATGCCGCGCCATCGACCGCATCGGAGGCGCTTCACGAGCTCACCGAGCACGCCGCGCGGCGGCGCGCCGACGCGCTGGCGCCCGTCCTTGCGGCGCGTGCGCTCCAGGTGACCCGCGGCGCGGAGTTCGCCGTGGCGCGCGATGCACTCGACGCCTTGCTGCGCCGGCTGGGCTCATCGCGGGACGCCGAGCTGATCGTGAAATCGTCGCCGCACGGCATGCGCGTGGCGCGCCGCGGTCGCAGCAAGCGCTCGCCGCGTGTCTACGATGTGTGGTTCGACGATGCCGGCGAGGCCAGCTGTAGCTGCCCCGACTTCGCCAAGGCCGCGCTGGGGCTGTGCAAGCACGTGCTCGCCGCGATGGCACAGCCTCGCCGCCATCACAGTGCGCCGCGGGCGGTGCGCTGGGATCCGGTACGTCCGCTGACCGGGCCGGGCGACTGGCTCGCGCGGCTGTGGCATGACCCGCGGGTCACCTTGCCGCGGTCGCTGGCGGCGATGTTTCAGGCCACGCCGGCGGGCCGGCCGATCGATCCGGCGTGGATCGACGATGCGCGGCGCGCCGCGACGGTGGAGCTCCTGCTCGCAGCGGCGCGCCGCGACCCGGACCTCGCCGAGCCGGCGGTGGTGCCGCAGCTCGAGCGCGAGCACGCGGCGATCGGCCGGCGATGGTCGCTCCGCGCGCGCGAGCTCGATCGGCTGCTGCGCGGGATGAAGCAGCGGTTGTTCCCCTACCAGCGCGACGGTGTCGAACGGTTTCTGCGCGTCGGGCGCCTGCTGCTCGCCGACGACATGGGCCTCGGCAAGACGGCACAGGCGATCGCGTCGTGCCACGCGCTGTTCGCGGCGGGCAAGGCCAGGCGGGCCGTGATCGTGACCCCGGCCGCCCTCAAGCCGCAGTGGGCGCGCGAGTGGCGCGCGTTCACCGATCTCGCGCTGATCACCGTCGACGGTCAACCCGACGAGCGAGCCCGGATCTACCGCCGCCGTGGCGACGGTGTGCTGCTGGTCAACTACGAGCAGTTGCTCCGCGACCTCGCGCTGGTCCGCGCCTATGACCCTGACCTGGTGGTCCTGGATGAGGCCCAGCGCATCAAGAACTGGGAGACCAAGACGGCGGCCGTGGTCAAGCAGCTGGAGCCTGCGTGGCGGCTCGTGCTCACCGGCACGCCGATGGAGAACCGGGTCGAGGAGCTCGCTTCGATCATGGAGTGGGTCGACGAGTACGCGATCGAGCCGCGGTGGCGGCTGCCGAGCTGGCACACCGTGCGCGTCGACGGCAGCCGCGAGGTGATCGGCGCGCGCAACCTCGACACCCTGCGCCAGCGGCTGGCTCCCCACATGCTGCGCCGCGTGCGCGGCGACGTCCTGGCCCAGCTCCCGCCGCGGCGCGATCACCGGATCTCGGTGGCGCTGACCGATGCGCAGGTCGCCGCCCACGCCGAGCTGGATCTGCCGATCGCCCGGGTCGTGGCCCAGGCCCGGCACAGACCGCTGACCCAGCCCGAGTTCCTGCGGCTCATGGCGCTCCTGAACCAGCAGCGGATGATCTGCAACGGCATGGCGCTGCGCGACTTCGTCGAGGTGTGGCCGACCCTCGAGCGCTCCGGACGGCGATCCGACCGCCTGCTCGCCAGGCTCGATAGCCCCAAGCTCGTCGAGTTCCGCGACCGCATCACCGATCTCGTCGTCACCCAGCAGCGCAAGGTCGTCGTGTTCAGCCAGTGGCGCCGCATGCTGCGGCTGGCCGCGTGGGTGACCGCCGACGTGCTCGCCCGCGCCGGTCTGCGCGTGGCGTTCTTCACCGGCGAGGAGACCCAGCGGCGGCGCACCGAGAACCTCGTCGCGTTCCACGACGATCCCGCCACGCGCGTGCTGTTCGCGACCGACGCCGGCGGCGTTGGCCTCAACCTCCAGCGGGCCGCCAGCTGCTGCATCAACCTCGACCTGCCGTGGAACCCGGCGGTGCTCGAGCAGCGGGTCGGCCGGATCTTCCGCATGGGCCAGAGCCAGCCGGTCGACGTCTATAACCTGATCACCGCCGGCGGGATCGAGGACCGGATCGCCGGCCTGGTGGGCGACAAGCGCGCCCTGTTCGTCGGCCTGTTCGACGGCACCAGCGACGACGTCGCGTTCGACTCCGCCGGCTCGTTCATGACCCGCGTGCACGAGATCATCCGGCCCGAGCTGCCTCCCGACGCCGAGATCGACGCCGCGGACGACGCCGCGGACGACGCGGTGGATCGCCCGGACGACAGCCTCGATCCCGACGAGGTCGAGGCGCCGCCGGCACTGGCTGCGGCGGCCACGGAAGCGACGACCGCCAGTGCGACCCTCGACCTGGGCGATCTGGGCTCGTGGCTGTCCGGCGTCCAGGTCCGCCCGCTCGATGATGGCCGCGTCGCGCTCGAGCTTCCGCGCTCGGCGGCCACCGCGCTCGGCGGCCTGCTGCGCGCACTGGCGACCGCGGTCGAGGGCCCGCCGTCGACACCACCGTGATCCACATCGCCGCCGAGCTGCGGTTGCGTACCCGAAGCTAAGGCTTGCGCTGGCGACGGCCGGCGCCGGGCGCCGCGGCGCGAACAGCGTCGAGCACCGGGGCGAGCACGTCGTGGTCCTGGCGGACGCGGTGGGCGGCGGTGAAGGCTTGCATGGCGTGGTTGAGCGCGGCCAGGCGAGCCTCGACGTCGTCGAGGCGGCCGTGGCGGTACAGCTCGGCGCGCAGGGCGTCGCAGACGTAGTGGATGCAGCGCGCGGGGCGATGGTCGAGGGCGAGCGAGCAGGCGTGAGCGCCGCGGAACGCGCAGCCGGCGTGGGCGTCGCCGCCGGCCGGCGGGCGGAGGTCGCGCGGGCGGGTGCCGGCACCGGCGAGCGCGGCGAGCTCGTGGTCGTCGAACACGTGGGCGGTCGTGCCCGAGCAGCACGCGCCGCCGGCGAACCCGCCGACCGGCCACGGCTGGCCGGTGGCGCACGCACCGCACGACGACACGCCGCCGATCGCCGCGGCGACCGCGTGCTTGGCGCGCGACACGTCGGCCGCGAGCGCGCGCTCGTCGCCGGGGACGGTGGCGGCTCGCTCGACGCGCAGGCGCTGGCGCAGCGCCACGACCTCGGACGCGCGCGACGCGGGCTGGCGCAGCCGCATCCTGAGGCGCTCGAGAGGCACGAACACGATGGAAGCCTAGCACCCGCGGGGCCTGAGCCGATGTCAGCCGGGGCCGCCGCCGGACCAGCGCACCACGCAGGACCTCGCCTACGCGCAGGTGGGCCTGGCGTTCTACTACTACCTGACGCGCGATCCCGAGGTGCTCGGCGACCTGCTCCGGCTCGAGCACCACATCATGACGCGATACTGGGAGGCCTCGCCGGCGCCGCCCGGAGGCATGCTGCGCTGGGTGCTTGCCGACGGCGACACACCGGGGGACGCGCGCCGCGAGGAGCTGGTCGCGCAGCTCGATCAGATCAATGGCTACATGCTGCTGGTCGCGCCGCTCCTCGAGGACGATCACGTCGCGCGCGACTGGCAGCGCGATCTCGTGCTGCTGGCACACGTGATCAAGGAGCGGTTCTTCGCGCCCGAGCGCGGCATGTTCCGGGGCACGCTGAACAACCCCGCCGAGGACAACCTCGGTGGCCGTCACAACGACTTCGGCCACTCGATCAAGGCGCTGTGGATGCTGTACCTGACCGGGCAGCGCACGGGCCAGCAGGATCTCGTCGACTTCGCGCGCCCGCTCGTCGCGCCGGTGCTCGTGCGCGCCGCGCAGCCATCGGGGTGCTGGGCGTCCGGGTTCAAGGCCGGCGGCTCGCTCGATCGCAGCTCACAGTGGTGGATCTCGGCCGAGCTCGATCAGGCCGCGGCCACGCTCGCCGGGCGCGAGGCCTCGGCGGCGCTCTACGCGCGCTACCTCGCGGGCAGCTACGCGTGCTGGTTCACGCGGTTTGTCGACCACCGCGATCACGACGTCTGGCCGTCGGTGCCGGCGGACTGGACCCCGGCGACGTTCGCCGACCACGGCCCGCTCAAGATCTTCCACTGGAAGAACGGGTATCACGACATGGAGCACGCGCTGGTCGCGCTGATCACCACGGCCGGCCTCACCGGACAGCCACTACCGCTGTACTACGCATTCGTGAGGCCGCCGGCTCGCGATCGCATCCAGCCGTACTACTTCAGCGGGACGATCGCCGGGGAGCGCGAGCATCCGCTGCCGCAGCACCCTGGATTCCACGGCCGCCGTGTCGAGTTCCGCGAGCTCCGCTGAGCGGCGGACCGGCGTCGAATCAACGCGGTGCTTCACGCGTTCGATCGTCAGATGCGTGCCTTCACCGTGGCTGTGCTGTCCGTGCTCGGGGTGGCTGCGTGCGCGACGGCGCCGGCCGGGTCGCCGAGCGCGGCTTCGCCCGCGGTACCGGCTTCGGCGGCGGTGCCCGTGATCGCCGCGGCGCCCGCGCGTGGTGCGCCCACGACCGCGACCTCGCCTGCCGCGCCCGCCGCGCCTGCCGCGCCTGGTGCGCCCACGACCGCTGCCTCGCCTGCCGCGGCTTCGCCGGCGTCCGCCGCCGACCCGATCGCTCAGCTCGCCCAGCTCGGCTTCGCCAAGCTCCCCGATCCGACAGCGCCGGAGGCCGCAAAGGCACTCGCGGCGGCCAGGCACGCGCTGGCGGCCGGCAAGCTCGACGCGGCGCGGGCCCGGCTCGACGACGCGCTCGGCCGCAGCCCGGGGCTCGCCGAGGCGCGCTACCTGCGCGCGACGCTCGACGCGCGGACCGGCGCACTGGCGGCCGCGCGCGGCGCGCTCGATGGCCTGCTCGCCGAGGACCTCTACCAGTTCGCGCCGCGGATCGACGCCGACCCGACGCTCGCGGCGCTGCGCGCGGCCCCCGAGGGCGCCGAGCTGCGCCGGCGGATCGCCGCGCTGACCGCGCTGTGGGAGGTGGCGATCGCGCGCGGCGTGCCGGCCGAGTTGTTCGACGGCGCACCGGGCAGCCAGGCGATCCTGAACGCCCGCGTGCTGCGGCCCGGCGTGTGGGTCGACGCCGCGCATCGGCTCTTCGCGGTCACGCCGCCGATCGCCGATCTACGCGCCGCGTGGGTCGACGTCGCGCGCCACCAGACCGTGACCGCGGCGCTCGAGGTCGACGACTGCCGGAGCGACTTCTGCCCGCGGGTCCGCCGCACCACGGTGGCGGTGTGGCCGCTCGCGCCGGCGGCGCAGCCGAGCGCGCGGTGGAGCGAGGCCGCGGGCGACGATCACCTCGCGCACGGCGTCACGGTGCAGAGCGTCGACGGCGGCGCGCGGTTCCAGGTCACCGACTGCTTCTACGCCGGCTGCGTCAGCCCGTGGCTGCGGCTCGACGCCCGGGGCGCGCGGGTCGACCGCGAGCGCGGGCGGCTCGACGCGCCGACCCTCATCGTCGACCACCGCGGCGGCACCCTGGCGCTGCCCGCGGCCGCGCTGACGATCGACGGCGCCACGCTGCGCGCCGACGGCGGGCCGGCGATCGAGATCGGCAAGCGCCACCGGCTGACGCCGGATCACTGCGTCGCGCGCGACGGCGATCAGGCGCTGGTCACGACCACGTTCGATCGCTGCGAGTGCGCCCAGCGGTTCGAGGGCCCGGTGCTGGCCCACGAGATCAGCCGGGTCGACCTCGCGACCGGGCGCGTCGAGTCGCTCGGTGTCGGCAAGGGCGTGGTCGCGGCAGTGCGCGGCCCCGACGGCACGATGTTCGTGCAAGTCGGCGGCAAGGTCGAGCGGTTCGCTTCGATCGCCGAGGTCGGCAGCACGAGCGGGGCGGCGCTGCCCGACGGCGTCGTGATCATGGCGCCGGTCGGCCCGCGCTCGAACTGCTGCGGCCTGTAGAGCTCGGGTTGACCCGCGGGGCTATTCTACCCGCGGGCCGGCTGCGAGCTCACTGCAGGGTGACGTCGTCGATGAAGAAGCTCGTCTGCAGCGAGGAGTCCTCGGTGCCGAGGAAGTACGGGCGCACCGTCTGACCCGCGAAGCTGCCAACGTTGTGGCAGACCTGATGGTACGCGCCGGCGTTCAGGTTGCTGAACGTGGCGAGCGTGGTGAGCACCGTGCCCGCCGAGTTGCGGATCTGCACCGACAGCTTGTCGAACTGCGTGGTGGTGGTGGTCTCGGCCGTGGTGATCTTCAGCCAGTAGCAGAGCTGGGCCGTCGTCGAGGCCGCCGGGATCACGGCCTGCTGGAACACCGAGTCGGTGTGGGTGGTTCCGTAGCCGTCCAGCCAGGCCGCAAAGGTGCCGGTGTGGGCGATGCCGGCCGAGTTGCTGATGACGCCTGTAGTCGCCGTCCAGCTCGTGGCGCCGCTCTCGAAGCCCGGGTTGAGCAGGAGGTTGGTCCCGCCGCCGCCACCGCCGCCGCCACCGCCGCAGGTCGGATCACCCGACTGGGCAGGAACGCTGACCGCGTCCCACGCGGCCTTGACGGTGTTGAACTGCGTGCAGCTGCCGGGGAACAGGTTGATCGCGGCCTGCAGCGTCCAGGTCCGGTACTTCAGGTACGACGCGCCCGTGGTCTTGAGCAGCATCGCGTTGTACATGATCTTGATCGCGGTCTGCGGGCCCAGGCCGACAACAGTGGTGCTGTTGCAGGTCGGGCTCGTCGGCTGACCGTTGGTCGGATTCGAGCCCTCGGCGACCAGGTAGAACCAGTGGTTACCCGGGCCGGCCGCGGCGTGGACCTCCATCGAGGGAATCGAGGACGAATAGCAGTTGGGGGCGGCGTCGATCAAGGATGGATTGGCCATGTTCCGGATCGGGCCGGTGCCAACCAGGTTGATCGTCTCGCCGACGGTGAAGTCGGGGACGTCGAACGGCGAAGGCTCGTTGGCGAACCACTCGGTCGACGCGCCAAACGTGTCGGCGACGAACTCCTGCGTGCCACTGCCCGACAGGCTACCGGGGGTGTGATCGTCGATGCCGTGACCCATCTCGTGGCCGACCACGTCGAGCGAGCCGATCCACTGGTTGGCGCTGTTGTGTCCGACCTGGACCTGGGTACCGTCGTAGAACGCGTTCTCGTCGGCGAGGCCGACGCGGATCGGCCAGGATCCGCCCACGCCATCCATCGCGTTGCGGCCGAGCCACTGGCTCAGCATCTTGACCTCGGTCTGCGCGACGAACAGCGCGTCCACGCACCCGGTCTCCTTGACGGTGGCGTTGCCAGTACCCCACAGATCGTCCGGGCCGCTGAAGGTCGTGTTGTTGGCCGCGTCCTGGCAGCTCAGGTTGGTGACGGTCGGGTCCTTCATCGAGAACGTGGAACCCGACTGCGTCGTGCTGAGCGCGACCGGGTTGGGGCCGTTCCAGGCCGCAGTTCCGGTGCCGTACATGACGTGCTCCTGCTCGTGCAGCACGGCGCCGGTCAGTGCATCGACGTGCACGGTCAGCCGGCTGATGCCATTGGCGCCGATGCCGTTGACGGTGGTCTCCCATGCAAGCCGAGGCGTGGCGTCCAGGGCGTACACCACGAGCTGGGTACCCTCGATGCCGGTCAAGCTACGCAACCGCAGGGTCGCGATCGTCTCCGCGGCGGCCTGGGTCAGCTTCGGGGTGACCGAAGCGAGGTCGATCGGATGCTGCAGCGCGACCGAATGGTGGGCGATCTGGCCCGCGCGATCGATCACCGTCACGAAGTCGCCACCCACCACGGGAAGCCCCGCGTACGTGCGCTCGTACGGCACATAAGTGACGCCATCGGACTGCTGCACGTTGCCCTGCACGAAGGCGTCGCGCGGGCTGACCTGGAGGATCGCCGGCCGGGTGGCCACGAACGCGTCGGCGGTGCGGCTGGCGGCCGCGACAAGGCCGGATGCCGTCGGGGCTCCGAGCGAGCTCAGCACGACCGGTGCGCCGCCTGGCTTGCTGACCGTGATGAGGTCATCCGACGTCGACGCCGGGCTCCCGGCGTCCGGACCGGCAACGCAGCCTGCGAAGAGAGCTGCCGCCGATAGTGCGCTGAAAACGGATCCGATCTTTCTGTTCATCAAATGCTTCCTTGAAGACGTGGACGGGCCACACATACCAAACCAAGCTTGAGAATCAGAGCAGGCCACCACTGCTTGGGGTGGGAGTCGCCCCGCCGTGAGACGACTCTCGAGATGACCTCACAAACTCTTCGACATAAAAATTAATCTCGAAGCCATATACCTGAACGGAGCGGGGATACTCAAGCCTTCAAGCGATCGGGTTATTGCTTTTCGTGTCGCCAAGTGATCTCGATGCAACATCGCTCCAAGGTGGTCCAGTTACCCACTCAGCTGCCGGCCGGCTTACCTGCTGCTTCATCGCACGCTCGTCGGAGTCGTTCCATTTCTGGCTGTGCAATGGTTGCACGTACCGACAGGACGACAAATTCATGTTGGCAGCCCCACAACAAAACGGAGCAATTATGACTCTCGCGTGCCTTGGCTCGTGATCGCGCGGCGGTCGCGCCGTGTGTCAAATGCCACGAAACTGACTCCCGAACACGCCGGCGACCGCTGGTACGAAGCGCCCGACGCGCACCACATCGTGTCGCGCAACGCCGGCCGCCACGGACTCGCGCGATGCCGGCGAGCGCCGGGCCATGAGCGGCCGGCGCACACGATCGGCGCCCCAGGGGCCGGCGATCGCGCTGACCACGATCGACGGCGACACGATCGACCTCGCGGCGCTCTACGGCACCCGCCCCGTCTATCTCAAGTTCTGGAGGACCTGGTGCGTCCCGTGCCACCAGCAGATACCCGGGTTCGAGCGGATCTTTGAAGCCGTCGGCGACCGGATGACCGTGATCGCCGTCGACACCGGCATCGACCACGACGCCGGCGAGCGTGCCGAGATCGGTGGTCTTGCCGGGTTCGATGGTGACATTGTGTTTGAGGATGCTGCCGAAGTCCGGACTCTCGATCACGACATCATACGTGCCGGGCGCGATCACCGCGGCGGCGCAACCGAGCCGGATCACAATCGGTGCGCCGTTGTGTGTGGGCCGATAGGTATAAGGTCCGCCGGACAGCGCCTCGTGAGTCGCAGAGAGCACGCAGGCTCGATCTGTCAGCTTGTCAAACACGAACATGCCATCGTCCGACGCCTTCACGGTGCGAGGCGATGACGCATCGAGTGAGACCTCGGCCGCGGTCACAGGGTTATCGTCGGGATCGATCACCCGACCGTGAAGCTGCAGTGGCTTTGCAAATCGGTCAAATCGAGATAACGATGCACCGCCCATGGCGCACCCGTCAGCCCCGATCGCACGCGCCGAGCTCGCGCAGTTCCTGCGTACCCGGCGGGCGAAGCTCCGCCCGGCCGACGTCGGGTTGCCGCCGGGGGCCCGCCGCCGCGCGCAATGCGGTCGCACGGTTCCGGCTCGACGCCGCGCGGGCCGCCGATCGCCGCGAGTTCGACGCGCTCGCGGTGGAGCTGGCGCGCGTGAGCCCCGAGTTCGCGCGGCTGTGGAGCGCGTACGACGTGACCGAGGTGATCGAGGGCCTGAAGGACTTCGTCCATCCCGAGCTCGGGGTGATCGGGTTCGAGCACGTCGCGCTGCTGCACGTCGAGCCCGACGGCCGCGAGCTGCGGGTCAGCCTCTACGCGCCGCAGCCGGGGCCGAGCACCGACCGCGCGCGGCAGCTGTTCGGTATCGCGCCCAGCGCGGCCCGTCCGGTGACACCGGTCGGTCGCGGCACGGCGCGCACGAGGAGCGCGCCCGCCTCCATCAAGGAGTGAACCGCGCCCCGGTCCACGCCTCGCTCTGCGTCCACAGCTGCTCGGCGCCTGCCGGATCGATCGCCCACGGCCGCACGCCCCACAGCGACGTGGCCTCGGCCCCGACGGTCGCCGCGATGTCGACGTCCTCGCAGTACACCCCGCCCATCCCGTCGAGCCGGGCGCTGGCCGCGCACCACACGCTGGTCGCGGCGCCCTGCGGCGGGGTCTTGAACGTGGTCCCGGCGAACGACGCGCGCAGCGCCTGGAGCTCGGCCGCCGGCACCGAGCGCGACAGCTCGGTCGCCACGGCGCCCGGGTGGACTGCGAATGCCCGCACCCGGTGCGGCTCGCCGCGCACATCGAGCGCGAGCGCGAACAGCGCGTTCGCCGTCTTCGACTGGCCGTACGCACTCCACTTGTCGTACGCGCGCCGCTCGAACTGCGGATCTTCGAAATCGACCGCGGCGCGGGCGTGGCCGCGCGATGACAGCGCCACCACGCGCGCGCCGTTCGCGGCGCACAGCGCCGGCCACAGCCGGGCGGTGAGCTGGAAGTGGCCGATGTGGTTGGTCGCGAGCTGCGACTCGAAGCCGCGTGGATCGCGCGCCAGCGGCGTGGCCATGATCCCCGCGTTGTTCACCAGGATGTGGAGCGGGCGACCCGACGCGACGAACCGCGCGGCGAACGCGTCGATCGCCGCGGGGTCGGCGAGATCGAGCCGGTCGAGCTCGACGCGCGGCAGGTCCGCGACGGCCGCGTGCGCCGCGTCGACGTTGCGGGCACCGACGATCACGGTGGCCCCGGCGCCGGCGAGCGCGCGCGTGGTCTCGATCCCGATCCCGGCGTGCCCACCGGTGACGATCGCGATCGCGCCGCTCAGATCGCGGCCGCCGAGCGCCTCGTGCGCCGTCGTCCGTTCGCCGTACCCCGACTGGATAGGTGCTTGCTTGCTGGTCATGCGGAAGAACCTAGCGACGCGCGCGCCGGACGTAAGCGGGTTCGTTCATCCTGGGTCCCGCAGTACCAGGCTCGCTCCGTCAGGCGGTGCGCTTCGCTGGTCGCGGGCGGGTCGTGCGCCGGCGCGGAGTGGGTCTGGCGCGCTTGGCCGGCAGCTGGCGCTCCGGCTCGTCGGCGAGCGGCGCGAGCTTGGCCAGGATGCGCTCGAAGTCGGCGATGTCGCGCGCGTCGAGCCGCGACGCCAGCAGGTCCGAGGCCCGGGCATAGACCTGCTCGACGTTGCGCATGATGCGCTTGCCGCGCGCGGTGAGCTCGACGTACGACTCGCGGCGATCCTGCGTGCTGCGCCGGCGCCGGATCCAGCCGCGCTTCGAAAGTAATGTGAAGCTGCGCGCCGCGGCCGACGGATCGATCGACGTCGCGTTCGCCAGCACCGACTGGGTCGCCGAGCCACAGCGCCACAGCTCGCGCAGCAGCGCGACCTGCGCGCGGCCGACGCCCATCGGCGCCATCGCGCGCCACACCACCAGGGAGACCACCCGCTTGATCTCGACGAAGGTGGCGAGGAACCGCTTGCCAGTCATGGACATGTCCACTAAGTTACCGGACGCATCCATGATTTTCCACCGTAGAGTCTGCACCGCGCTGCTCGCGAGCAGCCTGTGCGCCACGTGGACATCGCTCGCGAGCGCTCAGGCGCCGAGCACCGCCGTGTCCTCGACCTTCGTTCAGCCCGAGGTCTCCGACTCGATGCTGGTGCCGCCGGAGCGCGCGCCGGCAGAGGTCAAGTCGTGGGACGAGGCGCTGGCGATGATCCGGCGCTCGCCGAGCTTTCTGACCAGCGTGGCCGAGGTCGAGCGCGCGATCGCGCAGCGCCGGATCGCGCTCGCCGCGGTGCTGCCCACGCTGATCGCGAATGCCAGCTACACCCACAACTTCAACACCCTCGCCGTGCCGTTCGGCACCGCGGTGCTGATCGAGCCGCCGGCGTCGGTCTGGACGGTGAGCGCCAGCGCGTCGTGGAACGTGCTCAACCCGCGCGGGATCTACGGCGTCGGGACCGCCGACCTCGGGATCGACGTCGCGAAGCTGACGCTCGACGATCGCCGCCGCGTGCTCGCCGGCTCGGTGGTGGCGTCGCTGCTCGCCACGCTGTCCGCCGAGCGGGTGGCCGAGCTCAACCGGATCGGCCTGCGCACCGCGCTCGAGCGGCTCGGGCTGACCCAGGCCCGGTTCAAGCTCGGCAGCGGCATCGAGCTCGACATCGACCGCGCCCAGCAGGACGTCGCAGCGTCCCGCGCGCAGCTGATCAGCGGCGACGAGGCGCTCCGGCAGTCGCGCGAGGCGCTCGGCCAGGCGCTCGGCTCGGCGACCGCGCTGTCAGCGCCCCTCGAGCTCGACCTCGAGGGGTTCGAGAAAGCCGTCGCCGGGACCTGCAAGCTCGCCGATCGCGTCGAGCGCCGCGCCGACATCGCCGCGGCCAGCCAGCGCGTCGCGATCGCGGAGCGCCAGATCACCGACGCCAAGCTCCAGTTCGCGCCGTCGCTCGCGCTCGGCTCGACGGTCGGCCACGCCAGCGAGACCACGCTGGGGCCCAACGACACCTGGAGCGTCGCCGCCACGCTCACCGTCCCGCTGTACGACGGCGGCGTGCGCTACGGCGCGCTACGCGACGCCAAGGCGGCGGCCGAGCAGGCCCGCGACGCGCTCGCCACGGCGCGGGTCGACGCGATGATCGAGGTCGCCCGCGCGACCCGCGCGATCGCGGTCGACACCGCGGCGCGCGACGTCGCCAGGGAGCAGCGCGAGCTCGCGGCGCGGATCGACGCGCGCACGCGCGAGGGTTATGCCAAGGGGCTCGGCACGAGCCTCGATCTCGTCACCTCGGCCCAGGCGCTTCGCCAGGCCGAGATCAACCTCGTCCTGCAGGACTTCGAGCTGGCGCAAGCGCGCGCCGGCGCGGTCCTCGTCAACGCGGAATGTGTGTACTGATGTCGAGCCTTTCAGCCAGCCATCTTGACTACCCGGCCTACCCGGCCTACCCGGCGCGCCCGCGTTCGGCCCGCCTGCTCGCAGTCCCCGCCGCGCTTTCCGTGACGCTCCCGCTCGCCCTCGCGCTCGCGGCGCTCGGCTGCAGCGAGGAGAAGAAGGCCCTGCCGCCCCCGCCGCCCGCCGCGGTCGGGTTCATCACCGTCGAGAAGCGCGACGTGACCCTGTACATCGAGGCGGTCGGCTCGCTCGACGGCTACGTCAACGCCGACATCCGCGCGCGGGTCCGCGGCTACCTCGAGAAGCAGCTCTACAAGGACGGCGGGCCGGTGACCGCCGGCCAGCCGCTGTTCACCATCGAGGCCACCGAGTACCAGGCGGCCGCCCAGACGGCCAACGCGAGCGTGGCGCGCGCCAAGGTCCTGCTCGCCAAGGCCAAGATCGACCGCGAGCGCGCGCAGGGCCTGCGCACCGCCGGGTTGGCATCGCAACAGGACATCGACAACGCCAACGCGGCGGCGGACGACGCCACGGCCCAGGTCAGCGCCGCCCAGGCCCAGATCCAGCAAGCCGGGCTCAACCTGAGCTACACCAGCATCCGGTCGCCGATCACCGGCGTCGCCGGGCTGGCGCTGGTCCGGGTCGGCAACCTCGTCGGCCAGGACGGCCCGACCTTGCTCACCACGGTGTCGCAGCTCGATCCGATCCGGGTCAACTTCCCGCTCAGCGAGGTCGACTACGTGCGCTACCCCGAGCGGTTCGCCCACCTCGAGGGCCGCGATCTGGCGTGGGCGCGCCAGGAGTTCGCGCGGCTCGACAAGCAGCCCGAGCTACCCGGGGTCGAGCTCGTGCTCGCCGACGGCAGCGTGTATCCGCGCCGCGGGGCACTGGTCGCGATCAACCGGCAGATCGATCCGACCAGCGGCACCACGCAGCTCCAGGCGCTGATCCCCAACCCCGACGGCATCCTGCGGCCCGGCGAGTACGCAAAGGTCCGGATGCGGCGCGAGAACGAGGGCAAGAACGCCGTGGTCGTGCCCGAAAAGGCGCTGGTCTCGGTGCAGGGCACGTACTCGGTCGCGGTGATCGGCGACGGCAACAAGGTCCAGCTCCGCCGCGTCGAGCTCGGGCCGGCCTCGCAGGGTACCCGCGTCGTGATCAGCGGCCTGCAAGGCGGCGAGAAGATCGTGATCGACGGCCTGCAGCGGGTCGCCGACGGCGCGGTGGTCGATCCGCATCCCGCACCGCCGGCACCGCCACCGGGCGCACCAGGCTCCGGCGCACCAGGCTCCGGCGCACCGGCCACACAAGGTTCCGGCGCGCCAGGCTCCGGCGCACCGGGTGCACCACCACCGTCGACCGCTCCGTCGGGCGCACCACCGCCGTCGACAGCTCCGCCCGGTGCCGCCGCCGGGTCGGCCGCCGGCTCCCCCGTCGCGCCGGCGAAAGGGAACTGACGCCATGTCCGAGTTCTTCATCCGCCGGCCGATCGTCGCGATGGTGATCGCGATCGTGACCGTGCTGATCGGCGTGGTCTCGCTGCTCGGCCTGCCGATCGCGCAGTTCCCACAGATCCTGCCGCCGCAGATCAACCTGACGACGACCTACACCGGCGCGGACGCGCTCACGATCGAGCAGTCGGTCGCCACGCCGATCGAGCAGCAGATGAACGGCGTCGACGGCATGCTGTACATCCAGTCGACCAACGCCAACGACGGCTCGATGAACCAGATCGTCACGTTCGACGTCGGCACCAACATCGACGTCGACAACGTGCTGGTCAACAACCGCTACTCGCAGGCCCAGCCGTTCCTGCCCGGCGACGTCAAGAACTTCGGCGTGACGATCAAGAAGTCGCTGGCGTTCCCGCTGATGGTGGTCTCGCTGTACTCACCCGACGGCCGCTACGATCCGACGTTCCTCGCCAACTACGGCCTGATCAACGTCAACGACGCGCTGCTCCGGGTCAAGGGCGTCGGCGATATCCGGAACCTCGGCGCGGCCGACTACGCGCTGCGGGTCTGGCTCCAGCCCGATCGCCTGGCCCGGCTGTCGCTCACCGTCACCGACGTCCAGAACGCGGTCCGCCAGCAGAACGTGGTCAACCCGGCGGGCCAGATCGGCGCCGAGCCGGCGGCGAACGGCCAGCAACTGACCTACACCGTGCGCGCCCAGGGCCGGCTGGTCGAGCCCGAGGACTTCGGCAACATCATCGTGCGCGAGATGCCCGATGGCTCCACGATCCGGGTGCGCGACATCGCGCGGGTCGAGCTCGGCGCGCTCAACTATCAGCAGTACGGCACGTTCAACGGCCAGCCCGCGGCGGTCGTCGCCGCGTACCAGACCCCGGGCTCGAACTCGCTCGCGGTCGCGCGCGACATTCGCGCCACCATGGAAGACCTGGCCAAGCGGTTCCCGCCCGGCATCGCGTACCGGATCTCGCTCGACACCACGCGCCCGGTGACCGCCGGCATCCGCGAGATCGTCGAGACCCTGATCGAGGCCGTGCTGCTGGTCGTGCTGGTCGTGTTCATCTTCCTGCAGAGCTGGCGCGCGACGCTGATCCCGCTGCTCACCGTGCCGGTGTCGCTGGTCGGCGCGTTCGCCCTGTTCCCGCTGTTCGGGTTCTCGGTCAACACGCTGTCGCTGTTCGGCCTGGTGCTCGCGATCGGCCTGGTGGTCGACGACGCGATCGTCGTGGTCGAGGCCGTCGAGCACCACATCGAGGAGGGCATGGCGCCGCGCGCGGCCACACTCGCCGCGATGAAGCAGGTCCAGGGCCCGGTGATCGCGATCGCCTTGATCCTCGCCGCGGTGTTCGTGCCGGTCGCGTTCATGGGCGGCATCGTCGGCCGGCTGTACCAGCAGTTCGCGCTCACCGTCGCGATCTCGGTCCTGATCTCGGCGTTCAACGCGCTGACCCTGAGCCCGGCGCTGAGCGCGCTGCTGCTCCGGCCGCGGTCGAAACACCGCGGCGTGCTCGGCCGGCTCGGCGACAAGTTCAACCGCGGCTTCGGCCGCGCCACCGACGGCTACGTCCGGGTCAACCGGCTGCTGGTTCGCAAGCTCGTGATCCCGCTGGTGCTGCTCGCCGGGGTCGGCGCGCTGTCGGCGATGATCGGCACCAAGCTGCCCTCGGGGTTCATCCCCGACGAGGATCAGGGCTACGCGATCATCGGCGTCCAGCTGCCCGACGGCGCGTCGCTGCAGCGCACCAAGGCCGTGCTCGAGCAGATCAACCAGATCCTCGCCAAGCAGGACGGCGTCGCGACCTACAACGGCGTCGCCGGGTTCAGCCTGTTCACCCGGACCGCGGCGCCGTATTCCGGCCTGGCGTTCATCGGCCTCGCGCCCTGGGACGAGCGCGGCCGCGACCTGACCTCGACCGCGATCCTCGCCAGCCTCAACAAGAAGCTGGCCGGGATCGCCGACGCGCGCGTGATCGCGGTGGCGCCGCCGGCGATCCCCGGGATCAGCGCCGCCGGTGGGTTCAGCATGATGCTGCAGGACCGCGCCGGCCAGAGCTACGAGTTCCTCGCCGGCAACGTGCTCAAGTTCATCGCCGAAGCGCGCAAGCGCCCCGAGCTCGAGAACGTGCGGCCCAACTTCTCACCTGCGGTGCCCCAGCTGTTCGCCGAGGTCGACAAGGACAAGGCGCTCAAGGAGGGCGTGCAGGTGTCCGAGATCTACAACACGCTGCAGAGCTACCTCGGCGGCTCGTACGTCAACGACTTCTCGCGGTTCGGCCGCCAGTGGCGCGTGTTCCTGCAGGCCGACGCGGTCGACCGGATGTCGCCCGACGACGTCAACAAGTTCTACGTCCGCAACGGCCGGGGCGAGATGGTGCCGCTGTCGTCGTTCGTCAAGATGAAGGCGTCGAGCGGCCCCGAGTACACGGTGCGGTTCAACCTGTACCGCGCGGTCGAGATCCTCGGCGGCCCGGCGCCGGGCTACAGCTCCGGCCAGGCGCTCGACGCGCTCGAGGACGTCGCGCGCAAGACCCTGCCGCCCGAGATGGGCTACGCGTGGAACGCGCTGTCGTACCAGGAGAAGGTCACCGGCGGCAGCACGATACGCGTGCTGGGGCTGTCGCTCGTATTCGTGTTCCTGATCCTCGCCGCGCTCTACGAGAGCTGGTCGCTGCCGTTCAGCGTGCTGCTCTCGACCCCGGTCGCCGTGCTCGGCGCGTTCCTCGGCATGCTGTCGCGCCACCTCGACAACAACGTCTACACCCAGATCGGCCTGGTCGTGCTGGTCGGCCTGACCGCCAAGAACGCGATCCTGATCGTCGAGTTCGCCAAGGACGGCTACGACCGCGGCCGGCCGCTGATCGAGGCCGCGCTCGAGGGCGCCAAGCTGCGGCTGCGGCCGATCCTGATGACGTCGTTCGCGTTCATCTTGGGCTGCGTGCCGCTGTGGTCGGCGTCGGGCGCCGGCGCGTCGGCGCGGCGCGCGCTCGGCACCGCGGTGATCGCCGGCATGCTCGCGGCGACGCTGATCGGCATCTTCTTCATCCCGGCGCTGTTCGTGTTCATCGAGAAGTTCTCGGCCAAGAAGCACGCGGCCAAGCACGCGGCCGGCGAGCCTCCGCCCGACGAGCCGCCCGCGGCCCCGATCGCCCCGCCGCCGCACCACTGACCCGCGCGGCTCGCGCGCCGGCGCCGTGCTGACCTACCGGACGGCGTCATGTGCCGAAATTCAGCTGGCGAGAAATGCGAACCCGATTCGGATGGACCGATGATACCGTGGTGGGATGAGGGTACGACTTCACCTCGTTGTGGCGTTGACCGCGAGCGTGCTGGGCCTCGGTCAGACCTCGGCTGAACCTACACCCGGCTGGGTCGTTCTGAAGATTAGCCGAGTCGAGGTAAAACCGAGGAAGATCGACGGCTCTCCGTGGGATCTCCCGAGGGACAAGCAGCCCGACAGATGCGGCCCCGTTGCGATGATCGGCAGGATGGCCGCAGGGGTGATGGGCGGAGTCATCGCCACGTTTCTTTGTTCCCATTCGACACCAGGCCAGCGTGACGTCAGCGCTCCCGACTTGTTCGTACAGCTCGTCGCCGGCGACGCGAAGTACCGGACACCGGTCGCCCTCGACACGTATGCCGAGGCGTTCGACTTTCCCGTTATCGTTCCCCTCGAGGGAATTCCGCCTGCCGGGCTCGAGGTCCAGGTACTCGATCAGGACGACGACGTCGGCACAGGCGAGCTGATCGGAATGGTGCGCGTGACGCGAATGCAGGTGCAGCAGGCGCTCGCTTCGAACATGCCCCTGCTGACGCTGTCAGACAGTCAACTCTCGAGAATCGAAATCGAGGTGGCCTCGTACTCGGCACCGTCTCCTGTCGAGCCGTTGACGTTCGAGGTGAATCATGAGCCGGCCGCACTGCCGATCCGAGCGCGCGCTGGAGAGTTCGTGATGATCTCGGCACACGGCAAATACAGCGTCGCTAGCAACCTCGAGAAGATCGACGAGAATGGCTACAGGAGCGGTCAGAAGCGAAGTTACAATCGCAGCGACTTCAACAACGCCAATCACGGTACTGCCGTGGCCCTGGTCGGTGCGGCCAATGAAAGCCATGCAACTCTCATCGTAGGGCCTTGCGTTACCGCGGTGGCGTCAACGGCCGGACAGATCTTCGTTGGAGTGAATGACCGCGACACCAGTAATAACCATGGTTCCATCCGCTTTGCGGTACGCGTCGGGTTGCCGACTATCGAGCAATGGCGCTCGGGTGGGGCGTTCGAGTGCCCTCAACACGAGCAACGCAGCGACCAAATACCCATCGTCGTGGCATCGCCGGACGCGGAGCTTCCGGATGGCATCGACCCGGCGACCATCACCGCCGGCATCACCAGGGTGAAGCCCGACGTGGCAGCATGCCGTACGAGCTCACCGACACGGGGAACCGTCAAGCTCGCGGTGACAGTCGGGGCAGATGGCAGAGTCGCAGGCATCTCCATCAAGACCGCGCCGGATCGCACGCTTGCAACGTGTGTCGCAGCGGCAGTCCAGAATGCTCTGTTTGCCAGGACACGAAACGGCGGGACATTCAGCTATCCCTTTGTATTCTAAATTTAGCCCGAGACTATCGAAGGTGCATCGATGCCAATCTCGCAGTACACTCTGACGCTCGATCGGCCGGCGTGTCAATTCATTGCCTCAGGAGGAGTGAGTGCCGCGCAGCCACCTTGGGTGTCACCATGGGTTTCGGTCAGGCCAGCTTCACCAACTCGAAGCTGCGACGCTCGTGCTTCGAGCTGGGCGCATGGCAGGAATGATCATCCGTGCCGAGCACCGGGTTCATGTCGTGTCGCCGAGTGGCCGACAACGGTCAGGGAAGATCGACATCTGCTGGTTTCACCCAGTCACCAACCGGTTCGTGGTCGCGTGAGAGATCGACGGTCAGGACCCGCCGGACGAGCACATTCTCGGTGGCGGACCGAAGGACTTGGCAGGCAACAAGGCCAAACTCCACGCCTGCGGGGCGGACATCAAGATCCAGGTACTGTACTCGCTGAAGAACGACATCTCGTCCAAAGGTCGATCGAAGCGCCAACAGATCAATGGATGGCTGTCCGGAGTCGATGTGGTTACCGATGAGGAGCTGATGACTCCGTCACCTGAAGGTATTGACACGTGGATACGTCGCCTTTCGGTCTCGCAACCCTGAACTGCGCACGAGATCATGTTCACCGCAGCTACCGCGCCGCTTGTTTCAGCCGTCGCCGCGCGTCCGACAGGGTGCTGTAAAACGCGTGGTCCTGGTTGGCTGCGAGGTTCAGCGGCGGACGCAGCTTCGCGATCACGGCGCACTCGAGCAACCACGGCTTTGGCGCGGCGTGCCAGGTTAGGCGCAGGTGCTGATGCTGCCACCGGCCGAGCTGCATGTTCTGCTCCTTCGGCAGCTGGACCTTGTCGTCCTTCTCGACCGGCGTCAGCGCGAGTTCGTCGAGCAACAGCGCCGCGAGGTTCGTCGCAAGGTCGACGCCGCGATGTTGCCTCGCATATGATTGCCAATCACCCGCGACCGCAGGGTCGATCTCGAGGTTGGGCCGCTGGGCGCATCCGCTGCTCAGTGACGAGTTCCGTAGCAGCGGATCGAAGCACACGCCGATGGCGCGGATGGAGTTGTGGCGAAGGACAGGTGATCGGCGTGGCCGCGTGAAGATACCTTGTGTTTCAGGCCGACCGACTCTCGGCACACAGCGCCAGTGCCGTCGTTCGTGGCGATCCGCGGTCAGAATGCCGGTAGCGCCGCGATCGTGCGCGCCGAGCCGACGACGCGGAGCAGCTCGTAGCCGAGGACCTTGTAGGTTCCGAGCGGCGGGCAACGCTTCACGCACGTGCCGTCCTCGGTGAACTCGTGCCGGATCGACTCGGGCTCGCGCCGGACGTTCGCATCTTCGTCCGCAAGCGCGACCAGCTTGTCGTTGCGCAAGCCGAACCAGACGTATGCCTTGCCGTGGTTGTGGTTCAGGCCGTGCTGGATCGATGTCTCGTCGAGCACGAGCCAGGGCGGCGCCCCCGTCGCGCGGCCGTCGGGGCCCTCGCCGTCGCTGACGTGAAACGAGGTCGCGTCCCAGGGATACGCGATCAGCCAGAGCTTGGTCGGCGTGGCCTCGACGAGGTATGCGCCGGTCCGGTCGGCGGCGCGCGCGGGCTCATTGTCGGAGCCGAGCTCCACGCCGAGCGCCGCGAACCGGTGAGGCCGGGTCGAGCCGTCGAGCGGAAGCGTGCCCCAGGACAGCAAGACGCGATGGTGGGCAGCAGCGAATGCCTCGACCTGGGCGCGAAACTCGGCATCCGAGATGCCGGCCGCCGAAGGTGTCCCGGTGGCCGCCGTCCCCCACGACGCGATCGCAACGAGGGTTGTCCCGAGGATCCGCAGGCCATGCACGCTACGGAGGACGCCGGTACACGAGAGCTTATTCCGCAATCCTGGACCTGTCGCCCAGATTGCCTCCGCCAAGGCCGCGCCCGGGAGCGTCTACCGCAGACGATCGAGAGGTGCTCAGCAGGTTGTGTGGCCGCAGTGGTAGGCAGCGTAGCCATCCACCTGGAAGGAGCCATTTTCTGCAAAGCACGATGTCGTGACGTTCACCACGATATCGCAGGCGAAATCGTCGACGTTCACGCAGTCTGCTGCGGCCTCGCTCCTGAGGAAGGAGTCCAGACCGGAGGTTGCGTTTGCGCAGCTGTTCGAAGCGGTCGCGGTGACCAGCGTGGTTCGGTTAATGGATAGATCGCAAACCCTGCCGCAGGTTAATGATTCTTCTGTCGTGGATGTGGCGCCCTCATCGGGTGACGTGGCACATCCGCTGGCCAGAATGTACAGCAATGGAACACATATGGTCAATGAACGCACTGATTCCTGACTCCGGTTGAAGTTCGTACCTGGTGAACAGGAACACGGATCCATCGCCTGACAAAGGACATTTGCTGAGACTGTCAGTTCTCGGGCCGTGGGCGCCGGCGCGTTCCTCGGTATGCCGTCGCGCCACCTCGACACCAACGTCTATCCAGATCGGCCTGGTCGCCCCGAGACGCCGCGCGCGAGCGTTTGCACGCACACAGCGACCGCTCGTCGCCCGCCGGCGACCGCTCGTCGCCCGCGCCTGGGCGAACGGTCGCGGCGCTCGTAGGTTGGCGACATGAAGATCGAGAGCTCGTGGATTCACGTGATGATGCTGACGGCCGCGCTCGCCGGGTGCGATTCCACCTCGGACGCGGCAGGCCCCGACGCGGCGCCGGCGCTGCGGCCCGGCATCGAGGATTCGAACCAGGTGTTCAAGGGCACGCCGGACGCGCACGAGAGCGCGTTCTGGGTCGCGGTCCGCGACGCCGATGAAGCCGGCCGCGCCGCGGTGGCGAGCCAGCTCGTCACCGACGTCGCCGCGGATCCGAGCAACGGCTACAGCGCGTTCCTGATCGCGGTGAGCTCGTTCATGGCCCCGAACGCCGTGCTCCAGGCGCTCGCCGGCGGCACGCCGCCGCCCGCGTTCAACCTGGCGCCGGCGACGCCGTACCTCGAGCAGGGGCTGGCCCACCTCACCGATCCGTTCTACCTCGGGTTCGACGGCGGCCTGCTCGCGAGCGTCGAGCTGTCGCAGGGCGACGTCGCCGACGGCGGACCGCGGTTCGCGACCGCGGTGATGAACAACCAGATCGCGACCGGCTTGATCGCGGTGATCGGTGATCTGCATATGCAGAACGCCGCGAAGGCGCTCGACGACATGTACGCGCTGCTCGAGGACTGCAACGCCGGCCCGCTCGACCGCGCCGGCGGCGACGCCGCCGCCTACGTCGCGAAGCAGAACGCGGGCATGCTCGCGCAGCGCGAGTGCTACAGCGGCTACCACGCGCCGCACGGCTCGCCCGGCGAGCTGCTCATCCTCGCCGACCTCCACGCGATCACCGGCAACGCGGACGCCGCGCGCGCCTACTACAGCGCGCTCAAGGGCGCCACGGATTACGCGACGTGGCCGCTCGCGCCACTCGTGGAGCGGCGGCTCAGCGGCGCGCAGCCGGCGGATCTGGCCGGGGCCGGCGTCATCACCAGCACGTGCGCGACCTGCCACTCGAACACGCTGCCATGACCGCGCTGCGATACACGTGCCTCGTGCTCTGCCTGTGCGCCGCGGCGTGCGGGGCCGACACCGCCGGCTGCGCCACCCCGAGCGAGCTCGCCGGCCCGGCGCCGGCGCATGCCACGACCGCCGACGTGCAGGCGATCCTGGCGCAGGACTGTGCCCTCGGTGGCTGCCACCTGCGCGCGCCCGGGGCGGGCGGGCTCGTCCTCGACGTCACCTCGACCGCCTGGCTGGCGGCGACGGTGGGGGTGCCGGCGGTGCAGAACCCGACGATGGATCTCGTGACCCCCGGCGATCCGGATCGCAGCTGGCTCGCCCTGAAGATCTCCGGCGAGCTCTGCGGGGCGAGCTGCGATCCGGCGCTCGGCTGCGGCGCGCAGATGCCGTTCGGGGAGCCGCTGCGTGATGCGGATCGCGCGATCATCGTGGCGTGGATCGCGGCCGGTGCGCGGTGAGCCACCGCCCGCCGCGCGATCGCAGCCCGGGGCCCGCCGTGGCGAGGGCGCAGGGTATGCTGCGCGCCATGCCGGTGACCGACGACAGCTTGCGGCTACCGCGCGAGCTCGGCTGGCTCTACCTGATCGCGCCGATCCTGTCGGCGCCGCTGCTGGTGCGCGGGTTGTTCGAGCTGCCGTGGCCGGCCGTGGCTCGCCACATCGCGGCGATGTACATCCCGTTCACCGCCATCCCGCTCGCGTGCCACGCGCTGTACGAGACCCGGGTGCCGCGCTGGATCGCGCGCCTGCGCCACCGGCCGCTGCGGTTCGCCGTGCACGCGGGGGTCACCACGGTGATCGCGCTGGTCACCGGCACCGCCATCCACCCGCTCAACGCCGTGTGCAGCGACGAGCCGACCCCGCTGGTCGGCTTCCTGATCGTCAGCGTGGTCATCACGTGGGCGTTCGTGCTGCCCGCGCTGCTGGTCCAGGAGCTGAAGGGCCGCGCCCAGGCGGCCGAGGCCGTCGAGCGCGCGCAGCGCCAGGCGGCGCTGGAGGCGCAGCTCCAGGCGCTGCAGGCCCGCACCAACCCGCACTTCTTCTTCAACAGCATCAACACCGTGGCGAGCCTGATCCCCGAGGATCCGGAGCTCGCCGAGCGGACGCTGGAGCGGATCGCCGACATCGTACGCTACGCGCTCGAGACCTCGCCCGCGCGCGAGGTGGCGCTGGCCCGCGAGCTGGCGATCGTGCGCGACTACCTCGAGGTCCAGGCCGCGCGGTTCGGGACCCGGCTGCGCTGGTCGGTCGAGCTCGAGCCCGCCGCGGCGACCGCCCTGGTGCCGCCGCTGATCGTGCAGCCGCTGGTCGAGAACGCCGTCCTGCACGGCGTGTCGAGCCGGCCGCTGGGCGGCGTGGTCGAGGTCCGGGCGCGCCGCGCCGGCGGCGTGGTGCGCATCGAGGTGCTCGACGACGGCCCTGGCCCGGAGGGCTCGAGCCACGGCGGGACCCGCACGTCGATGGCCGATCTCACCACCCGGCTGGCGCTGCTCTACGGCGGCGAGGGCCGGATGACCACCGGGCGCGGGCCGAGCGGCGGCTACCACGTGTGCCTCGAGCTGCCGTTCCGCGAGCCGGGGCCATGAGGGTGCTCGTGGTCGATGACGAGGCGCCGGCCCGGCGCCGGCTGGTCCGGATGCTCGCCGCGCTCGCCGACGTCACGGTCGCCGGCGAAGCGGCGGACGCCGACACCGCGCTCGCCCAGATCGCCGCGCTCGGCCCCGAGCTCGTGCTGCTCGACATCCAGCTGCCCGGCATGGGCGGCCTCGCGCTCGCGGCGCGCTACGCCGACCTGCCGCCGATCGTGTTCGTCACCGCGCACGCCGAGTTCGCGGTGCGCGCGTTCGAGCTCGACGCCGTCGACTACCTGGTCAAGCCGGTGCGCCCCGAGCGGCTGGCCGCCGCGATCGAGCGCGCGCGGCGGCGCAGCGACGCGGACCGGCGCGCCGGCGATGCCCCGGCCACGACCGACGTCCTCACCCGGCTCGCGGCGCCGCGGCCCGGCGAGCCACCGGCCCCCAGCACGCGGATCGTCGTGGTCGATCGCGGCGCGCTGCGGCTGTTCGACGCGCGCGAGGTCAGCCGGTTCTGGGCCAGCGACAAGTACACCCTGTTCCGCTCCGGCGACGAGGAGCACCTGACCCAGGAGCCGCTCAGCGCGCTCGCCGCCCGCCTCGAGCCGCTGGGCTTCATGCGCGTCCACCGCGGCGAGCTGATCAACATCGCGCGCGTGCGCACCGTACGCGCCGAGGACGGCCAGCACGTCGCAGAGCTCGACGACGGCCAGGCGGCCCGGATCAGCCGGCGCGTGCTCACGGCGTTCAAGGCCGCGCTCGGGGTGTGACCGCAGCGCGGACCCGCCCCGCCGACTGGCAGGTCACAGTTGCATCTCATATGATGCAACTGCTACATTGTCGATCGCATCGCGTGTACCTGGCTGATCCGGCGCTTCATCGATCCAGCCGCGCGGTTCGTGTTCGTGTCCGGGAAGGACTACACGCCGCGCCCCGGCGAGCTGCGGTTCGATATGTTCGATGCCGAGATCGTGCACGACATCGATCTCAAGGACGGCAAGTTCGGCCGGCCGGCCGGCCGGCCGGACGCCGACGGCGTCGCGCGCGCGATCTCGGCGCTCGCGCTGTCCGCGGCCGATGATGACGAGCGCGTCGCGCGCGGCGGCGCGCTGTTCGAGGATCTGCACAAGCTCTACGGGAGGCAGTGATGCATCGCTGGGTCATCATCGTGGTCGGCGCGGCCAGCGTAGTCAGCCTGTCGAGCGTGCCGGTGGCGCACGCCTATCGGCCGTTCGATGGGACCGACGCTGATGTTGCGACCACCGGCGATCTCGAGCTCGAGGTCGGGCCGGCGCAGCTCGAGCGGCTGCAGGGCGCGACCACGTACACGCCGGGCAGCGTGGTCAACTACGGGGTCGCCGCCGGCTTCGAGCTGGTGCTCGATCTGGACGGTGTGATCGGGAGCGGTAGCTCGCTGCTCGCGAGCGACGTGCTGGTCAAGCACGTGCTGCGCAACGGCAGCTTGCAGGACAAGGCCGGTCCCAGCCTGGCCCTCGAGACCGGCGTGCTGCTGCCCGACGTGCCGGTGCGCGGCTCCGGCTTCGGCTGGATCGCCACCGCGATCGCCTCGCAGCACTGGGACAGTGTGACGGTGCACCTCAACGCAACGGGGCTCTACCAGCGAGCGCACCAGCTCGGCGGGTTTGCGAGCGTGATCGGCGAAGGCCCGGGCGACTGGGTGGTGCGGCCGGTGACCGAGCTGCTGATCGCGCACGAGGGTGACCGCGAGAATGCGGCGTCGGCGCTGGCGGGCGTGATCTGGCAGAAGCACAAGGAGCTGAGCTTCGACGGAGCGGTCCTGCTCGAGCGCGAGCACGGCGCGTTCGGGGTCGGCGTCCGGCTCGGCTTCACGTGGGCAGTGGCGATCTGATGCGGGTCGCAGGACGCATGCTGATCGCGCTGGCGGCGTGCGGTGGTACGCATGCGGCGCAACCCGTGCCGTCGCCGAGCGTCGCCCTGGCGCCGCCGTCGCTGACCTACGTGGGCTCGCCGGCGTGCCGGCCGTGCCATGCCGCGATCTACGACCGCTGGAAGGTCACGCCGATGGCGAACGTCGTGCGCGATCCACGCCAGCATCCGGACGCGATCATCCCCGATCTCCGCACGCCGGATCCGCTGGTGACGTTCGGCGTGGCCGACATCGCGTTCGTGTACGGCAGCCGCTGGAAGCAGCGCTACTTCCAGCGCGTCGGGGATGACTACGTCCCCTTGCCGGCGCAGTGGGATGTCACCCACAAGCAGTGGCGCGCGTATCACGTCCCCGATGACGCCGACTGGTGGGTGCCGTACTACCCGAAGGACAACGCGCAGCGACCGACCGGGCCACTGTGCGATGGATGCCATTCGGTGAGCTACGACGTGCGGACCAAGCAGGTCAGCGAATGGAACGTCGGCTGCGAGCGCTGCCACGGCCCCGGCGCGGATCATGTTCGCACGCCGATCCGCGCGAACATCGTGAACCCGGCCCGGCTCGATCCCGTGGCCGCCAACGACGTGTGCATCCAGTGCCACTCGCAGGGCCGGCCGCTCCGCAACCCGATCGAAGGCCGGATGTTCGACTGGCCGGTCGGGTTCCGCGTTGGCCTGAAGCTGCGTGACTTCTGGCAGCTCGAGGAGCACAAGCCGGGCGACGCCACGTTCACCCACTTCGCCGACGGCACGGCGCACAAGAATCGCATGCAGGGCAACGACTTCGTGCAGAGCCAGATGTACCGCCACGACGTCGTGTGCGCGGATTGCCACGACGTCCACGGCACGCCGAACCCGGCGCAGCTCGTGCTGCCGGCGAGCAACGTGTGCGGACGCTGCCATCAGCCCGGCAGCAACATCGGCCCGCGCGCCAGGACGCTCGAGGCGCACACCCACCATCGCGCCGGCTCGCCCGGTAGCGAGTGCGTGGCGTGTCACATGCCGAAGATCGAGCAGACGATCGGCGACGTGATGGTCCGTAGCCACACCATGCGGTTCATCCCGCCGTCGCTGACCGACCAGGCGAAGGTACCGAACCCGTGCACGTCGTGTCACACCGACAAGACCTCGGCATGGGCGAGCGCGGCGCTGCGGACCTGGGACAGCACCTCGCCCTGGCGCGTGGCACCCTGAGATCGAGAAATCAAGCTCGTGCCGGATAGGCAAGACCGAAGTCTCTCGTCGAGCAAAGCCGATCGACAGAGAGCGGGGAATCGAAAGATTCTCGCTCGCTGTCCCGGTGCTAGCGAACGGTGTGGGTCACCGCGAGGCTCGTGCTCGCGAGGTACACGCTGCCCTGCGCCGGGAGGTAGCGCGCGCCGATCTGGTGCACGCCGGTCTCGAGCGGCGCGTTCTGCCATACCGCCTGGCCGCGGCCGTCGAGCTTGACCGGCGCGCCGGTGTCCTTGCCGTCGAGCGCGAACTGCACGGTGCCGGTCGGGATCGCGGCGGGCGCGGCGTTCTTGACCACCGTGGCGGTGAACGTCGTGGCCTCGCCCGGCGCGGTCTGGTCCTTGGCGTCGTCGAGCTGGGTCTGGGTCGAGCCGAGGTCGAGGGTCTCGCTCACCTTGTGCGAGGTGGCGAACCCGACCTCGCCGGTGACCATGACGTCGCTGATGCAGCTGATCCGCCGCGTGGGATCGAGGATCACGCTGCACACCTTCTGGGCGGTCGCCGGATCGAGCGGCTCGACCGGCGCCGTGTCGCTGTCGGGCAGCATGCACGGGCCGTGCTCGAGCGGCCAACTCGGGAACGTGAACGTCGCCGTCGAGGTCCCGGGCGCGTAGTCGAACAGGGTCGACGCCGAGGTCACGCGCCACGCGTTGGCGAACGTGTTGTTGAGATCGATGTAGCGCTGGTGCAGCGCCGGCGGCTGCGGCCCCATCGAGCCACCGCCCGGCAGCGCCGGCAACCAGCTGCCCGGCGCGAGCAGGCCATCGACGCCCTCGGTCGCGGTGGTGTGATACGCGGCGACGTTGAGATACCAGCGGCTCTCGCTCGGCCACCAGTACGGCGTGACGATCAGCTGCGTGCCGTCGGGGAAGTCGAGGGTCAACACACCGGCCCCGGCGATGCCGACGTGGCCACCGGGCCCCAGGTTCAGGCCGCCGGCGCCCAGCGTGGTCAGCACGCCGTCGATCCGCAGCTGCAGGCCCGACGGATCGGGCACGCCGCTGACGTTCGGCTCGTAGCTCACGCGATGGGTGCCAACGCGCGCGGCAACCGCGGTATTGAGGCTCACGCAGCTGGTCAATCCGGTATACGCATTGGTCAGCGGCAGCGTCGTGGTCTCGACCGGCGTCTGCCGGGTCTGGATCTGCGTGCCGTTGCCGTCGCGCAGCAGCACGAACTCGCCGGCGGGCTGGTAGTCCATCGCGATCCCGCTCGCGTTGATGAGGTGCGGATCGCCGTCATCGTGGCCGGTGTTGACCGAGCCCCAGTGCAGCAGCTCGTTGGGCGAGCCCGCGCCGGCGCCGATCACGCCCGGCCAGCCCGCCGTGGTCGAGACGTCGGCGGCGTAGTTGATCGCAGCGAGCACGGTCGCGGGGCTCGCCGCGACGTGGCCTTGCAGGTAGAGCGCCGCCACGCCGGTGACGTGCGGGGTCGCCATCGACGTGCCGTTGAGCACCATCGTCGCGCTGTCGCTGGTGTTCCACGACGACAGGATGTTCTCGCCCGGCGCGAACAGATCGAGGCACGAGCCGAAGTTCGAGAAGCTCGAGCGCGTGTCGTTGGTGGGGTTGATGCTGCCGACCGTGATCGCCGTCGGAACATCGGCCGGCGAGGCGCCGCACGCGTTGGCCGCCGAGTTGCCGGCCGCGACCGCGTAGGTCACGCCCGAGGCGATCGAGTTGGTGACCGACGTATCGAGCGAGGCCGACAGGCCGCCGCCGAGGCTCATGTTCGCGACCGCGGGGTGGATCGCGTTCATCGTCACCCAGTCGACGCCGGCGATCACGCCCGACACCGTGCCGCTGCCCGAGCAATCGAGCACGCGCACGGCGTGCAGGTTGACGTTCTTGGCAATGCCGTAGGTCGTGCCGCCGATCGTGCCCGCGACGTGGGTGCCGTGGCCGTGGCAGTCGTTGGTGCCGTTGCCGTCGCTGATCGACGTGAACACGCCGGTGGCGCGCGGCGCGAGCTCGGCGTGCGTGATCCGGATACCGGTATCGATGACATAGGCGTGGACGCCCGTGCCGTCCTGGCTGTACGTGTAGCGGGCATCGAGCGGCAGCAGGCGCTCGCTGGTGCGATCGAGGCCGAGCGGCGGCGACGACTCCACGAGGTTGATCGAGACCACGGCGTCGGCCTCGACATAGCTCACGCCGGTGATCGCGCGCAGCTTGTCGAGCGCGCTCGCCGGCGCGCTGACGCTGAACCCGGGCAGCGCGGCGGCGTAGGTGAAGCCGATCGTGGCGCCGGCGCTCTTCGCGGCGTCCTCGCCGGCGAGCACGGTATTGCGCGACGTGCCCGGCGCAAACACGACGATATATTGATCTTGCACCGCGTCGGCCTTGCCGACGAACGGCGCGAGCCCCGCCGAGCCGCGCGATTGCGCGACCGCCGTGCCGGCGGCTCCCGCGCCGAGCAGCACGAGGCCGGCAACTACATAGGATCGACGCGAACGAGCCGCGCGCCGTGAACGCTGGACGTACCTGGACATGAATGCTCCCCTGGTGGACTGTCCGCGACCCAGCCCGGGACGCGGACGTGAGGGCTTACGACGATCGGGGGTCGCGCCTGGACACGGGGCGTGCCGATTTTTGCCAGATCGAGGGCAATTCTATGGCTGGACGAAGAGCTGCTCGGTCACCGAATACAGATTGTCGTCATAGCCAGTCAGGTAGGCCGACTGGACGACCCAGCCGAGCGGCAGCAGGAAGGCATACGACGGCGTGCTCGCGGTCAGCGAGCCGAGCGCCAGCGCGTGCAAGCTACTGTCGGTCAGCCGGACCACGAGCACGGCGTCGGCCAGGTCCTGCCCGACCGCGGGCAGCACGAACGCCGGCGACGGCGCGGACGCCGAGGTCGCCGACCAGCACGTCGGGCATGTGCCCGAGATCGGCATCGGGAACACCGACGGCGAGACTTGCACGCTCGGCGCCAGGTAACGCGGCAGGCTGGACAGCGAGACCGGCGTACCGGCCACCGGCACCACCGCGGTGTAGTCCGCGGCGAGCGCGGCAACCTGGACCGGCAGCGCGGGGCAACTCGCGGCCCGCGGCGCGGGCGGCGTACACTGGATCGACGCGCCGAGTGCATGCAACGCGCCACACAC
Source organism: Kofleriaceae bacterium (assembly GCA_036271215.1). Taxonomy (GTDB): domain Bacteria; phylum Myxococcota_A; class Polyangia; order Haliangiales; family Haliangiaceae; genus JABFXX01. Next base: position 29,419 of record DATBBB010000481.1, on the reverse strand, counting down.
CGATGCACGGCGAGATCGGCATTCTGGGATCGCCAGCGGACATTCATTCGCACTGCCGACATCGCGGCCGCCGTCATACAGCGCATGAGTGAGCTGCCCCGTGGTCGCGCCGGGCTGATAGGCCCACACCAGCGCACTGATCGCCGAGACCACGGCGGTCGAGACCGATGAGCCGATCAGCATCGGCGGCGGCGGATCGGCCGGATCCCACGCCACACCACCGAGCCCGAGGCCGGCGATCCCGGTGACGCCGAGCGGCCGCACGGTCTCGAGCGGGTGATCCTGATAGTCGAGGCCGGAGACCGCGATCACCAGCGACTGCGTCGGATCGCTGTCCTGCTTCACCGCCTGGTAGCGGCCGGGGCAGACCAGGCCGGTGCGCGGCGACGGCCCACCAGAGTCGTTGCCGGCCGCGGCGACGAGCACCACGCCGAGCGTCGCCGCCTGTTGCAGGATGCCGCGCACCGCGCGCGCCGGCGGCCCGAGGCTGGCAGCCGGCAGGGTCGAGCAATCGGCGATCTGAGCGGTGTGCTCCCAGCCGATGCTGAGGTTGAGCAGGAGGTGGGCCGGCGTGGTCTTCGGCGCGGTGTGCCGGTCGCTCTGCCAGGTCGCGATCGCGCGCTCGACCGCGCTCGCCACGTCGGACAGCGTGCCGGTAAAGCCGCCGCTCGGGCCCGCCACGCCGCGCGCGATCCACGGCAGCGCGAGCTCGGTCGTGACCTCGGCGGCGCAGGTCCGCACGCCGCCGTCGGTGCGGCACACCAGATCCTCGATCAGGTGCGCCAGGGTATCGCCGTGGCGGCTCGCCCCGATCCGGATGTGGCCCGCGGTGGCGTCGGGCGCCGAGTCGATCACCACGACGCGGACCGCCGGGGTCGCCGGCATCACCGGCAGCAGCGAGGCATCGCCGACCTGGCCGCGCAGGCTGGTGCGCAGCGCGGTGAGCAGGGCTTGCTCGTCGGCCGCAATGCCGCTCGGCGCCACGACCGGGACGTCCTCGGTCAGCTCGGTGGCGAGGCTGACGCTGAACAGCTTGCTGACGTCGGCCGGTGTGGGTGTGCCGTCGGCGTGCCAGGTGAACAAGCACAGATCGGCGAGCGCGGCCGGCAGCTGCAGGCTGCGGAACACGTGCTGCGCGGTCCACTCGTTGGGCGCCGTGCAGGTGTGCGAGGTGCCGATCCAGCGCAGTCCCTGGTCGAGGTAGGGCGGGCTCTGCGCCGCCGCCCGGCCGCCCCCGAGGGCGACCCCGAGGGCGATGATCAACGTCCAGAGCGCGGCGCGTGCGTAGGGTGCGTGCCGCCCAGCCGTGGCGCGGCGAAGCTTGCCGATCATGATGCCTTTCCTGCGCCGATCGCGGCGCGGTCGTGACGTCTACGCTCCGCGAGGGTGCAGATTGGACAGCCGGTTTCGCGCGATCGCGCGATCAGCGCTCGAACACGCGGAGCGCGGGGACGTCGCCGGCCGCGGTCGCGCGGGCGAACAGCGGTACCAGGTCGAGGCCGCCGGGCGGCGCGCCGGCGTACAGCGCGCGGGTGAACCGGGCCGCCGCGTCGGCCGGGACGTCGTCGAGCGACGCGATGACCTGGGTCGCGCCGGCGAGCAGGAACGCCTGCGCGAGGCCGAGGCCCTCGGGCGCCGCGGTCGTGCAGCCGTTGAGCACCACGGCGGCCGGCACGCGGGCCAGGCCGAGCACGTCGGCCGCGGTCAGGAGCTCGCCACCCGCGAGCAGCAGGGCGTCGTCGCTGCGATCGCCGCCCGCCGCGGCGCCGTGGCCATCGTAGTGGAACACTGCGGTGCACGGATCGGCGAGCCGCGCCGTGACCGCCGCGCGGGTCGCCGCCGGGCCGTCGAGCGTGTCGACCGAGAAGCCGAGGTGCGCGAGGTCGCGCTGGATCGCCCCGGCTGCGTCGCTCGCCGCCCACAGGTTGCGCTGCGGGTTGGTGACCAGCAGCGCGCGGCGCTCGCCGTGGCAGCGCGCGCCCGGCGGCCGCGGTGGGCCCGGTGGTGCGTCGACCGCGAACGCGACCGGCACGGCGAGCCGCGCGGCCAGGCTGCGATCGAGCGGCAGCGCGGCGAGCGAGCGATGGACGTGGAGCTGGACCCGCGTGGTGCCGGCGAGCATCGCCGCCGCGGCCTCGACGATCTGCGCGGTCTGCCCCGGCTGCGCGGTCTGCTCCGGCGCCAGCGTGCGGACCGCGATGCCGGACCGCCGCCACGCGACGACCACCAGGCCGTGCGGCGCGGGGTGCACGAACAGCGCGTCCTGGGCCGGCGGCTCGAGCCGCGCCGGCGCGGCGAGCGCGGCGACATCGCGCGCCTGGCACACGCCATCTTCCGGATCCGCGGTGGTCCCCGGCCAGCGATCGAGCGTGCGCTCGAACTGGCGCGACAGCTGATCGCGGCCGGCCTCGCCGTGCTCGGCGCGGGCCCCGGCGGCGAGCGAGGTCACGAACCGCGCGAGGCTGCGGCGCACCGTCGCGGCGAGCGCGCGCTCGGCGCCCGGCGCCCCGCGGCGCGCCTGCGCGAGGAAGAACGGGATCGCGGTCAGCGCGAGCTGATCGTGGCGCTCGAAGAACGTGTCGCGGCCCTCGCCGAGCGGGACCAGCCGGCTCCACACGGTCAGCGCGCGCTCGGCCTCGGCGAACGCGGCGGCGGCCTCGGCCGGGCGATCGAGCAGGACCAGCGCTCGCGCGTGCAGCAGGTGGGCCTCGTAGGCCAGCTCGGTCGAGCACAGCGCCGCCGCGCGCGCCGCGAGGTGCTCGGCGTGGGCCGCCGCCTTCGCCGGATCCTCGCCGAGCAAGGTCTCGGCCTCGAGCCGCAGCGCCCAGGTCGTGACCCGGCCATCGCGCGCCGCGGGGATCCGCGCGAGCCGATCGAGCACCGCGCGGGCCTCGGCGAACCGCCGGGTCGCAGCGAGCAGCCAGCCCTGGTTGACCAGCGCGATCGGCAGCCGGTGCGCGCAGCGCTCGACCGCGAGCCCGGCCGCCTGATCGACCAGCTGCTGCGCGCGCCCCGGATCGCGATCGCGCAGCAGCCAGCCCGCGTTGGTCAGGCCATCGACCCGCGCGCACACGTCGCCGTCGTCGGCGCCGCGCTGGATCTCGGCGTCGATCAGCGCGCTGGCCTCGCCGCCGCGGCCGAGCGACTGCAGCACGTCGGCGAGCGGCCCCAGGATCGCCGCGCGATCCGCCGCATCGGCGATCCGGTCGGCGGTGGCGAGCGCGCGCTGGAACGAGCCGAGCGCGACGCCGAGATCGCCCAGCTCCGACGCCAGCATGCCGTGCACCAGGTCGCGGTGCACCGCACCCTCGGCGTACGTCATGCCGTGCGCGTCGAGCGCGGGCAAGAGGCGCGCCGCCTCGCTCAGCGCGTGGCCGTCCATCAGGCCGTACAGGATCGCGACCGTCTCGTCGCTCTCGACCGAGATCCGGCCCAGCGAGCGCGCCAGCGCGACCGCCCGCTCGCGCGCGCCCCGCTCGCCCGGATCGCCGCGCAGCCGCGCCAGCTTCGCGCGCCGCCGCACGACCTCGAGCTGCTCCTCGGCCGAGGCCCCGGGCGGCACGCCATCGAGGTCCGCCGCGGCCTCGGCGAGCCGGCCCGCCTTGCGCGCCTGATCCGACGCGCCGACCTCGGCGAAGCTCGCGGCCGGCGCGAGCTGCCAGGTCGCGACCACGCGATCGGCGACCCGCACCACCAGCGTGCCGGGCCGCGCGTCGATCGCGAACGCCGCACCGCCGCCGCGCGCGGTCGCCGCGGGCGCCACCGGGTGATCGTCGAGCGCGAGCGTGATCGGCCGGGCGTCGGCCACGCCTACCCACAGCCGCAGCGGCGCACCCGCGGCGATCTCGCAGCGCGGCGGCGCACCGCCGAGCACCGCGCGACAGCCGCCGAGCAGGGTGTCGATCGCGGTGTGCGAGAAGCCCTCGAGCACGATCGCGCGGCGCAGGATCTGCAGCGCCGGTGGCGCCGCGCCGCCCAGCGCGAGCGCGCGGATCTCGTCATCGCCGGGCAGCGCGCGGCCGAGCACCACGACCAGCTCGCCCGGGCCATCGCTCGCGGCGCCGAGCAGCTCCGCCGCGCTGCCCGCGATCTCGAGCGTGGCGGAGCGCCGGGTGATCGCCGGATCGAGCAGCGTCGCGCGCCCGTCGCGGACCAGCACGAGGCGGAGCAGCGCGTCGCGCTCGGGCTGCTGCGCCGACAGCGTGATCACCAGATGGGTCTCGCGGCGCAGCGCGACCGGCCCCGCGTCCGCCGCCGCGCCCCGCGTGCGCTGCTCGCCGGCGACGACCATCGCGTACGTCGGGAGCGGCGCGACCCGCGCGGTCCGGACGTAGATCGCCACGCCCGCCGCCAGCGCCAGGCCCGCCGCCGCCACCGCGATCACCGCGGCGCGCCGCCGGCGCAGCGGGATCACCGCGGCCATCGCCTGCCCGATCGCCTGCCCGGTCGCCCGCTCGATCGCCTGGTCCGCGAGCTGCTCGCGCTCCGCGCTCGACAGCGGCACCAGCGCGGACAGCGCCTGCGAGCCCCGGATCTCGCGCGCGGCGCGCCGCAGCACGTCGTCGTCGTCCGTGCCGCCCGCCGCACCGGCGAGGTCCTCGGGCAGCTTGTCGTCCGTCATGCCCTTGACCCTACGTGGTCGGCACCTTCGGATTGGACAACATTTCCGTCAGCCTAACACGCAGCCGCTGGATCCGTTTGTGCACCGCCTCGCGCGTGATGCCCAGCCGCGCCGCGGCCTCGTCGGGCGACAGCTCCTCGAGATAGATCGCCCGGAACAGCGCGGCATCATTGTCATTCATCTCGCGCAGCAGGCGCACCACCATGTGCGAGAACGAGGCGCCCTGCTCCGGGGTCTCGGTCGCCGCGGCCTCGCTATCGAGATCCTCACTCGGGCTCGGCGGCGGCCGCTTGCGCAGCCGCGAGATCAAGTGATTGTCCGCGACCTTGGCGACGTACGGCTCGAGCAGACCGCGCTCGGGATCCCAGCGCCGCAGGACCTCGGCGTTGCGCTCGAGCAGGTGGACCAGCACCTCCTGGACGTGGTCGCGCAGCGCCGTGCGATCGGCCCCCGACATCGCCAGCCGGTGCGCGAGCCGGCGCTCGACCACCGGGCAGATCACGTGCGCGAACAGCTGCCGCATCGCCTGGCGATCACCGGCGAGCGCGCAGCTCACCAGCTCCTGGGTCGATCTCTCCATGCGGACGTCAGGGTCTGGACCAGGCGATCGGCGCAACCTAACAGACAAACCCCGGCGGCGTCGAGCCCGCGGGTTGCTTCGGCGGAGCAGACACACTGCTTCACCCTCGACGGGTCGATCGCGATAGGTCGATCGCGATCGGTCGATCGCGATCGAGTCGAGCGGCGATTCCGGCGCGGCTCGCACTGGCACATCGGTTGCTGTTGCGGCCTGCATGAGAAACAAGCATTGGACATGGGCCGCCGCGTGCGGACTGATCGCGTTGCAATTCAACCTCGCGCGCGCCGACTGGAATTCGAACCTCGGCGACAAGGCCAGGACGGCAGTCGGCACGCTCGCGCCCAAGGGCGATCTGGAGATCCCGGTGACGGTCCTGGTGAGCGTCAAGTCGGAGCACCTGACCTCCCAGCTGCGCGACGGCCTCGTGAACATCCGGCTGTCGACGAACACCGATGGTGTGTTCAACCAGTTCCGGACCAACCGGCCGGCCACGCCGACCGCGGCGAACCGCGAGGCGTACGACCTGCGGCTGGCCGCGATGATCGGGATCCCCGAGCCCCAGAAGGCCTCGTCGTACCTGCCCGATCTGTTTCCGAAGTCGAGCTTCCTCGCGACCAGGCTCGACGAGGCGTGCGGCTCGACCGGCCTCGTCGCGCCGGGGCAAGATCAGGTGAGGACGTACGGCGACGTGTGGCTCGAGCTCACGGGCGTCGCCGACCGCATGACGTTCACGCCCGGCGACAGCCTGGACGATCGACTGACGATGCAGTCGATGCACGCGCTGGCGATCCGGGACTTCGTCGGGCCGCGCGCGACGACCGGCAGGTACGTCGAGGGCCTGATCTGGGGCCCGGTGACCAGCGCGAACATCAAGAGCATCTGGATCAAGAACGATGCCGGGGTGTCCACGGCGGCGAATGTGGATGCCGCGGCGCGCCAGTACGGCGTGCCAGTCCAGAAGATCGTCATCAGCAGCGGTAGCGGCAAGTACCAGAATCTGGATTGCGTCACCCTGTCCGGGACCCCGGGAGTCTATGTGGCCACGCCGCCGACCGCGACGCAGGTCATCGATCAGCTGAAGGCCGAGTACGCGACCGCGCTGCGCTCGCTGGCGTCGCAGGCCGCGCAACCCGACGCCGTCGACGACGCCTGGCGATCCGCGCAGGCCCAGCGGCTGCGGTCGCTGTACTTCCTCGCACGCACCGCGATGCTGTGGATCGACGTCGCCGTCCGCCCGGACGCACTGACCAAGATCGACGAGACCCTCTTCGCGGTCTACCAGAAGGCGCTCAAGGACGGGCCCAGCACCGTCGTGGTCGAGACCACCGCGCCGACCAAGGACGAGATCGCAGCGCGGTTCTATCCGCACGGGACGAGCTGGAAGGCGTTCTTTCAAGAACTGCAGTTCTGGTGCCAGGAGACCGCGAACAAGGCGACGGTCGGGCTCGCGGTGGCGACCCTCAGCGCGTCGCGCAGGGCCATGCCCGGGCTCACCCACGGCGACATGACCGACGCATACGCGGCCTGCGGCGGCCCCAGCGCGTACTCGTTCAAGCAGAAGCTCGAGGATCTGGCGTGGACCGCGGTATCGCAGGATCCGAAGACCGCCCCGGCCGAGCTCGGCGCGGCCGTGGACCAGATGACGACGGCGATCGGCATGCCGGCGTTCAAGGCGGACGTCGTCGCCGAGCTCGCGGCCGACGCGAGGCAGCGCGTCAGGTCGGCCAAGGCCGCGCTGGAGGCGGGTAGCGCCGCCCTGGGGCCGAGCATCCTGCGGGCGAAGAATAGCCAGACCCAGGCCTGCGCCAGCTTCGGCGGCAAGTCGGTGCCGGACCTGCAGCAGTTGACGGGCCAGCTCCAGAGCACATACGACAGCACGAACCGTGCCTGCAACCTGGCGCGCGCCGAGCTCGAGGAGCCCTACAGCGGCGCCGAGCTGATCGCGTACCGCAAGAATCAGCTGAACGCGGACCTGGCCAAGGTCGCCGCGTGCCAGCAGCGCGACCAGGCGAAGAAGGACCAGGGCGCCATCGCCGGGTGCCTCGAGGCGATCGCGGCGGTGACGCGGCTCGACAAGGAGCGGCTCGACAACGCGGCCAAGCTCGCAGCGCTGAGGCACGACTTCAGCGGCGTGCTGTCCGGCCTGTGACGTGCGTCGGCCGTGACTCGGCTGCGTCGGTCCCGACGCATTCCGCACCCCATCTGCCACGCCGCGGATCGGGCCCGATGCGGGCGAGCTGGGCGAGCCGTGCGTTGACGGCGTAGCGCCGCGCTGCGACAGTGCGTGACGGCGTGACGCTCCACATCGGGATCGATCTCGGCGGCTCGAACCTGCGCGCTGCGGTGTTCGGCGAGGGCGCGGCGCCGCTCGCGGTCCACAAGGAGCCGGTCGGCGACGACCGCGCGCCGGACGCGATCGTGGAGCGCCTGGCGCGGACGATCGAGCGGCTGGCGACCGACCAGGCGGCGACCGGCGACGCGGCCCCGATCCCGGTCGGGATCGGCCTGGCGGCGCTGCTGCGCGATCGCCGGGGCACGGTCGCGAGCTCGCCGCACCTGCGCTGGCGCGACGTGGCGTTCGGCGAGCTGCTCGGCCGCCGGCTCGGCGCGCGCTACCGGCTCGGGGTCTACAACGACGTCAACGCGATCACCTGGGGCGAGTCAGTCGCCGGCGCGGCCCGGGGCTGCCAGGACGTGCTCGCGGTCTATGTCGGCACCGGCATCGGCGGCGGCATGATCGTCGGCGGCAAGCTGGTCGAGGGCGCCAGCAACTGCGCCGGCGAGATCGGTCACACCAAGGTCCGGTGGGGCGCGGACGCCGCGCCGTGCATGTGCGGCGGCCGCGGCTGCGTCGAGGCGTACGCCGGCGGGCGCTACCTGCTCGAGCGGATCCGGCGAGACCTCGCGCGCGCGCCCACGCTGACGCCCACGTCCGTGTCCGCGAACAGCACCCCGGCGCTCGAGCGCGCCGGCGGCTCGATCGACGCGGTCATGCCGAGCCACGTCGACGCCGCGGCGCAAGGCGGTGACGCGTGGGCGCTCGGGCTATGGACCGAGCTGGCGGAGCTGCTGGCGGTGTCGATCGGCAACGCGCTCGCGATCCTGAACTCGCAGCGCCTGATCCTCGGCGGTGGCGTGCTCGACCGCACCCCGACGCTGCGCGCCATGACCGAGGCCCAGCTCCGCCAGGTGGCGCCGGCCGCGAGCCTCGAGCCGCTGACGATCGCGGTCGCCGAGCTCGGCGATGACGCGGGGCTCGTCGGGGCCGCCCGGCTCGCGCGGGACGGCGTCTCGATCATCGACTAGCGCCCATCGAGTAACAGGCCATCGACGAACCGCGCGTAGCGGGCACCCTCGCACGCTTGCAATGTTGCGTCGCGCTGGATAGGGTCGCAGCGCTCTCAAAGCCTGCTGCTGCCTGCTGCTGCCTGCTGCTGGAGGACGTCATGAAGAGATTGCTCGGGCTGCTCGCGTGTGTGTTCGTCGTCGGGCTCGCCACGGTGGCGCAGGCCGAAACTCGCTTCGTGCTGGTCAGCCACGCACCGGACTCGGACTCGTGGTGGAACACGGTCAAGAACGCCATCAAGCAGGCGGGCGAGGACTTCGGCGTCACCGTCGACTATCGCAACCCATCGAGCGGCGATCTGGCGGACATGGCCCGCATCATCGAGCAGGCCTCGGCGCGGAACTACGAGGGCATCATCACCTCGATCGCCGACATCGACGTCCTGAAGAAGCCGCTCGCCCAGGTCGTCGCCAAGAAGATCCCGCTCATCACGATCAACTCCGGCACCACCGCGCAGAGCGAGCAACTCGGCGCGATCATGCACGTCGGGCAGCCCGAGTACGACGCCGGCAAGGCCGCGGGCGAGCGCGCCAAGGCCGCCGGCGCGAAGTCGTTCCTGTGCGTCAACCACTACGCCACCAACCCGGCGTCGTTCGAGCGCTGCAAGGGCTTCGGCGACGCCCTCGGGGTCGACTACAAGAAGGCCACCCTCGACACCGGCGACGATCCGACCGCGGTCGAGAGCAAGGTCAGCGCCTACCTGCGCAAGAACCCGACGACCGCGGCCGTGTTGACGCTCGGCCCGAACTCGGCACACCCGACGCTCAAGGCGATCGCCAAGCTCGGGCTCAAGGGCAAGATCTTCATGGCGACGTTCGATCTGTCGCCGGAGATCTCGGCCGGCATCAAGGACGGCACGGTCGCGGTCGCGATCGATCAGCAGCCCTATCTCCAGGGCTACATCCCGGTCGCCGTCCTGGCGATCATGAAGCAGCAGAACACGCACGATCTCGCCAAGGTGATGGCCGCCCTCAAGGCCAACCCCAAGGCCACGGCGCGGTTCGAGGCGTACGGTCTGGTCCCGGTGTACGGCGCCCGGCACATCAGCTCCGGCCCCGGGTTCGTGACCAAGGACAACATCGGCAAGGTCGAGAAGCTCGCCGGGCAATACCGCTGAGCTGATGTCCGGGAGCGACGACGACCAGGCGCGAACGCTCCCGCGGTTCCACCGCGTCATGGGGCGGCCGGAGGCGACCGCGATCGCCGGCACCGCCCTGGTGTTCGCGATCTTCTGGGTGACCGCCGGCGACTCGGGCATGTTCGCGCTCGACGGGGTGATGAACTGGTCGGTGGTCTCGGGCTACCTCGGCATCCTCGCCGTGGGCGCCTGCCTGCTGATGATCGGCGGCGAGTTCGATCTCTCGATCGGATCGATGATCGGGTTCACCGGCATGGTCGCCGCGATCCCGCCGATCCACTTCGGCTGGCCGGTCTGGCTGTCGATGCTGATCGCGCTGGGCTGCGCGCTCGTGCTCGGCTTCGTCAACGGCCAGCTCGTCGTCCGCACCGGGCTGCCGTCGTTCATCGTGACGCTCGCGTTCCTGTTCGTCCTGCGCGGGCTGACCCTGGCGTTCTCGATCATCGTGGCCGATCGGACCATCGTGAGCGGCATCGGCGACCTGGCGGCGCAGGATCCGGTCGCCCGGTTCCTGTTCTCGGGAACGGTCGGCGACGGCTGGTTCGGCTGGATGGCGCACCACGGGTGGATCCGCGCGCTCGACGACGGCACGCCGCTCGTGCCGGGCATCCCCAAGGTGCTGATCTGGTGGGCCGTGCTCGCCGTCGCGTGCTCGTTCCAGCTCACGCGGACCCGGTTCGGCAACTGGATCTTCGCCGTCGGGGGTGACGCGGGCGCCGCCAAGAACGTTGGCGTCCCGGTCAAGCGCGTGAAGGTCTCGCTGTTCATGTTCACCGCGCTGTGTGCGTGGCTGTTCGCGATGCTGCAGATCTGCGACGTCGGCTCCGCGGCGGCCGACCGCGGCCTCCAGAAGGAGTTCGAGGCCGTGATCGCCGCGGTGATCGGCGGCAGCCTGCTCACCGGCGGCTATGGCTCGGTGATCGGCGCCTGCTTCGGCGCGTTGATCTTTGGCGTCGTGCAGATCGGCATCACCTACACCAACATCAACGCCGACTGGTTCCGCGTGTTCCTCGGCCTGATGCTGCTGCTCGCCGTGCTGTTCAACAACCAGGTGCGCCGCCGCGTCACCCAGGCCCGGTGACCATGGCGCCGACGCCCGCCTCCGAGCACATCCTCGAGCTCGACAACGTCAGCAAGTTGTTCGGCAGGGTCGCCGCGCTGACCGACGTCACCGTGCGGCTCAAGCGCGGCGAGGTCCACTGCCTGCTCGGCGACAACGGCGCCGGCAAGTCGACGCTGATCAAGATCCTGGCCGGCGTCCACCTGCCGAGCCGGGGGACCTACCGGATCGACGGCGAGCCCGTCGTGCTCGACTCGCCGCGCGACGCGCTCGATCGCGGCATCGCCACCGTCTACCAAGACCTGGCGCTGGTACCGCTGATGAGCGTGTCCCGGAACTTCTTCCTGGGCCGCGAGCCGACGCGCAGGCGCTGGGGAATCTTCCGGGTGTTCGACCGGCGGCTCGCGGTGAAGCTCGCGAACGACAGCCTCGCCGACCTGGGGATCCGGGTGCGCGACGACGACCAGGCCGTCGGGACCATGTCCGGCGGTGAACGCCAGTGCCTGGCGATCGCACGCGCGATCTACTTCGGCGCGCGCGTGCTGATCCTCGACGAGCCGACCGCGGCGCTCGGCGTGAAGCAGAGCGCGAACGTGCTCCGGATCATCGCGCGGGCACGCGACAAGGGCCTCTCGGTCATCTTCATCACCCACAACGTGCACCACGCCTATCCGATCGGGGACAGCTTCACCTTGCTCAACCGCGGCCGGTCGATGGGAAGCTTCGCGAAGCACGAGATCTCGCGCAACGAGGTCCTGAACATGATGGCCGGCGGCCAGGAGATGGCGGATCTGATGTCCGAGCTGGGATCCGGATAACGGACCAACCCAGTACCGCGGCGATCGGGTGCCGCTCGATCAGGCGCCGCTCGATCGGGCGCCGCTCGATCGCGGGCCTGCTCGGGGCGCCAGGCCAGGGAAGATGAGCTACGTTCGCACGCGGTCGCAGCGTGCGGCTGACTCATCCAGAAAGAGGCAATCCATGCGCTACAACTCGTTCGGGCAGACCGGACTCTACGTCTCGGAGCTGTGTCTTGGTGCGATGACCTTCGGCGGCGGCGGCGTCTGGCAGGCGATCGGCGATCTCGGCAGCAAGGAAGCCGAGACCCTGGTCGGCACCGCGCTCGACGCCGGCGTCAACATGATCGACACGGCCGACGTCTACTCGGACGGCGAGAGCGAGCGGCTGGTCGGCGCGGCGCTCAAGGCGCTCGCGCGTCCGCGGGAGCAGGTCGTGGTCGCGACCAAGGTGCGCGGGCGCGTCGGGCCGGGCGTCAACCAGGTCGGGTTGTCGCGCGCGCACATCGTCGCGAGCATCGACGGCAGCTTGCGACGGCTCGGGCTCGACCACGTCGACCTCTACCAGATCCACGGCTTCGACCCGGCGACGCCGATCGAGGAGACCGTGCGCGCGCTCGACGACGTCGTGCGCTCGGGCAAGGCGCGCTACGTCGGGTTCAGCAACCTCCCGGCGTGGGTCGCGTCCAAGGCGCTGACGTTCGCCACGGCCAACGGGCTGACCCGGTTCCAGAGCGCGCAGGTCTACTACTCGATCGCGGGCCGCGATATCGAGCGCGAGATCGCGCCGATGTGCGCCGCGGAGCACGTCGCGATCCTGCCGTGGAGCCCGCTCGCCGGCGGGCTATTGTCCGGAAAGTTCGATCCGAACAAGCAAGGGCCCGCGGACGCCCGGCGCGCGTCGTTCGACTTCCCGCCGGTCAACATGGAGCGGTTGCCGCGCGTGCTCGGAGCGCTGCGCACCGTCGCCGAAGCCGTGAACGAGTCGGTCGCGCGCGTCGCCCTCGCGTGGCAGCTGACCAAGCCGTTCGTGACCAGCATCATCATCGGCGCGAAGAAGCGCGAGCAGCTGATCGATAACCTGGCCGCGACCGAGCTGCACCTGGCGGCCGAGCACGTCAAGCTGCTCGACGACGCCAGCGCGCTCCCCGCCGAATATCCCGGCTGGATGGTCGAGTTCCAGACCGCGCGCGATCCGCGCGGCGTCGCGCGGATGCCCACCGAGGCCGAGATCCGCACGGTCGCGCAACGCCTCAAACCGTGAGCCACGTGGCGCCGCGGCTTCATTACGAATTAACCAACACAATATTATAAATGAAGCTCGTCGACATCCCGTTCCAGTCGCTCGACTGGACCCGCATCGCGCCGACCTCGCACCCGGGTGCGCCCGGGGTCGCGACGTGGCGAACGATCGAGGTCGGCAATGTCCGGGTCCGCAAGGTCGAGTACTCGCCGGGCTACGTCGCCGATCACTGGTGCGAGCGCGGGCACGTCTTGCTGGTGCTCGACGGGCAGCTCATCACCGAGCTCGCGGATGGCCGCAGCGTGACGCTCGACGCCGGTGACACGTACATCGTCGCGGATGGCGATGGCGCGCATCGCTCGTCGAGCCCCGGCGGGGCGCGCCTGTTCATCGTGGACTGAGCGCCTGTAAGGCTCTCAGCTCAGCTTCTCGAGCAGGTCCTTGAGCTCGGACTGCTCGCGCGCGGTCAGGCGCCCGAGGCGCGCGCCGTACGCCTCCGACAGCAGGGTCAGACCGCGCGTCATGACCTTGCGGCCCGCCGGGGTGACGCTGAGGCGATGGCGACGCAGGTCGGTGGCGTCGATCTCGCGGCGGACGAACCCCGCAGCCTCGAGGCGCTTGAGGTTGACCGTGACCGAGGGCTTCGGCATGCACAGCACGGCCGCCAGCTCCGCCGGATGCGGGTGCTCGTCGATCTCGGCCAGCACGAACAGCTCCTTGATCTCGAGCCCCAGGGCGCCGACCTCCGGAGCGACGTTGGTGATGACCAGCGTCAACAGCCGGTAGTTGAGCGCCCAGATCTTTGCCGCGTCGATTTTTGCCATGGGTGCCTTGCCGGGCGATTGGTTCAGGATTAAACAATACATCAACTAAACTAGTTTCGTTTCTGAACCAACATACCACAGCGCAGGAGATGTCATGCCTCTCGACCACTACATCACCCTCGGCCGCTCCGGCCTCCGTGTGAGCCCGATGTGCCTCGGCGCGATGACCTTCGGCGAAGACCTCGGGTGGGGCTCGAGCGTCGAGGAGTCCCAGCGGATCATCGACCGGTTCCTCGAGCTCGGCGGCAACTTCATCGACACCGCGAACTTCTACACCAAGAGCCACTCCGAGAAGATCATCGGCGACCACGTCGGCCGCCACGCCGCGCGGCGCGATCGGCTCGTGATCGCGACCAAGTTCAGCGGTAACCTCTACCCGGGCGACCCCAACGGCGGCGGCTCGAGCCGCAAGTCGATCATCTCGGCGTGCGACAACTCGCTGCGCCGGCTGCAGACCGACTACATCGACCTCTACTGGCTGCACAACTGGGACGTCCACACCCCGATCGAGGAGACCCTGGCGGCGCTCGAGGATCTCGTGCGCGCCGGCAAGGTCCGATACCTGGGCATCTCCGACACGCCGGCGTGGAAGGTCGCCGAGGCCAACGTGACCGCCCGGTTCCGCGGCTGGTCGGCGTTCATCGGGCTGCAGATCGAGTACTCGCTGCTCGAGCGAACGGTCGAGCAGGAGCTCGTGCCGATGGCGCGCGAGCTCGGCCTGGGGATCACGCCGTGGTCGCCGCTCAAGAGCGGCGCGCTGAGCGGCAAGTACACCCGCGCGAACGCCGGCCAGGTCAAGGGCGATCGCAGCGCCTTCCTCGGCTCGAGCCTCAACGAGCGCACCTACACCATCATCGACGAGCTCGAGGTCATCGCCAAGGCGCACGACAGCACCGCCGCGCGCGTCGCGCTGGCGTGGGTGATGGCGCAGCCCGGGGTGACCTCGACCATCATCGGCGCCCGGCGGCTCGCCCAGCTCGAGGACAACCTGAAGGCGTTCGACGTCAAGCTCACCGCCGACGAGCTCGGCCGGCTCGACGCGCTCACCCGGCCGGCGTTCGGCTTCCCGCACAACATGCAGACCTGGTTCCCGGCGATCCACAACGGTGGCACCAGCGTCAACGGCGTGCAGATGCCACCGTCGAACTTCGTCATGGAAGCGGGCGACAAGCCGTTCTGACCGCACGCCCGGCGGGTACGGCGGCGATCGTGTCGGCTCGTCGGGGCGCGTTGGCGGTGCGGAACTTGCGATATAGTGATTGGATGGATGTGGCGATGTGGCCGCTGGGCGGCGAGCAGCGAGGGTTGTTGGATGAGCTCGCCATCCTGATCGCGCGCGGCGGTGCCTGGCGATTCCTGCGCGGACCGGTGGTGGCCGCCGATCCAAGCAGCTATCCCGACGAGTGGGACGAGAGCCTCGCCGGTGTGGCGCGCATCGTCGGCCGCACGCTCTGGCATGCCCACCTGTCGATCGCGACGACCGTGGAAGATGTCCGCGCACCGAGGCAGCGCAGCAAGCTGCTGCGTTCGACCGGGCTCGAGCTCGCGCGGATCGATGGCGCGGCTGCGGTGCTCGAGCTGTCGTCGCTCGGCAACGACGATGTTGCCGGTATCGTCGCGCACGAGGTCGGCCGCATGTGCGTTGGCTGGCTGGCGCGCGACGGCGGACCGTTTCGCACGACCGAAAGCAGCGAGCTTCCGACGCGCCGACTCGGCTCGATCGCGACGATTTATCTCGGGCTCGGCGTCGTGGCGACCAATGCCGCGCACCATGATCGCTCGGCCGGGGAGGTCCGCGGTCAACAGGGATATCACGAGCACATGATCGCGCACGCCGGTGGTCTGCCGGTCGACGCGCTCGCGTTCCTGCTCGCCGTGCAGGCCACCGTGCGCGACGACGTGCTGCCGGCGCTCGATACGTTGCGCCCGACTCAGGCGGAGCAAGTCGCCGCGTGGCGCGAGCTGCTCGATGATCGCGAGGCCGAGCTCAAGCAGTGGCTCGGAATCGCCGATGCGACCGCGCTCGAGCCGCTCACCCGGCCCAGCGACCCCACGCCGGTGATGGTCGTGCACGGAGAGATCGACGAGCGCGACCTCGACAAGCCGTTCGTCGGACAGTCCGTGTACCGCTACGCGCACTCGCGCAAATTCGCTCGTGGTGCGTTTGGTGTGTTCGGAGGGACGTTGTTCGGGCTCATGGGGGGAGCCTTGTGCCATGTCAGCGGTAGCGGGTTAGTCGTGACGACCTTCGCGGGTGTTATCGTGTTCATGGCCTGGGGGATCGTGACCGCCCCCGTGGTGCACCGCTGCGCGACCTGCGACACCATCGTCGGCGCGACAGACGCGAGCTGCGGTGGTTGCGGTGGAACCATCATCGGTGAGATCGCTCGCCGCGAGGATCGTCTCGAGATGGAGGAAAACGGTCACGTCTCGCGCAAGCGACTCACCCGCGCCGAAAAGCTCGCGGCCCGCGAGGCAGCCCAGGCCGTCTACCGCCAGGGGTCCGAAGCCGAAGCCGCTCTGCTCGCGCGTCGTCGCGTCGAGCGCTGACGAGCCGTGGGACGGCGACCGGCGAGCTGGCAAGTGACCTTCGCCGCGTGACCGATGTCCGCCGCTCGGACGCGCCGGCGGGGGTTGGCCGCGCGATCGCGGCGACCGCCGGGGAGCGTTGACCCCATCGGCGCGCGCGAGCGATGCAAAGCTCGACGGCCGCGGGTGGCTCGGTAAGCTGGCCCGCAGCGCGGTCCGGGGTTGATTGCCGACTATCTTGGAGGTTCCGCCGGGGCCGCAGCGATGGTGTAGTTAACTTGCCAACAGTGCCCTACGCGCACCTCCTGTCGAGGGGTAGCGCCGGGGTCAGTGCCGCGTTTTGGATGATGGTTTTCCGGGCGCAGCCACGTACGATGCTGCCTTATGCGTCATCTCGTTGCGGTCGCTACGGCACTGATCATCGGGTGCGGCGGCGGTCATTCGGCGACCCCCGATGCCCAGGGCGGAGACGACACCAACATGCCCGACGCCGGGCCGTGCGGCGACGGTGCGCTCGAGCCCGGCGAGCAATGCGATGACGGGAACACCGTATCGGGCGACGGGTGCAGCGCGACCTGCCAGTTCGAACAAGCCTATGTCTGCATCACGCCCGGCCAGCCGTGCATCCTGGAGATGTACTGCGGCGACGGCATCGTGACCGCCCCCGAGACCTGCGACGACGGTAACTCGATCCCCGGCGACGGGTGCTCCGGCACGTGCCAGACCGAGCCCAACTTCAGATGCAACACGCCGGGTGTGCCGTGCACGTCGACGATCATCTGCGGCGACGGCATCGTCGAGGGCAACGAGGCGTGCGACGACGGCACCAACGACGGCAGCCACGGCTGCGCGGTCGATTGCATGACGGTGACCCCGGGCTGGACCTGCCCCGCCGGCGGCGGCGCGTGCACGATGACCACGCTCGCGATGTGCGGCGACGCGAACCTCGATCCCGGCGAGCAATGCGACGACGGCAACACCGCGAGCAACGATGGCTGCTCGTCGAGCTGCACCGTGGAGCCCGGCTACACTTGCCCGACGGCCGGTGCGCGCTGCACGCTGATCGCGTTCTGCGGCGACGGCAAGGTCAACCTCGAGCTCGGCGAGCAGTGCGATGACGGCAACGCCACGAGCGGCGACGGCTGCAGCGCGCTGTGCGCGCTCGAGCCCAACTTCGTGTGCCCCGACGCCGGCATGCCGTGCGTGTCGACCGTGGTGTGCGGCGACAGCAAGGTCCGCGGCAGCGAGCAGTGCGACGACGGCAACACCGCGAACAACGACGGTTGCTCGGCGATGTGCCAGGTCGAGACCGGCTGGCAGTGCGCGACGCCCGGCCGGCCGTGTACCGCCAAGCAGTGTGGCGACGGCGTCCTGGCCGGCAACGAGCAGTGCGACCTCGGCACGTCGAACGGCATGAACATGGGTTGCTCGGCGACCTGCACGGTCCAGCCGGGCTGGCTGTGCACCGGCAACGTCTGCCGCCAGACCCACTGCGGCGACGGCATCAAGGAGGGCAGCGAGCAGTGCGACGACGGCAACCAGCGCCCGTACGACGGTTGCTCGCCGACCTGCACGATCGAGCCGTCGTGCAGCGGCGGCACGTGCACCGCGGTGTGCGGCGACGGCCTCAAGTTCCCCGGCGAGGAATGCGACGACGGCAACACCAAGAACGGTGACGGCTGCTCGTCGAACTGCAAGATCGAGACGGGCTGGACGTGCACGGCGACCAACCAGGCGCCGGCGGCCACGCTGACGATCCCGATCCTGTACCGCGACATGCTCTACAGCGGCACCACCATCCCCGGTATGGGGCACCCGGACTTCGAGCACACCGGTCAATTCAACGGCGTGGCGACCGGCCTGGTGCAGTCCACGCTCGGCTCCGACAGCGAGCCGGCATGGAAGTCGAACACCGGCTCGCTGACCAAGGCGTCGCTGACCGGCGCGATGCCGTTCTGCTGGTGGTACCACGAGACCGGCTGCGAGGGCGCCGGCACGACCAACCCGTATGACAAGCCGGTGTACCTCGACGCGAGCGGCAACCCGACCACGCTGGTGCTGACCCAGATCATGTCCAATGTCTATCAGTTCAACAATCAGACGTTCTTCCCGCTCGACGGCCTGGGCTGGAATGCCGGCCCCAATCCGCAGGTCAGCCTCGGCCACAACTTCTCGTTCACCAGCGAGCTGCACTACCCGTTCACCTACCAGGCGAGCTCGTCGCCGACGTTCACGTTCACCGGCGACGATGACGTCTGGGTGTTCATCAACGGCCACCTCGCGGTCGACATCGGCGGCATCCACGGCGCGAGCCCCGGTAGCGTCACGCTCGACGCCATGCACGCCACGATGTACGGCCTGACCGACGGCGATATGTACTCGATCGACATGTTCCAGGCCGAGCGCCACCAGACGCAGTCGACCTACAAGCTCACGCTATCGGGGTTCGTCCACACCGTCAGCACGTGCGCGCCGATCTGCGGCGACGGTGTCGTCGAGGGCAACGAGGTCTGCGACGATGGCCACAACGTCGGCACGTACGGCGGCTGCATGCCCGGCTGCATGGCGCGCGCGCCGTACTGCGGCGACGCCACGGTCACCTCGCCCGAGGCCTGCGACGACGGCACCAACCTGGTGACCTACGGCAACACGCAACAGCTGTGCGGCCCCGGCTGCCAGTTCGCGCCGTTCTGCGGCGACGGCATCGTCAGCAACGGCGAGCAGTGCGATCAGGGCGCGATGAACGGCGGCGGCTACGGGTTCTGCACGACGGTGTGCATGCTCGGCCCGCGCTGCGGCGACGGCATCAAGAATGGCAGCGAGCAGTGCGACGACGGCATCAACAACGGCGCCTCGAACGATCCGTGCCGCGCCAACTGCACGCTGAAGTGCGGCGACGGCGTGGTCGATCCCGGCGAGCAGTGCGACGATGGCGTGGCGAACAACACCGGCGGTTACGGCAAGTGCAACCCGAACTGCACGCTCGGCGGCCGGTGCGGCGACGGCATCAAGAATGGCACCGAGCAGTGCGATAACGGGGTCAACAACGGCAGCTACGGCACGTGCAACGCGAACTGCACGCTGGCGGCCTACTGCGGCGACGGCATCAAGAACGGCACCGAGCAGTGCGACAACGGCAGCATGAACTCGTCGACCGCCTACGGCGCGGACCAGTGCACGCCGGCGTGCACGGCGGCCCCGTACTGCGGCGATGGCATCGTCGAGATGTCGTTCGGCGAGCAGTGCGAGGGCACGGCCGAGGGCTGCTCGGGTTGCCACTACGTCATCTTCTAATCCCGGTAGCGCTCCGGTCGTTCTTGGTAGCGCTCCGGCGCGGCGCCCGGCCCGGCCGGCTACTCGGTGGCGCCGGCCTGCTCGAGCAGCGCGGCGATCTCGGCGTGACCGCTGAGCCGCGCGACCTTGAGCGCGGTGGTCCCGCCCTTGCTGCGCAGGGTCGCGTCGGCGCCGGCGCCGAGTAGCCGCCGGACGATCTCGAGGTAGCCCTCGTCGGCAGCGTACATCAGCGCCGACTTGCCGTGGTTCTGCAGCGCGTTGACCCCGGCCTTGCGGGCCAGCAGCAGGTCGACCACGGCGAGGTGGCCATAGCGCGCCGCCAGGATCAGCGCGGTGTAGCCGTCGCCATCCTTGTCATCGACGCCGGCGCCGCCGTCGAGCAGCACCTGGACCTCGGCGAGCCTGCCCATCTCGGCGGCGAGGGTCAGCGGAGAGTTCTCCATCCCGATCATGCCGGACGTTCTACCATCCGGCGCTGCCCGATCAGAAGCCGATCAGAAGATCGAATAGACGAACGGCGCGACGTACGACAGCCCACCGGTGGCGAGCAACAGCGCGCCGGACAGCAGCAGGACCACCAGCAGCGGGATCAGGAACCACCGGCGGCGGCTGATGAAGTGGCGGAGGATCCGGCCGATCGTGCGCAGGCGATTGAGCACGAAGCTCATGCGGCACCGCGGGTGATGACGAGATCGCCGACGACGAGGCCGTCGATCGGGTGGCCGAGCAGGAAGCCGAGCGCGTCGGTGCCGTTGCCGATGATCGGCTCACCGGCGCCGTTGAGCGAGGTGTTGAGCGCGATCGGCATCCCGATCGTGCGGTCGAGCGCGGCCAGCACCGCGGCGAGCTCGGGCGCGCTGGCCGAGGTCACGGTCTGGACCCGCGCGCTGCCGTCGACGTGGCGCACGGCGGCGAGCCGATCGCGGTGGCGGTCGTGGATCGGGCATACGGTGGTCATGAACGGCGTGAGGTCGCCGTCGGCATCGGCGCCGACAAAGTACTCGGCGGCGCGATCGGCGAGCACGGCGGGCGCGAACGGGCGGAACGGCTCGCGGCGCTTGATCGCGCGGTTGAGCCGCTCGCGGCTATCGGGGTCGGCGGGGTTGGCGAGGATCGAGCGCTGGCCGAGCGCGCGCGGCCCCCACTCGAACCGGCCCTGGCAGAACGCGACGATCTTGCCGGCGGCGACCAGCGCGGCGACGTCACCGGCGACGTCGCCGGTCGTGCGCACGGCGAGGCCGAGCTCGTGGGCGAGCGCGGCCGTCCCGGCGACGTCGATCGCCAGGCCGAGCGCAGCGGTCGCGAGCGGGGCCGGCCGCGGATCGCCGAGCTCGAGCGCGCCGAGGATCGCAGCGCCGAGCGCGCCCCCGGCATCGCCGGCCGCGGGGTGGACGAAGATCCGCGCGAACCCGGCCTCGCGGGCGAGCCGCGCGTTGGCGACCGCGTTGAGCGCCACGCCGCCGGCGAGGCACAGCGCCGAGGCAGCGGTGCGCCGGCGAGCTTCGCGCGCGAGCCCGAGCATCGCGTCCTCGGTGACCTGTTGCAGCGTGGCGGCGATGTCGGCGTAGTGCTGGTCGGCCGGATCGTCGAGATCCCACGGCCGGTGCGGCGGCCGGCGCGGGCCGAGCAAGCGCTCCATCGCGGGGCCGAACCCGAGCTCGGCGTCGGCGAGGTAGGCGAAGTACGGCAGGCCGAGCGTGAACGTGCCGTCGGCGTGGAGCTGGATCAGCCGGGCGAACTCGTCGCCGAGCCGCGGCCGGCCGTACGCGGCGAGCCCCATGACCTTGTACTCGCCCTCGTTGACCTCGAACCCGAGGTACGCGGTGACGCCGGCGTACAACAGGCCCAGCGAGTGCGGGTACTCGAGGCGCGCGAGCTCGTGCAGCGCGCTGCCGTCGCCCTGCCACAGCGCGGTCGAGGTCGCCTCGCCGACCCCGTCGACCGTGACCACCGCGGCGCGCGGGTACGGGCTGACGAAGAACGCGCTGGCGGCGTGGGCGCGGTGGTGCTCGGTCGAGCCGACCTTGCCGCGCGCGACGCCGAGCTGCTCGGCGATCCGGTCGATCACCCAGATCTTGCCGCCGAGCTGGGCGCCGACCGCGCGCGGGAACTGGCGCAGCGAGCGCGGGAACGTGCGCAGGGTCGAGATCAGCACGCGCTCGAGCTTCTCGACCGGCTCCTCGTAGAACACCACGCGATCGAGGTCGCCGGCGGCGAGCCCGGCGTGCGCGAGGCAGGCCCGGGCCGCGTGGAGCGGCAGCCGCGCGTCGTTCTTGATCCGCGACAGCCGCTCTTCCTGCACCGCGGCGACGACCACACCGTCGACGACCAGCGCGGCCGCGGCGTCGTGGTACTCGCCGGAGATCCCGAGCACGGCCGGCATCACGCCGCCCTCGGCGGCTCGCGCCAGCCGGTCCGGCTACCGGACAGCCGCGACGCGACCGCCGCGATCGGCCCCGCCACCGCGTACACCGCGACCATCGCCAGCGTGTAGACCGCGCCCGACAGCGCGCGGCCGGCGCGCCGCCACATCCGCCACGCCGCCCACAGCGCCACGCGCCGCAGCTCGCGCCGCGCGCCGCGCTCGCCGACCAGCTCGACGAGCAGCTCCCGGGTGTAGGCCTCGTGGCGGTGCTCGTCGCCGAGGATCGCGTCGAACAGCGCGCGGGTCCTGGCGTCACCGCGCGCCGCGAAGTGCCGCGCGTACAGCTCGAACTGCTGGCGGCCGCGCTGCTCGCCGCGATGGACGAACGCGAGGAACCGCGGCTCGCCGAGGGTCTCGAACAGGTCCTCGGTGTCGGCGACCGGCGGCGCGAACGGCGGCTTGCCCTCGGCGATCCGGAGGTCGGTCGAGCGCCGCCAGAACATGCCGGCGTGGCGGGTCTCGTCGAGCGCGTGGCGCAGGTACAGCGCGGCGCGCTGGCGCGACGGCGTGCGATGCGCCGCCGCCAGCAGATCGATCCGGCTGCCCTGCTCGGCCTTGGCGAACCCGTACAGCTTGCGCGCGCCGTGGCCCGGCACGCGCCACACGATCGGCGAGACCACCCGGACCAGCGCACGCCTCATCGCGGGCTCGCGGGGTCGCGGCGGGTGCACGCCAGGAGCTCGGGGCAGCTCGGGGCGCCGCTGGCGTAGCGCTGCACGCACAGCGCGTCGGGCGCACCGTACGCGCCGAGGCACACCGGCCCGTGGGTCGAGCCCGCGCCGATCCCGAACACGCGCTGCCAGCAGTCGCAGATCGCGCGCTCGACCGGCGAGTGGAACGGCGGGGTGTCGTCGACCGCGGCCGGGTGCGCGCGGTTGACCGGCTTGTCGAACGCGAACGCCGGCGCCGCGGCACCCGCCGGCCACGCCACGTGCAGCACGCGGGTCTTGTCGGTCCAGGTCACGGTCGCGGTCAGCTCGCGGCCCTGGACCACCGGCACCACCAATGAGACCTCGTCGGGCATGACCAGCGCCATCGCCTCGTTGCCGTCGTCGCGCGTGACGTCGATCGCGAGCGGCCGCGCGAGGTCGGTGCGCGGGCACTGGATCCGCAGCCACTCGCGGACCTGCTTGGTCTCGCACGCGGCGTCGCTCGAGCCCTTGACGATCACCTCGGGCGCGGCGCGGAACACGTCGGGTAGCGGCACCGGCGAGCGCGCGCTGGCGGCCACCGGCGCCGGCGCCGGCTCGGCGAGCGTCCTGGCGAGCGCGACCGCGACCGCCGCGTGACCCTTGGGCGTCATGTGGATGTCCTTGTCGAGGAACGCGCCGGGCTCGGCGGCGGCCAGCACCGGCGTTGCGTCGAGCACCGACACGCCGATCGCGTGGCACAGCGCGACCAGCTCGTCGGTCAGCGCCTTGCTCGGCGTCATGTCGATCGGCGCCGCGCCGTACTTCTTCCACTCGTCGGGCGAGACCTGGACGTCGATCGGCAGGATCACGACGACCAGCCGCGCGCCGCCGAGCTCGACCAGCTGCTTGACGTCGCGCAGGTACGCGCCGAGCGGCGGATCGAGCGCGGCCTGGAGCTTCTCAACGTCGAGCGCGGTCAGCTTGGCCGCCGCGCGGTCGAGCTCGGCGAGCGACTCGAGCGCGAGCTTGGCGTCCACGGTGGTGTGCTGGCGCGCCCACGCCGCGAGCTCCTTGCGCAGCCGCGCACGCACCGCGACCGCCGTGGCGATCTGATCGGCGGTGCCGATCGACGACCGCGACTCCTCGCCGAAGCCATCGACCACGATGTCGCCCGGGTTGGCGTGCGAGTTGGATAGCGCGATCTGGTCGTGGTACGCCGCCTCGCGGTCCGGCTTGAACTTGTCGTCGCCGGTCAGCAGCTCCTCGATCTGGTGATCGATCCTGGATTCGCTGGTCGCCAGCTCGGTGTGCGCGGTGGTGACCTCGGCCACGTGCTTCTTGCGCGCGGCGTCGAGCGCCGAGTGCGCCTCCCGGACCTGGGTGCCGGACGCGACGAGATCGCGCCACGTGCCCTCGGATGCCAGGCCGCGCTCGTCGCTGCGATCGTCGCCGCGCCGCCACTTGCGCAGCGCGAAGAACAGGTGCGAGCGGCGATACAGCAGCTCGCGGCCGGGGAACTCGGTCACGCCGTCCGGCGCGGTCTCCTTGCGCACCGCCCAGCCGTCCCACACGACGTGGCGGTCGCGGTTGAGGTGCTGGGCCTCGAACAGGTCGTTGACGAGGTTGATCGCGAGCACGACGGTGCGCGGGTGGCGCGCGGCCAGCTGCTCGGCGATCACCGCGCGGTACTCGCCGGGGCCGTAGGTCGGAACGCCGCCGTTCATCACCGGGCGGTGGATCGCGTCGGCGAGCCGGGCCGAGAACGTCTCGCCGTCCTCGACCCCGAGCCCGAACACCTGCGAGTCGCCGACCACCAGCACGTCGTCCTTGCCGGCGGGCGGCAGCTCGGCGCCGCGATAGCCGTCCTGGTTGATCCGGACGTGGGTGATCGGGTTACCGCTGAACGCGACGTCCTCCTCGGCGCCGGGCTCGAGCCGCACGCCGAGCGCCGGATCGGCGACGTAGACGTTGAGGTGCGGGAACGCGCCGCCGTCGCGGTGCGAGAACACCGCCTCTGCCGCGCCGAGGCCGACGCCGAGCCCGGCGATCATCATCAGCGCGCGGCCGAGCCAGCGCAAAACCCGCCGGCGGGGTCGGGAGCTGGGAGGTAGGTCGGTCGACGCCGCGATCGCAGGCTCGCTCATGGGTTCGAGGACAACGGCGAGCCGGCGGTGGTTGTTCCGCGCCCCAGGGTGAATTCAAATCGGCTGCCGCGGCCGAGCTCCGAGCTGGCCGACACCCGGCCGTGGTGGCGCTCGATGATCCGCCGGACGTTCGCGAGCCCGATGCCGGTGCCCTCGAACTCGTTGCCCGGGTGCAGGCGCTGGAACACCCCGAACAGCTGGTCGGCGTGCGCCATGTCGAACCCGACGCCGTTATCGCGCACGTAGTAGACGACCTCGTCGCCGCGGAGCTCGCGGCCGATCTCGATCACGATCTGCGCGCGGGTCCGCGAATACTTGAGCGCGTTGTCGATCAGGTTGGTCCACACCGGCCGCAACAGCGACGGATCGGCGTGGCAGCTGCCGAGCGGCAGCAGCTGCAGCTCGAGCCGGCCGCCGAGCTCGCGGTTGACCAGCAGCTCGTCGACCACCGAGCGAACCAGCGCATCGAGATCGAGGTGGCTGCGCCGCGGCTCGTCGCGGCCGAGCCGCGCATAGCCCAGCAGCGCGTCGACGAGGCTGCGCATCCGGCTGCCGCTCGTGCGGATCCGCTCGATCAGCTCCTTGGCGTCGGGCGGCAGCACCGTGGCGAAGTCCTCGAGCAGGATCTCCGAGAACCCGTGGATCGCGCGGAGCGGCGCGCGCAGCTCGTGCGACACCGACGAGCTGAACGCCTCGAGGTCGCGGTTGCTGGTCTCGAGCGCGGCGGTCCGCTCGCCCACGCGGCGCTCGAGCTCGGTGTTGATCTCGCGTAGCGCGGTGATGTCGGTGAACACCGAGAGCCGGTGCGGCTTGTCGTGCAGCGTGATCACCTCGGTCGAGGCGAGCGCCCACACGCCCGGCCCGGTCTTGCACGCGAGCTCGACCTCGACGCTGATCAACCGGCCGTTGCGCGCGAACTCGTCGTCCAGCGCCTCGCGCGACGGGCTGATGAACAGCGGGATCTCGGTGACGAGGCGGCCGACCAGCTCGTCGCGGGCCATGCCCGTCATCGCGAGGAAGTGCTTGTTGACGGCGCTCACCAGATTGGAGGCGCCGTCGACCAGGATCATGCCGGCGGGGCTCGCGCTGAACGCGACGGTGAACGCCTCCTCGGCGTACTTGCGGGCGGTGATATCGATCAGCGTCGTGAGCGTGCACGGCCCCTCCGCGATCTGGATCGGCTTGGCGCTCGCGAGCACGATCAGCTTCGCCCCGGTGCGGGTGTACAGCTCGAGCTCGATGTCGTGGCCCTCGGCGAACCGCTGGTGCTGCGCGATCCGATCGCGCGCGCGCGATTCGCTGAGCAGGCCGAGCTCGACCGAGGTCCGGCCGATCACCTCGTCGCGCGTGGTGCCGAACAGCTCGAGCCAGCGCGGGTTGACGTCGATGATCCGCAGATCGCGCTGGTGCGCGATCGCCATCGCCGCCGCGTTGCCGCGGAACGCCTGCTCGAACCGGCCCTGGGACTCGCGCGAGCGCTGCTCGAGCTGATCGCGGACCGTCACGTCGTCGATCACGACGATGGCGGCGTCGTCACCAACGGGATAGGCCGAGACCTCCAGCAGCGCGCCGCCGACCCGCAGCTGGAGCACATCGATCCGCCCGACCGCGCGCAGCTGGGTCAACGCGTCGAACAGCCGCGGCACGAGACCGCGGAACGGCGCGAACGCGGCGTTGCTATCGAGGATGTCGACGCCGACGACCGCGTCGCGCTCGACGATCATGCGACAGCATGCGGCCCCGGCCGCCAGGTGCTCGAACAGCACGCGATACGGATCGATCGTTCGCATCGGCGAATACCCTACTGCCTTGGCTGTGTGCTCGGCATTACCATCCAGGATCACCATCGGCACGCTCCGGATCTATCGAGAGGACTGAACCGGTTTCTCGATCACTTGCTGATAGTGAGAAATCCCCGCAGCGGCGAGCGCCGCCGTGGTCTCCGCGCTCCGCCCGCTCAGCACCACCACCATACGCGAAACTTGTAAGTCCTGGGCGATCATCGCGCGCGCGTCGTCGAGCGTGGTCGCCGCGATGTCGGCCGGATCGAGCCCGGCATGGAGCGGAAGGCCGTTGGCGACCGCGGACTCGAGCCGGTCGGCGGCGGTGCCCGAGCGGATCGGATCGCCGAGCGCGCGGGCGAGCGCGGCGTGGCGGGCGACCACGAAGTGGGCGGCGAGCGCGGCATCGCCGGTGCGCAGGCCGGCGAGCCCCGCCTGCAGCCGGCGGATCGCCTCGCCGGCGCGCGCGGCGTCGACGAAGCCGTCGACCTTGAGCGTGTCGCCGGCGGCGGTCATCGTGTAGCCGGCGTTGATCCCGTAGCTGGCGCCGAGCCGCGAGCGGACCTGCTCGACCCGATCGCGGACCATCTCGGTGACCACGGCCCGCGCGCCGGCGGACGTCGCGCGCGGCGAGGTCGCGGCGAACCCGAACGTCACGCGGATCTGGGCCGCGTCGGCATCGGCGGCGGCGATCCAGGTCGGCCCGGCGGCCGGATGCATCGGCGGGACCGGCGCGAGCGCGGGCGCCGGCTCGGCCGACCATGCCCCGAACAGCTCGGTCACGTTCTTGGCCATCGCCTCGAGATCGAAGTTGCCGACGAGGATCAGGGTCGCGCCGCTCGCGCGGTAGTAGGCGTCGCGGAACTGCTCGAGATCGGACTTGTCGAGCTCGCCCGCGCCGTTGATCGCGGCGGTGACGCTGGTATCGCGCGCGTACGGGTGATCGTGGCCGAACAGCGCCTCGCGCAGCGCCTGCTCGCCGGCCCGGTGGCGCTCGTGGTGCCGCGCGTCGTGCGCCACCACCTCGCGCAGGCGCCGGACGGTCTGGCGCTCGTAGATGCCATTGGTCAGGAGCCAGTACAGCCGCCACAGGTGGCAATCGGCGAACAGCGAGAAGCCGTGGACGCGGAACGTGGTGTGCTCGCCGATCCACCACGACACCGGCGCGCCGATCCGCAGCACCCAGTTCACGGTCTGCTTCTCGTTCGGCGCCAACGGATGCGCGAAGTCATGGCTCAGCACGGCCGCCGCCGCGGTGGCGACCCCGCGCTGGTCGGCGGCGATCGACGCCTCGCCGACCGGGAACACCATGCGGGCCTCGAACACCGGCTGCCGGAAGTCGGCGAGCATCACCACGCGCAGGCCGTTGGCGAGCCGGCGCTCGACGAGCTTGCTCGGGCGTGGATCCGCCGGCAGCGCGAGCGGGCGGTTGGCCTCGGACACATCGACCGTGGCGTGCCACACCGGCCGGTCGACCGGCGCCCCGATCACGTCGAGCGGCGTGCGCCGCGCGTGATCGCGGTCGGGCACGAGGCGGATAACCCGGCTGACCTCGGGCACCATCTTCCACGCGAGCTTGCGCATCTGCGCGAGGTCGAGGTGCTGCAGCTCGGTCAACTCGCGGAGCTGGAACTGGCCGTGGGTCGTGAACTGGAGAAAGTCGGCGCACGAGCTGCCGCGCGCCGCGATCGATTCGAACGAGTCGAGCAGCTGGCTCTGCAGCTCGCTGGCGAGCGTGATCACGAGATCGTCGTCGGAGCGGCCCGGCAGGTCCTGCATCGCCTGGTAGATCTTGGCGACCGCGTCATCGGCGTGCTTGGCGTCACTGAGCTCGAGCTGGAACGAACGGCCGCCGCCACGGCCGCCGCCGACGTGCCCGACCGAGACCCCGGTGATCCAGTCGTGCTGGCGCGCGAGCTGCCACAGCCGCTGCTCGACCAGCCGATCGATCAGCTGCTCGTAGATCGCGTCGGGGCTGCCCCACGGCGACGCCGGCATCACCACCATCACGGTGGGATCGTTGACGTCGACCTCGAGCTCGGAGGTCTGCCCGGTCCACGCGACCGGCGCGACGGCCATCGGGGTCTCGGTCGCCACGCGTGCGATCGGGCCGAACTGCGTGGTCAGCCCGTGCACCGCCGTTGCCGGGATCCGGCCGCCGACCACGAGGATCGCGCGCGCCGGCGCGTAGTGCGCCTCGATGAACCGGCACACGTCGTCGAGCGTCAGGCTCGCGACGTCGTGGCCGCCGGAGGTGTGGCCGTACGCGTGCGCCGCGCCGAACAGCTCGCGGTACAGCGGCTCGAGGCCGCGCGCCAGGCCGCGCTGGGCCACCTCCTCGAGCACGACCGCGCGCTCGTGATCGACCGTCGCCTGATCGAGCCCGTCGCAGCCCATCGCCATCCGCCGGGCCTCGATCGCGAGGATCCGATCGAGGCTCGCGGCGAGCCCGATCGTGTAGTAGTGCGTGGAGTCCTCGTTGGTATAGGCGTTGTATTGCAGGCCGGCCGCCGACAGCTCATCGCCGATCTTCGGGCCGCCGGGATCGATGCGGCGCGCGAACATGACGTGCTCGACGAGGTGGGCCAGCCCGGTCTTGCCCGGCGGGTCATCGGCGGCGCCGACCAGGTAGCGCACGTCCACGCTGACCAGGTTCACGCGCTCGTCGGGCATCACCGCGACCTTGAGCTTGTTGGGCAAGGTCCACCACGCGATCCCCGGCTTGTAGTCGAGGCTGCGCGGCGCCGCGGTCAGCGAGCCGAACCGGACATTGGACCGCGCGGAGCAGCCGGCGGCGACCGCGCCGGCGGTGACCAGCGCGAGCAACGCGAACCACCACCGGCGCGATCGATCATGCGAGCTCTGCATCCCGAGCCTCCCGTTCGCGCCGAGCATACAAGCAGGCGCGGCAGCGCTGGCCCCGGGGGACACGCTGTTCTCGCGACCCCATCCCGTCAGGCGCGGCGCCATCCTGTCAGGGCGGCGGCGCTGGTCCGGAACACGCT